>JAEWRF010000174.1 GCA_023460155.1 Bacillota bacterium | reverse complement strand
GTGGGCCTCCCGAAGGAAATCTACGAGGTGCCGGCCTCCAAGTTCGTAGCGACGTTCATCGGGGAAACGAATCTGTTTGAGGGCATGGTCGGCGGCGTCACCGGCGACCGCGTTTCCATCGCGGTGGAGTCCGGCAGCGTCCTTGGGCAGGGCGAGGGCTTTACGGAAAATGAGATTGTGGCGGTTTCCGTCCGGCCGGAGCGCATGCGGTATTCGCTTACACCGGTCGAGGGCTTTACCATTCAGGGCCTTGTGAAGGAGCAGATTTACATCGGCTCGGTGCTCAAATCCATCGTGATGCTGCCGAACGGGCATGAACTCAAGCTGGAGCGTCTGGCGGGTGACGCCCTTCCCGAGGACGGCCCGGTCTGGCTTTACTGGAACCCGGAGGATGCCCGGCTGATCCATCCGCACGATCAGGACGTCTATCACGCGGTCGAGACGGCCGTGATGGAATAAGGGGGCGGGGACGAAATGCGTAAATTCCGTTCCGCCGTGCTCCCGATTCTCACGATGGTCGGGCCGGTTTCGCTCTGGCTTCTGTTCTTCGTCGCGGTGCCGCTGCTTTATGTAATGGTTATGAGCTTCTGCAGCATCGACTCGAACTACGACATTGTTTTCAGCTTTACCCTCGCGAACTACCATAGCCTGCTGGATGCCGATTACCTGCAGATTTACGTGCAGTCCCTCGTGATTGCGATCCTCGCAACCGCCATCTGCCTTTTGCTGGGGTATCCGTTCGCGTTCCTGATTTCCCGCACATTCCAAAGTAAAAAAACGATTCTCTACATGATGGTCATCATCCCGTTCTGGACCAACTCGCTGATCCGCATTTACGGCTGGCGCACTTTCCTCGGCGCGAGCGGCTGGCTGAACCTGCTGCTGGAGTCGTTGCACCTGATCAACAGCCCGCTGGAGCTCCTGTTCAACCGGGGCGCGACGGTGCTCGGCATGGCGTACGTGCTGTTCCCATTCATGGTGCTGCCGCTTTACACCGCAATTGAAAAGCTCGATCAGGCGCAGCTGGAGGCTTCTTCCGACCTCGGCGGGCGCGGGGCGGCGACCTTTTTCAACGTGATTCTGCCGCAGACGATGAGCGGCGTATTCTCAGGCTGTATCATGGTGTTCATCCCCAGCCTCGGCTACTTCTACGTGGCGGATATTCTGGGCGGCGGCAACTCGGACGTCATCGGCAACCTGATCGAGCGACAGTTCCAGAGCGGCAACAACTGGCCGCTGGGCGCAGCCCTTTCGATTATTCTTATCGCAATCACGCTCCTTCTGGTAAAGCTGTACCAGAAGTGCGGCGGCGACATGCAGAGTCTGGGGGTGTAGCGGATGAATGGAAAGAAACGAGGGAAGCGGCGTCTCGGCGCCGTCTACTGCGGCCTGATTTACACATTCCTGTTCCTGCCGATCGTAGTGATCGTCGTCAACTCCTTCAACGCGACGGAATCCAAACCGTATATGTCGTGGAAGGGTTTCACCTTCGCCTGGTACGGAAAGCTGCTGCAGAACGCGGCGCTGCTCGACTCCTTTAAAAACACACTGATCCTCGCGGCGGTGAGCACGCTGCTTTCCACCATCATCGGCACCATCGCCGCCGTGGGCATGTTCAAGTACCGGTTCCGCGGAAAAAGCGTGATCGACGCCCTGCTTTACATTCCGGTCGTTATTCCGGAGATTGTTTTGGGCATTGCCCTGCTGACTCTGTTCGCCACGGTGAATATCCCGCGCGGAATGATCTCACTGGTGCTGGCACACGTGACGTTCTGCATTCCGTTCGTCATTTTCAATGTTCGCGCGCGGCTGGACGGCTACGACAAATCCATTGAGGAAGCGTCCATGGATCTCGGCGTGGGCCGGGTGCGAACCTTCTTTCACATTACTCTGCCGGTTCTGGCGCCCGGCATTGCCGGGGGCGCGCTGCTGGCGTTCACCCTTTCCATCGACGACGTGATCATCAGCTATTTCACGAACGGCCAGACCATGACCTTCCCGCTCAAAGTGATGGAGAGTATCAAGAGCGGTGTTTCGCCCGACGTCAACGCGCTTTCCGCGCTGATCCTGCTTGTGACCGGACTGCTCGTTTTCCTGACCCAGAGCGGATTTGTCCGGCGGCTGCGGCACAGGGGATGAACACCCTGCCGCCCGAAATCCCATTGCCATAGAAAGAGGAGAGATCGAATATGAAAAAGGAACAGTTTCTCGGCGTGTTTCTGGCGTCTTCCATCCTGCTCGGCTCGCTGACCGCGTGCGGCGGCAAGATTTCCACAACGGGCGGAACGGCTGCCGCTTCTTCGGAGGCGGAATCCTCCGCCTCAGCTTCTGCGGCTGCGCCGGCTTCCGGAACCTCCGGCAAAGGGGTACTGAACCTCTACGTGTGGACGGAGTACGTCCCGGATTCCGTCATCCAGAATTTCCAGAAGCAGACGGGCATCAAGGTGAACGTATCAACCTTTTCCACCAACGAGGATATGCTGGCGAAGGTGAAATCGGAGAGCGAGGGCGCGTTTGACATCGTGCAGCCGAGCGACTACATGGTGGAGCAGATGATCAAGCAGGGCATGCTGCAAAAGCTCGACCAGTCGAAGATCACGAATGTAAAAAATATTTCGGACGCGTTTCTCAACCAGAGTTACGACCCGGGCAACCAGTATTCCATGCCGTACCTCGGCGGCATCGCGGGCATCGCCGTCAACACCTCCAAGATCAAGGACAATATCACGGGTTATGCGGACCTGTTCAATCCGAAATATAAGAAAACCATCGTCGCGCTGGACGATTACCGCGCGGTGATCGGCATGGCGGCCCGGAGCCTCGGCATGAGCATGAACGAGACCGACGGCGCGAAGCTCGACCAGATTAAAACGCAGGTTCTGAAAATCAAGGACAACATCAAGCTCTACGACAGCGACAGCCCGAAATCCGCGCTGATTTCGGGCGACGCGACCCTCGGCTTCTGCTGGAGCGCCGAGATTGCCCTCGCCATGAAGGAGAACCCCGCCATCAAGATCGTGTTCCCGAAGGAGGGCGCCTACGTCTTCTTCGACAACTGGTGCATTACCAAGGGCGCAAAGAACGCGGAGAATGCGAACACGTTCATCAATTACATGCTGGACGCGCAGACCGGCAAGGCCGTTTCGGAGGAGTTCCCGTATCTGCAGCCGAACAAGGCCGCCGTGGAGCTTCTGGGCGACGACTATAAGAACAACCCAGCCGAAAACGTGCCGGCGGACGTGATTAAAAAAGGCGAGCATGTCAAAAACCTCGACCCCGACACGCTCGCAAAGTACAACGCCATCTGGACCGAACTGAAGAAATGAGCGGGTGGGGGCGGAAGCCCCCGCGTCGGAGGAGGAAGCCATGGAAATCCGAAAAATGTACATCGGCGGAGAGTGGACCGAGGGAACCTCCGGGAAGATCATCGACGTGATCAACCCCGCGACGGGCGAGGTGTTCGACCGCGTGTGGGAGAGCAGCATCGCCGATACGCGCCGGGCCATCGCCGCGGCGAAAAAATCCTTTTATGTAACGCGGGAATGGCGCGATATGGATTCCCAGAAGCGCGGCGACGTGCTGCTGAAAATCGCTGACAAAATCGAGGAGCATGCCGCCGAACTGGCCCGGCTCGATACACTGGACAACGGCAAGCCGCTGCGCGAGGCCGAGGGCGATGTCGACGACGGCGTTCACACATTCCGTTATTATGCGGGCCTCATCAAAGCGCCGTACGGCGGAGTTTACGATGTAAACGCGAACTTCGGCCCCATGCACTCCTACACCGTGCACGAGCCGGTGGGAGTCTGCGCGCAGATTACCCCGTGGAACTACCCGTTCCTCATGTCCGTCTGGAAGCTCGCCCCCGCGCTCGCAGCGGGCAACAGCGTTGTGTTTAAGCCCAGCCCGAAGGCTCCGCTCTCGACCATCCGCCTGTTTGAGCTTTTCGAAGAAGTCGGCCTGCCGCGCGGCTGCATCAATCTGCTGCAGGGGGACGCGGAGGTCGGCACCGAGCTGGGCGAAAACACCGACGTCGATATGATCGCCTTCACCGGCAGCACGCGCGTTGGTCAGAGCCTGATGCGCGCCGCTTCCGGCAACGTGAAAAAGATCGGCCTGGAGCTCGGCGGCAAGTCGCCCAACATCATCTTTGCGGACGCGGACCTCGATGGGGCCGTCGAGTGGGCGATGATCGGCATTTTCTTCAATCAGGGCGAGGTCTGCTCCGCAGGCTCGCGCATTCTGGTTGAGGAATCCGTGAAGGACGAATTCGTAAAGCGGCTTGCGGCGCGCGCAAATGCCATGACCATCGGAAACGGCCTTGAAAACCCGGATCTCGGCCCGCTCATCACGGAACGGGACATGGCAAAGGTGCTCAGCTACATCCGCAGCGGCATAGAGGAAGGTGCCCAGCTCGTTTGTGGTGGGGAGCGCTATACTGAAAACGGCTGTGCGAACGGGTATTTTGTCCGGCCTACCGTCTTCGACCGCTGCACCCCGCAGATGAAGATCGTGCGCGAGGAAATCTTCGGGCCCGTCGTGACCGTGCAGACCTTCCGCACGGAGTCGGAGGCCGCCGCTCTGGCAAACGATACCGATTACGGCCTTGCGGGCGCCGTCTTCACGAGCGACGTTGCGCGCGCCATGCGGGTGGTAAAAGAAATCCGCGCGGGCATCACGTGGGTCAACTGCTACAACCCCACGTTTAACGAAGCGCCCTGGGGCGGTTACAAGCGCAGCGGCGTCGGGCGCGAGCTCGGCGTTCACGGGCTGGAGGAATATCAGGAGATCAAACAGATCAACCTGAACCTTGCACCGGGACCCGTCGGATGGTACCAAAACTGAACTACTCCAATAATATTATATGAAAAGAACATAATCCCGGAATATTTGACTCTATTTCTGGGATTATGCTTTAATTTTTGCAGTAAACTACTTAAAAAGTACCATACGTGATAGAAAAGAAGCAGAAAGACGGTGCAGCCGGCGGATTGCACGGAGCATGCTCCTGAGCTATCATTATAGATGTAAGAAAGCAGGCGCCGGAAAAACCGGCTGTGCTTCAACGATCCGATGCGAGGAGATTTTATTATGAGTTACGAACAGGTAAGCAGTGATCTGGAACGGGTGCTCGGTTATATTCATTCCGACCGGCTGTCCGACGAAGAGAAGGACACCATGACGAAGGAGACCATCCACTATTTTGATCAGTATGTCAGCCCCGGATGGCTGAAGTACCGGAAATCCGTTTCCACCAATTCCGCCGTGCTGGAGTGGACGGACCGCGACGCGGTCGTCGAGGGCCTGTACGGCGAGGAGTTCATCGACTGCCTGGGCGGGTTCGGCATTTATACCTGCGGCCACCGCAATCCGGAGATCCTGGACGCGGTCAAGGCGCAGCTCGACCATCAGGCGCTGCATTCTCAGGAGCTTCTGGATCCGCTGCGCGGGTATCTTGCCAAGGCGATGGCGGATATCACACCCGGCGACCTGGAAAAATGCTTCTTCACGAACGGCGGCGCGGAAGCGGTGGAAATGGCGCTGAAGCTGGCGCGTATCGCCACGGGCGGCCGTTGGTACATTTCTACGGTCGGCGCGTTCCACGGCAAGAGCATGGGCGCCATTTCCGTGGGCGGGAAGAACACCTACCGTGTGCCCTATACGCCGATGGTACAGCAGGTGCAGCACGTGGAGTACGGCAGCGCGGCGGATGTGCGCAAGGCCGTGCGCAACCTGCAGGCGGTCGGGGAAAAGGTCGCCGCCGTCATTGTGGAGCCGATTCAGGGCGAAGCGGGCGTGATCGTACCGCCGAAAGGCTATCTGCCCGAGCTCCGCGGCATCTGCGACGAATTCGGCGTCGCGCTGATCTTCGACGAAATTCAGACGGGAATGGGAAGAACCGGCACCATGTGGCGCTGCGAAGCGGAGAACGTCACCCCGGACATCATGACCTTCGGCAAGGCGTTCGGCGGCGGCATCATGCCGATTACCGGCATCATCTGCCGGCCGAATATGTGGACGCAGGAATTGATCGATAACCCGTGGCTGCTCGGATCCCCGACGTTCGGCGGCAATCCGGTGTGCTGCGCCGCCGCGCTCGCGACGATCAAATACATGCTCGACAACGACATCCCCGGCCAGGCGAAGCGGAAGGGAACCATTCTGAAAGCCGGCCTGCAGGAGCTGAAGGAAAAATATCCTTCGGTAATCGTGGATGTGCGCGGAGAAGGTCTAATGCTTGCGGTTGAATTCGTCCGCAGCGAGGTCGGTTACGAGGTGGCGAAAGGCCTGTTCGCGCGCGGTGTGCTGACGGCAGGAACGCTGAACAACAGCAAGAGCATCCGCTTTGAGCCGCCCGCCGTTATTACGGAAGAGCAGATCAACGCGGTGCTTGCCAGGATGGACGGCGCGCTCGCCGACGCAAAAAAAGAATTTTCCCTGTAGTTTCAAAGGGGATAAAATAAAGGGAGGCAGTTTGTCATGTTACGGGAAGCATTGCCGGAGATCGTTACGGGCACGGTGCCCGGGCCGAAGGCCAAGGCGCTGCTGGAGCGCCGGAAGGAAGCCGTAATCGGGGCAATCCAGTGCGGGTATCCGTGCGTCATCAGCCGCGGCGAGGGTGCCATGTTCGAGGATGTGGACGGAAACCGGTTCCTTGATTGGATCGGCGGCGTCGGCG
>JAEWRF010000173.1 GCA_023460155.1 Bacillota bacterium | reverse complement strand
CTCCAAGTCCTTCACCTCCGCGGTGATCGCGATGCTGGTGGACGAAGGAATTGTCGGTTACGATACGCCGGTCGTCGACTATCTTCCGGATTTCCGGATGTACGACCCCGTGGCGACCGCACAGGTTACGCTGCGCGATATGCTTTGTCACCGCACCGGGCTGGGCGGGCACGACTCCATGTGGCCGGATACGATTCCACGGGCGGAATTCATGCGCCGCCTGCGGTATTTACAGCCGAGCGCGCCGTTTCGCAGCAAGCCGCAGTACAGCAACGTCATGTTTACCGTCATCGGCCACATCGCGGAGCGCCTGACCGGGAAAATCTGGGAGGAATTGGTCCGGGAGCGGATTCTGGAGCCGCTTTCGATGGAGCGCACAAACTGTTCGCTGGAAGAAATGAAGCACACGCCGAACCACGCCGAGCCTTACCTGTACCGGAACGGGAAGCTGGAACGGCTCGCCATGTGGAACGTGGATCTTGCGGGCCCGGCGGCTTCGGTCAACTCGACGGTGGAGGATCTCTCCAAGTGGCTGGAATTCCATCTCCGCGGCGGCGTGACGCCGGAAGGAAAGCGACTGATCAGCGAAACGAACATGCGGGAAATGCATACGGCGCAGGTCGCCTATGAGACGGTGCCGTGGGATTTCCCCGAAATTTCTTCCCATGGCGGCTACGGGATGGCCTGGGTGGCCGAGCAGTACCGCGGACTCCCCCTGCAGAGTCATTTGGGGGAAATCGAGGGCTACTGCGCGCTGGAAGCATTTTTCCCGCAGCAGAAGATCAGCGTCGCCATGCTGATGAACCGGCATAAACCCTGCATGCCGATCATTTACACGCTGCTGTATACGCTGATCGACCGGCTGCTGGATTTCCCGTCGGTCGACTGGCCCACCCGGATTCACCCGGAGAAGGACCATTATACAAATTTTTATTATGACTGGGACCTCAATCTGATGCCGGATCCTCCGGTTCCGGGGACCCGCCCTTCTCACCCCATGGAAGCCTATGCGGGAATTTATCACAGCGACGGTTACGGGAACGTCCGGGTGCTGGAGCGGGACGGCGGGCTGTTCCTGCAGTACAAGGACCGCACGCTCCCGCTGGAGCATTTCCATTACGATGTGTTCCGGGTTCGGGAGATGAAGGAAGATACTCTGATCATTACGATGCCGCTTGCGTTTCAGACCGGCATCCTTTCCGGCTCCATTGACAGCCTACTGCTGCGACTGGAGCCTATGGTGGACGACATCGTTTTCCAGCGCGCTGCGGAGTAACAGCGGCTGATCGGCCGGAACGCCGCTAAATTTCCAAAGAAGGAAAGGCGAAAGATCTTGAGCTTAAACAACTATTTTACCAACCTGTACGATTTACTATTTTGCCTTACAAAAGCAATCGACCTGGTCAGCCCCGCGGTGACGGATCACCACCAGCAGGTCGCCTACCTGGCATATCATATCGCCGACGCGTGCGGCGTGCCCATTGAGCAGAAGCGTACCCTGACGATGGCCGCGCTCCTGCACGATGTCGGAGCGATTGCGTTCCGCGACAATTTGGATTTCTCGGAGGAGGAGGAACAGGTCAACGACCATGCCTTTCTGGGGGCGAGGCTGCTTACCGGTTTCCCCGTTCTGGCGGATGTGTCCGAAGTCGTCCGCTACCACCACATCCCGTGGCAAAACGGAAAAGGGGCTTCCTTTCAGGGCTCCGAAGTTCCGATGCTCTCGCACATCGTTCACCTCGCGGACCGGGTAGCGGTTCAGGTGAACCGGCAGGAATGCGTCATCAGTCAGATCCGGTCCATTCGGGAATATGTCGGCAAAAACAGCGGCTCTCTGTTTGTTCCGGAGCTTGCGAATGCGTTCCTGCGGATCAGTGACCGGGAGGCCCTGTGGCTTGACCTGATCTATCAGCCTTCCGTCTCGGATCTTGCGGAGGATTCCTCGGTCCGCGCGGTCAAGCTGACGCTGGACGAGGTGGTTGACCTCACACAGGTCTTCGCGCGGATCATCGACTTCCGCAGTCCGTTCACGGCGATGCATTCCGCCGGGGTTGCCGCCGCGGCGGTAAAGCTGGCGGAGCTTTCCGGATTTTCGGAGGACGAGTGCAAGATGATGAATATTGCGGGGAACCTGCATGATATCGGAAAGCTGGCCGTCCCGAGAGAGATTCTGGAAAAACAGGATAAGCTGGAGCCGGCGGAATTCGATGTGATCCGGTCGCACACCTATTATACCTACCGCCTTTTGCAGCCGATTTCCGGGTTCGAGGAGATCGCGCCCTGGGCGGCTTACCATCACGAAAAGCTGAACGGCCGCGGTTACCCGTTCCGGCTTTCGGCACACAGTCTTTCCCTGGGGTCCAGAATCATGGCCGTCGCTGATGTTTTCACGGCGATTACCGAGGAAAGGCCCTACCGCGGCGGCATGCCGAAGGAGCTGGCTGTTTCCATTCTGGAGGGCATGGTGAAAAACAAAGCAATTTCCCCCTCGGTCTGTGCCCTGCTGTTTGACGACTATGAGACCGTAGACAGTGTGCGCAGAGTATCTGCGGAGCGCGCCGTGGCAAGCTACCGCAGCATCCTCCGCCCTTAGAGCCCGTTTCTGACAGCGGACCCGGGTTTCCCGGAGAAATAGAGATCCCCCAAGCGCAGGCAGTCTGCGCTTGGGGGATCTCTGCGTATGGAGATATTTATTCGGGGAGTTCAATTCCGATATACTCAGTTTCCTTTAAAAGGATCTTTTTGGTGTCGTTGAGGTAGGTGCGCTCCGGCAGGCAGATCAGCACGGTCCCGTCGCGGTGGACGGGGAAGGGGGCGCCGTGCCATGCACCGGCGCGGAACACCAGCAAAGTTCCAGCCGGAATCAGGAACGCCTTCAGCCGCTCCGGCTCCGGTGTTCCGCCGTTCGCGTCTCCGACATGAACCACCATGTCGTCATCCAGCGGCATCATAACTTCAACCGTGTTTGAGTGATATTCCACATCCTGAATCACCATCGGGCGCTTCCCGACCTTCAGCGAACCGAAGGCGACCGGCGCGGTGCTGGCAATCGGCGCAAGGACCATATCCCTGTGAAAGACGCAGGGGTACTCTCCCAGACCGTAGGAAGCCTCCGGTCTGCCGATATCGGCAAGGTAACCGTAGGGAGCCCAGTTCTCCGGGGTAACAGCAACAGCCTGAATTGTTTTCATAACAGCAGCCTCCCGCTTTTCGACGACAATTAGTATATGTAATTGTCGACTTCCACTTTGTCGATTTCCTGAAAAGGCGCGAGAGTGGAGATCATTTTAACCGGCGCGTCGTAATTGTTGATGACATAATGCACTTCGCCCGGCTCGATGTGAATCAGCTGGCCCGGCTTCAGATGGTTGACAACACCGTCCACAACAACGTCGACCTCTCCTTCCAGAATGAAGAAGTCTTCTTCCATAATATTGTGGTAGTGAGCCTTGAAATCCTGTTTCGGCATGAACCGCACAATTGCGAAATTCATACGCGGGCCTTTCATCAGGTACTTGGGCCCGCTGTCACCGAAGCGATACTCTTTATCGCCCTCGTTTATAATATACATACTGTTCAATCCTTTCACAAATTGAAATTTTTAAAATCAGAGGCCGGGTGCGCTCCACATACAGCGGGTCAGGCCGCGGTCGCACAGTTCAAGCTGGGCGGCGTAAACCTTGCGCCAGGCGCCGTACATTTCGTCGTAGATCTTGTGGTTTTCCGGGTTCGGCTGGTACAGTTTATCCCAGTGAACCAGCTTTTCCGCCGCTTCCGGCACGCTCTTGTAGATTCCGACGCCGTACCCGGCCAGAATCGCGGCGCCCAGAGCGGTCGCTTCCTTGACCACCGGAACCCGGAGCGGCAGACCCAGCGCGTCCGAAACAATCTGGCACCAAAGCGGACTTTTTGCGGCGCCCCCCGCGAACACGATCTCCTCCGGCATGTTTCCCGTGGCCTCCTTCACCAGCTCCAGGTGACCTCTTGTCACAAGAGCGGTGTTTTCAAGGATCGCGCGGTAGAAAGTGTACCGGTTGAATTTTTCGGGGTCCAGTTCAAAATTGGTGAATGTGGGCGAGGCGTGCTTCCAGCGGATAAAATTCATGACGTCGGAAAACGTGCACATCATGCCGTAACAGCCCGCCGGAATTTTTTTGGCCTCCTGGTCCAGCAGATAATAGGGATCTTTCCCGGACTTCTCTGCTTCCTGCTTTTCCAGCTGGCAGAACCCGTCGCGGAACCAACGCATGACCAGCCCGGGCTTGAATGCCAGCGCCTCGTACTGCCAGACGCCCGGAACGGCGTGACAGTTGACGCGCACCCTGCATTCGGGGTCGGTCCTGCCGTTCGCGGTATTGAATTCGTACTGCCAGAAGCTTCCCCCGAAAACGGCAGCCTGATTCGGCTTCACGACGGCGACGCCGATGCAGCCGAGCTGCGCGTCTCCGCCGCCGGTCACGACCGGCGTGCCGGAAGCAAGGCCGGTTTCGGCGGCGGCGGCCACGGTTACCTTTCCCGCAACCGTGCCGCATTCCAGCACCGGATGGAAAATATCGGTGCGAAGGCCGCACTTTTCCGCGAGAGCGGGGTCCCAGTCCCGTTTCTGCAGGTCAAATATCCCTGTGGTTGAGCCATTGCTCGGCTCCACAGCCAGTACGCCGGTCATCCGGTAAATCAGCCAATCGTTAAACATGCCGACCGACGCGGTCTTTTCATATACCTCCGGCATTTTGTTCTTGACCCAGAGCAGCCGGGGGAGAGCGTCCAGTGCAAAGGACTGCCCGGATTTCAGGTAGAGTTCCTTCTCCAGCTTCGGGTCGCTTCGGATCAGTTCGACGACCTCTTCCGTGCTGCGCGCGTCCACGTTGGCGCAGGCCCAGATCTCGTGTCCCTCGGCGTCGTAAAGGATGATGCCTTCCCGCATGCAGGTAGTCGAAACGGCGGCAATATCGGAAGGGTCGATCCCAGTTTCCTTCAGAACGCCCCGGATGCACCCGACGGCCAGGCTCCAGTTGAAGACCCAGTCGAAATCCATGCTCCCGGGATAGCGCGGATCTTCTTTGTGATCCCACTCCCGCTGCACACAGCCGATCTGACGTCCTTCCAGATCGAAGAGCACTGCCCTGACGCTTCCGGTGCCCGCGTCGATTGCCATCAAATATTTCTGCGGCATACTTGCATCCTCCTCTGAATTTATGGTTCAGCCTTATCCGGCGGGGGTCTGCTCGCTTTCCTCGCCGTCTACCAGCTTCATAGCTGTCTCCTCGTCGGTAATCAGAATATCGAGATATTTTCCCCGCAGGGTCGCGCGGATCGCTTCCACCTTGGAAGGACCGGCCGCAATGCCGATTACGTTGTCCAACTCACGGATTGTGTCCAGCGAGGTGCTGATCAGACGATTTTCCACCTCGGTAGGGACCAGGTTCCCGTCCTTATCAATGAAATGGCTCAAAACATCTCCCACGGCGCCCTTCATGGAAAGGTACAGGAAATCGTTTTTGCTCAGGATGCCGTTGGCAAGCACCGTGGCGGTGTCTCCCATGCCGCCGATGCCGACCAGAGTAAAGGAAGCAAGCTTTACCATGCGATAGATTTCCTTCACGGAGGGTTCCTGCCGCATGGCTTCCACCATTTCCCCGGAAGAAACCAGAAGCGGCGAGGGAATCAGGTAAAGTTTTGCATTAAAGGTATGAGACTGCGCGTTCGGCAGATAATAACTTACACCGCCGGTCAGCGAAACAACCGAAATCGGAAATTCGTTCATGCTGGCAAGGTGGTTCAGAATTCGGCTGAGCGTGTCGCCGTAGCCCATGTTGATAAAACAGTTTTCCGTAATCCGGTTGCCAATATACATGGCCGCGGCTTTTGCTATGGTTTCGTTGACCTGTGCCCCCGCCGGCGGGGTGGGCACCACGAAGGTATCCTTCAGCCCCCAGGTTTCGGCTAGCTTGCGCTCCAGCTGCATATGCTGAGCGCCGTCCTGCCGGATCTGGAACTGAATCACGCCCTCGTGCTTTGCCTTATCCAGCAGTTTGATTACCCGGATGCGGGAGATGCCAAGCTTTTCCGAAATCTGCTGCTGCGTCATATTTTCACAATAGTAATACCAAGCGGTTTTCACAGTGAGTGTTTCCTCGTAATTCACAGGAATACACCTCCAAAAGAAGGATTTTGGTCATCTCACAGCATCATACCACAAATTTATATTAAAGGGTCAATAAATGTTGTTTCCTGTTCAATTAGGCCGAATGGGATACGTTACAAATGTTTTAATATAAATCTTTTGTTTGTGGCATTAGTATATCACCAGATGTTCTGCGTGTCAATTGCTATTTCAATTAGAATTGTGCTTGTATTTTATTTAAAGAAATTTAGTTAAGGATTTATGCGCTATTTTACTAAATATAATCGGAATAAAATGCAAATAATAATATAATTACCAAGCAAAAGTAAAATGAAACGAAAAATATTTTAGCCGGAGCAATGAAAGTGTTGACAATCCAAAAGAAATATCGTATGATGTTGGCACAGATAAAAATTCTCAGTCATAACATTTGTTCACATTTTAAGAGAAAAACCCTTCAGCAGGCAGTCTGCTGAATCTCAGTTGGGATGGAGGAGAATCTATGGCGGAATCTCGGGTAAATCCAAAGGATGAGATGTTGCTTTCCGTCCGCGGGATTTTTAAAGCGTTCGGCCAGAATAACAAGGTCTTAAAGGGAATCGATCTGGACGTTCGCCCCGGCGAGGTGGTTGCTTTGATCGGCGGCAACGGCGCCGGAAAGAGCACCCTGATGAAAATCATCATGGGAATTCTTCAGCCGGACGAAGGCGAGATCCAAGTCGCCGGCGAAAAGGTAAATTTGAGCAAGCCGTCGGTCGCCCTGGCCAAAGGGATTTATATGATCCCGCAGGAGCCGATGCTTTTCCCCAATATGACCGTTGAGGAAAACATTCTGGTGGGCTTTAACGAAAAAGCCGGCGAACTTCATTCCCGTCTGATCAAGCAGATGGATGAAATCGGCTGGCGACTCGACCTTTCCCGCAAAGCGAACAGCCTTTCCATCGCCGAACAGACGCTGGTGGAAATTCTGCGCGGTCTGCTGCGCAATTCCCGCCTGCTCATTTTCGACGAACCGACCAGCGCGCTCACCTTCGACGAGGTGGAGAGCCTGTTTAAGTGCATCGCGGACCTGAAGGCGAAAGGCATCGGTATTATCTACATAACACACCGACTTGCCGAAGTTTTTGAAATCGCCTCCCATGTCGCGATCATGCGCGACGGCGTCATCACCCTCAGCGGGCCGGTCAGCGATTTTACCCGCGAAATGCTGGTGAAGGGTCTGCTGCCCCCGAATATGGAGGAAAAGAGCGTCCAGCAGGCCGAAAGTGCAAAAACGATCGATTACCGGAACGCGAAGCCGGTGTTTGAACTCAAAGACTTTTCGGGCTACGGCTTCAGCAAAGTCAACCTTGAAATTTATGCCGGAGAGATTCTGGGTGTTGCCGGAGTGGTCGGCGCAGGCCGCACCGAGCTTGCCACCACGATTTTCGGCATGGATAAGGTGCTGGGCGGCAAAGTGCTTCTGAACGGGAAGGACATCACGGGCCTTACTACCAGACAGGTGCTGGAAGCCGGGGTCAATTATGTTCCGGAAGACCGCCACCTGAACGGATTGTTCAAGATCAGCGACGTTGCGGACAACACGGTTTCCGCAATGCTTTCGGACTCGAGCATGGGCCGGTTTTTCCTGAACCGGCAGGCGGTTCACGACCTGACCAAGAAATATGTCGATGATTTCCGCATCAAGGTAACCGGGCAGGATCAGGATGTCGGAAGCCTTTCCGGAGGCAATCAGCAGAAGATCGTGATCGCCAGGGCGCTTTCCAATCAGCCGAAGCTGGTGATTCTGGATGAGCCTACCCGCGGAATCGACGCCGCCGCGCGCGGAGACGTATACGCGATCATTCAGAAGCTGAAGGAGCAGGGCGTGGCCGTCATGCTGATTTCTTCCGATATTGAAGAAATTGTGGAGCTGGCCGACCGGGCCGTCACGGTTTACCGCGGCAGGGTGAATTTTGAATTCAGCAAAGATGAAATCAACCAGGATAATCTGATGGCTGCCGCCTTTGGCGTAGTCAAGGGAAAGAAGGTGGGAGCATGAACGCGGTCAAAAAACTTCTCAAAATCCGGGAAGTATCCAGCCTGCTGTTCCTGATCGTTCTGTTCGCCGTGGTAGGCATTGTAAACCACTCGTTCTTCACGCCGACCACGATCCTGAACTGCTTTAACGACAGCGTGGTGTTTACCCTTCTTGCGGCGGGAATTGCGTTTGTCATTTTCACCGGTGAAATCGATGTTTCCATCGGCGCGACGCTGGGTCTTTCGGCGGCGGTTGCCTCTTCGTTCCTGCGGGACGGGAGCAACTGGGCGATTGCGGTTATTGCCGGACTGGCGGTGGGCCTTGTTATCGGGCTGATCAACGGCTGGGGCGTGGCGATTCTGGGGATTCCGTCCCTGATCTTTACGCTCGGCACCATGGGAGTGGCCCGCGGCCTGATTTACGTTTATACGAAGGGCGCGTGGGTTGAGAACCTTCCCGCAGCCTTCACGAAGCTTTCCAAAACGATGCTGGCCGGAGGGCTGACCAATTTCTACGCGGCCGTGATCGTCTTTGTGATTATCGCTCATTTCATTCTGACGCGGACCCGCCGCGGCAAATATTTCATCGCGGTCGGCGACAATGCCATGGGCGCGACGCTGGTCGGTATTCCGGCCAAGAACACAAAGGTGCTCAGCTATGTGATCTGCGGCCTGTTCTCGGCGGTGGCGGGCATCCTCTATTCTTCCCGGATCGGCTTTATTACGCCGGTCGCCGGAAGCGGTTATGAAATGAATGCCATTGCGGCCTGCGTGCTCGGCGGCATCAGTCTGACGGGCGGCCTCGGCAGTCTGCTGGGTGCCTCGATCGGCGCGGTGATTATGTCCTCTGTCAGCCGCATCCTGGTTTTCCTCGGTTTTTCTTCCGACTATAATGACACGATTACCGGCGTTCTGCTGATTGCAATCGTAGTGATCGACGCCGTTTCCCAGAACCGCGCCGCGGTCAAAAACCGTCATGCGCGTCTCGCGGCCCGCACCGCTGATGAAAACAACGAAAAGGGAGGTGAGCGGGCATGAAGAAGTCACCTTTGGAAAAGCTTGGGTCGGCCCTGAAAAGCTGGTCTACCGTACTCCTTGGCATTCTGATCCTTGAATTCGTGATTTTCGGCATGGCAAACCGCAAGTTCCTGCTTCCGGCCGTCCTGCTCGGCAGCGTCAACGATATTATTTCCATCTGCATCATATCTCTGTTCGTCACGTTCGTTATGATCACCGGGGGCATCGATATTCAGGCGGGCTCCATTGTCGGTCTGTCC
>JAEWRF010000172.1 GCA_023460155.1 Bacillota bacterium | reverse complement strand
GGTTTGTGCTATACTAATTGGGCAATATTGTTCGAATTGGAGTAATAGTATGTCAAACAAGCGCGTTAACTATAAGGTATTGGTTCCTCAGGTGATCGTAGATGCAGTGTGCGTCTTTTTCAGCTATTGGGTTGCGTTTATTCTTCGCTACAATGGAAATCGTGTTCCGTTTCTGGACGTCCTGTCCTTTAAGGCGTGCATCCCCTGGGTGACGCTGATTTGTCTTGCCGTTTTTGCTCTGTTCCGCTTTTACAGCACAATGTGGCAGTTTGCCGGTCTGGACGAGCTGCTCCAAATCTTTTACGGAACGACGACAGCCTGTATTCTGGTCACCGTTCTTGGCTATGTCTTTTTCCCGTGGGCACTGTCTGTTTACCGGTTCCCGAACACCGTCTATGTCATGGGGTGGCTTCTGACCCTGTTCCTTGTGGGGGCGTCCCGTTTCAGCTTCCGGTTTGCCCGGCGGATGAAGCGCAGACGCGCGGCCAGTCTGGGTGCCGCCGATTCCAATCGCATTATGGTGGTCGGCGCGGGCGAGATGGGTTCCATGGTCATTAAGGATCTGAAGTCTGCTCCGCAGTCCAAGGGGCTTCCGGTTGTTGCAATCGACGACGATAAGGCGAAGCGCGGCACGCGGATTCACGGCGTAAAAGTCGCCGGGGGACGGGAAAGCATCATTAAAATGGCGGACCGCTACGGCATCGATCAGATTATTCTCGCCATTGCTACAGCAAAAAATGAAGACAAGCAGGATATTATCCGCATCTGCACGGAGACGGGCTGCAAGCTGAAAACTATTCCTGCGCTTTATGAAATTCTTGAGGAAAGCGCAGACCCCCTCAAAGTGCGTGATGTGAGCATTACCGACCTGCTGGGGCGCGATGAAATCCGTCTCAACGTGGAGGAGATCAGCGGCTATCTGGAGGATCGTACGATTCTTGTGACGGGCGGGGGCGGCTCCATCGGGAGCGAGCTATGCCGTCAGATTGCGTGCTTCCACCCGAGAAAACTGATCGTGCTTGAAATTTACGAAAACAACGCCTACGAGCTGCAAAACGAGCTGTTGCGCCGTTTCCCGAAGCTTAATATGGAAGTCATCATCGGTTCGGTGCGCGACCGCAGCCGCATTGATCATGTATTCTCTGTTTTCCGTCCCGACGTCGTATTCCACGCGGCAGCCCACAAGCATGTTCCTCTGATGGAACTCAGTCCGGGCGAAGCCGTAAAAAATAATGTGTTCGGTACCCTGAATGTCGCGCAGGCGTGCGATAAATTCGGTGTCCGGCGCATGGTGCTTATTTCCACGGACAAAGCGGTCAACCCAACCAACATTATGGGGGCAACCAAGCGCATCTGCGAGCTGATCGTCCAATACTACAGCCGTCACAGCAAGACCGGCTTTGTGGCAGTGCGTTTCGGCAACGTCCTGGGCAGCAGCGGAAGCGTGATCCCGCTCTTCAAGCAGCAGATCGCGGAGGGCGGCCCGGTGACCGTGACCCACCCGGATATCGTCCGCTTTTTCATGACGATCCCGGAAGCGGCGCGGCTTGTCATTCAGGCGGGCGGCATGGCGCAGGGCGGAGAAATTTTTGTTCTCGATATGGGCAAGCCTGTCAAGATCGTGGACCTTGCCCGCAATCTGATCCGGCTTTCCGGTCTGGAACCCGACGTCGATATCAAGATTCAGTATACAGGTCTGCGCCCAGGCGAGAAACTGTATGAGGAACTGCTGCTCGACAGCGAAGGCGGCTGCCGGAAGACTTCCCACGAACTGATCTATATCGGAACGCCGATTCAGTTCCGGGAGGATACCTTCCTGCAGGATATCGAGGCGCTTCGCGGGGTGGCCGGAGTGGACAATGTAAAAATGCTGGAAGTTGTTCATCGTCTTGTTCCCACGTATTCCGGCCATGCGGAAAAAACCGATCTGCTTGCACAGTGAGCAGGGGAGAAGATATTTTGAAAAACAATATGAAAACGTATGACGGCCTGAGGTGTGTTTATGGCGGATGAAAAGCGCTTTGCCGTGCTGATCGACGCGGACAATGTGTCGGAAAAATACGTGAAATTCATTCTTGATGAGATTTCCAACGACGGGGTCGCGACAATCAAGCGCATTTACGGGGACTGGACAAAATCGGCAATGGGCTCCTGGAAAAATGTCCTGCTTGATAATTCGATCCAGCCGATCCAGCAGTACGGCTATACGACCGGCAAGAACGCGACAGATTCCGCAATGATTATCGATGCCATGGACATCCTGTATTCGAAAAATATCGAGGGGTTTGCCATTGTGTCCAGCGACAGCGACTTTACCCGCCTTGCTTCCCGGCTGCGGGAGTCCGGCATGGTCGTGGTGGGCATGGGCGAGAAAAAGACGCCGAATCCCTTTATTGCAGCCTGCAATAAATTTAAATACCTTGAGGTGCTGGCCCAGACCCAGAATGTGATTCCGGAAAGCCGGTCGGCGGATGCCAGCGCGCCTGCCGTCATCGCAGGACTGGACCACACGTCCATGGACGCGGTCCGGAATGCGGTTCTTACAATCGTGGACGAAACGTCCGATGACGATGGATGGGCTTCCCTCGGCGACGTAGGGAATATTCTGACAAAGCGCTACCCGGATTTCGATGTGCGCAACTACGGATTCCGGAAGCTTACACCCTTTCTCAATTCTTTGAAAATTTTTGAAATCCGTTCGATCCACGGAAAGGACGGGCGCGTCAATCTGATTTATGTCAGGGAAAAAGGACGTGCGAAAACCTGAAAAAGCTGCCGCTTCATGCGGCAGCTTTTTTGCATTCGTATATATGCGATTTTCTCAAAAAAGAACCGGAACCTGCGGAAAAGCCGGTAGGTTTGATGCTTGCATCTTATGTTCGAAAGGAATAAAATTGCTTTATCAAACGAAAGCAACAGGAGGAATCGCTTTGTTCGGAATTGTGAACTATGGGCTTTTCGTAATCTCCGGAATTATTCTGAATCTGACGCCCGGCGCCGATACCATGTACATATTGGGCACCAGCATGGCAAAAGGGCGGAGGGCCGGGATCCTTTCCGCACTCGGAATCTCCACGGGATGCCTGTTCCATACAACGCTGGCGGCTCTCGGGCTTTCGATCATTCTGGCAAAATCCCCGCTGGCGTTCAATATTGTAAAATTTCTCGGAGCCGGATATCTGGTCTTCCTGGGAATTCGCTCCATTCTTTCCAAATCGTCTTCCCTAACGGGAAATCAGAAGGATTCAAACGACAGTGGGCTTCGGATTTATCTGCAGGGCGTCATGACTAACGTGCTGAACCCGAAGGTAGCCCTTTTCTTCCTGGCCTATATCCCGCAGTTTATTAATCCCGGCAATTCCTTTGGGCCTCTTCCGTTCCTACTTCTGGGCTTTACGTTTTTCGTGACGGGGACTCTCTGGGATACCTTCCTGGCCGTGGCCGCGTCCTTCCTGCTGACTTTTTTAAAGAAAAAGACAGGGTCCGCGCTTCTGATGAACAAAATTTCCGGTATTATTTTTGTCGGTCTCGGCCTCAATCTTCTGCGGGCCAAAATGTCCAACTGAATCAGCACTGCCGATCCGTCCGAAGGTTTTCCTTTTCCCCCTCCAGCGTGGCAATAATATAGCAGATGATGCTTTCCGCCCCTTCGTTCTGATTGATTCCCCGTTTGGTGAGTCCGTCGCAGCAGCCTCCGGTTTCCCGGCTGATGAGGGAAAGGCCGGCGGAGTTTGCGCCGTGGTACCATTGCAGGCATTGCTCGGCACAGTCCCGGTATTTTGCATTCCCGGTCAGCCGGTAGGCCTTCAGACAGGCGAGAAGTGTGCTGCACGCCTCGACGGGCTGCTCGTCAAATTCTGCGGGCGTGCCTCCGCGCTGATACCAGCCCTTGCAGCCGATGGGCTTGAAGCGGCCGTTTTTGACGGTGGATTCCAACAGAAAATCGAGGCTCACAAGGGCAGTGCCCAAAACCTGTTTTTCCAGAAACAACTCATAGGTGCAGAGCATGGCATGAGGAAGAATCGCGTTGCAGTAGGTCATCTCAGTTTCATACCAGCGCCAGTCTTCTCTGCGGGACTGTGCGTATGTATCAATGATGGAATCACCGAGCATCCGCACAAAGTGTTTTGCATCGTCCCTGTTCCAGAGGGCCAAGCCGACCAGCGAATAGGCTTTTCCCCGGATGCTGGAAAGGCTGGAGCAGTTCTGATAGACATGTCGGAGCAGCTTCTCGGCGGCCTTGCGCAGGTCTTCCGGGAGGTCACCCTTAGAGACAACGTAGCCGAGGGCGCAGATGCAGCGCCCGAAACAATCTTCGGAACCCCTCTTTTCCGAAAAGTTACGGTCGTAATTCATGAAGTTGCGGAACCATCCGCCTTTCTGCGCAAAAAAAAGAAAACTCAGATAGCGGATCATGAGAGTTTCGTATTTCGGATCTCTTGTCTTTTCGTACAGAAGGGCTGCCATAATCAGCGCCCTCGCATTGTCGTCCGTCGTATAGCCTTCCGAAGGGTCCGGCACGCCGAAAACGGCGTGCTGGAACATGCCGGTGTCATCCGTCATGCGGAAAATATAGCGGTCGTCTGTTG
>JAEWRF010000171.1 GCA_023460155.1 Bacillota bacterium | reverse complement strand
CGGCGGCAGTCCCGGCGTTCGCCGCCGACAAAACCGACACCGGCACAGGCAGCATTACGGGCAACGTGACGATCAACGGCTCCATTTCGCCGCTGACCATCTCCGTCACCCACCCGATCAACGTGGCCTACGCCATCAGTCCGGACGCCGAGACCTTTACCGCCCCCGACATCGCAGTGACCAACAACACCAAAGTTGCGGTGATCGCCACGGTGGAGTCTCTGAAAGCCGCTTCGGGCGGTTCTCTTACCTTCACCGACGTCGATCCGTCCGCAAAAGCGTGGCGTTCGCTCAACCTCGCGGATTCCAAAAAGTACATTGCGCTCGGCATTGCGGCAAAAGGCAATTCCGGCTGGAACAGCGGGTACAGCACTTCCACCCATTGGGCGGTGAACGATTCTCCGTTACAGATTGGGACGTTGAATCCTAGCACTTCCGGCGCGCTGTCCCTGACGGCAGACTACGGCCTCGCGTTCGACGGGGCGTACACGGCCAACCATCAGCTTGTTTTCCAGTTCCAGCTCGCATAAAAACATAAGCGCGGGAATTGGCCGGGATTTTCCCGGCCAATCTTCCACGCCGAAAGGAGGGTTTCTATTTGAGGCAATCATTCAGGCGGCTTTTAATTGTACCTCTGCTTGCCGCCAGCTTTCTATTGTCCGGCTTTTCTCCCAGCGCCACGGCCTCCGCCGCGTCTGTTCTGACGCTGACCGCAACGCCCAATCCGTCCGGGAACTATGTGGCGCTGAACTGGACAAACAGCGACAAAAGCCAGCCGTACAGCTATATGCTCTATTCCAAATCCGCGCATGAATCAACCTTTCAGAGCATCCCCGCCAAAGACAACGCGAAGGTTCTGAACATCTATCCCGTTGTCGCGCCGACCGTTTCCTTTACGACATGGGACGGCAAGAGTTACACCCTGCCAAAGTCGGCGTCCCTTAAAATGTGGATGGAAACGCCGAACGAATACGATTCCAAAGGTTACGGGAAGGGCCTCATTTCTGTGGATACCGTGTCGATTTCCGATTTCAACGCCAACCCGGACACTTACCTGAAAAACACGGACGGCAGTTACAAATACGACGTGCTGTATTTCGGCGCGTGGGACGCTTTCGCAAGTCAGGATTTGTCCGCCGCAGCGGAAACCAAGACCGACGCCTTTATCAAAACCGGGCGCGGCGTTCTGTTCGGGCATGACACGATGGTGGACAACGATACTATCTCCATGCCGAATTTCTTCAAACTCGCGCACTACTGCGATATTCAGACCATCCCGCATTATACTGTGCTCGGCAGTTCGCAGATCAAGGTTTCCAAGAAGGGCCTACTCACCAATTACCCGTGGAAAATCGGGGACGTGGGTACGGTTCTGAACGTCCCGATGTCCCATTCCAATCAACTTGCTTTCGGGGATGTGTGGATGACCTATCAGCAACCCTACACTTACCCCAATAGCGCAGAGGCCACCGGCTCCGGCGGGCAAGGCACCAACACTTTTTATCTCACCAGTTGGTCGAACTGCGCCATGATCCAGACTGGCCATTCCAACGGCGAGGCAACACCGGACGAGCAGCGCGTCACGGCCAACACCCTGTTTTACCTTGCTCAAATCACGACCGACACAAGCTGGAACGACCATAAGGGACAGGATTTGGACGCACCGAACGAACCGGCTATTTCAAGCGTCACGCACAATTCCGCCCGGACGCAGTATACCGTCAATTATTCTTCTCAAGACAACGCAACCGGCTATCAATACTATGTGGAGGCTACCGGCCAGAACGACGGCGCGAAGTACGATTCTCCTGTCATATCGACATCCCTAAAAACCGGGATGAAGGGCTACTCCATCGTGGTGGACAGTAAGCCGGATACCGTCCCGGACGGGAGCATTACAACTACGTCGGGCAGCTACACCTTTCCCCGCCCGTCCGGCAGCAGCTTTTACATTCATATCGCCGCCGTGGACAATGCCGGAAACATTTCGACTGTCACCCACTACTATACAGATGAACTTGTCTCTGTGACCCACACGGTCAGTATCGGCTATTCCATCGACCCAAACAGCGATACGCCGTTCACCGCGCCGGACATTCCGATCACCAATCATTCCACTTTTCCCGTCAGGGTTTCCGTCGCGGGCCTGAAAGCGACCGCCGGAATCGGTGACGCCGCCCCTACGGCTTATTCGGACTGGAACAGCCTGACGGCGGCGCAGACCGGAAGCGGAATGGCGCTCGGCGTGGGAATCAGCCAAACAGCCGGTTCCGGCTGGACGGCGATTAAACGGGCAACGCCTGTTTATACGGGTGATCTTGCATCGGAAGTGCCGTTGGGGACGCTCGGCGCGAACGGAGCATCGGGGAATCTGGCGCTTACCGCTAAATTCGGCTTAGCCTGGGCGAACGCGCGAACCGTTTCCCATGAACTGACGCTGGATTTCACAATTGCGGATTAGCAAATCATTTTGATAGCGTCAAAGGCAGAACGGGCGGAGAATTTTTCTCGGCCCTTTATTACTGCAAAAAATCAGCAAGGAGGAAAAACGCATGGCAAAAGACGAACCCAATATGCCGGAGAAAACGGCAACCGCCCCGGTCGGTGAAATCCCGGCAGAGGAAAAAGCCGCTCCCGCCATCCCGACGCAGGAAGTCGGCGGCGAGGCCCCGGCCCCTGAACCGACCGCCGAGGAAAAGGCAGCGCTGTCTCATGAGGCGAAAAAACCGATTGAGCCGCCCGCGCCGTCAGACATCGGCGGCGAACACATCCCCGCCCCCGGCGACGTGGCTGTTCTGTCCGACAAAATCAATGAACTGATGTCGGAAAAGAAACCCGGACACAGGGGCAGGCCCCCAAAGGTTGATAAGGCCGAAAAGGCCCCGGCTCCCGAAAAAACGGACGAGGCCCCCAAAAAGGAGCGCAAGCCCCGCGCGGAGAAGCAAAAACTTACTTTTGTGAAAAAGGCCCCGGCGAAGGAGAAAATCCCTGCCCCGGCCCCGGAATCGTCGCAGGAACCGAAAGAACCGCCGCGCAAGGGCGAAACGGAACAGATTGTTTTTCTCAATCTGTCGGAACTTCACGCTTTCAAAAATCATCCGTTCCAAGTCCGTGACGATGATGAAATGCGGGCGATGGTGGAAAGCGTCCGGGACAAGGGGGTAACGCAGCCCGCCATTGTCCGGCCCCGTGAGGACGGCGGGTATGAAATCGTATCCGGCCACCGCCGCCAGAAAGCCAGCGAATTGGCCGGATACGCGGACATGCCCTGTATCGTCCGCAACCTTTCCGACGATGAAGCAATCACGCAGATGGTGGAGGACAACATCAATCAGCGTGAAAACATCCTGCCGAGCGAACGGGCCAAAGCCCTGAAAATGCAGTTAGAAGCCATCAAGCGGCAGGGTGCGCGGGGCGACATTTCCACTTCGGGCCAACTTGGCCCGAAGTCGGAGAACGGTCAGCGTTCCAACGCGGTTGTGGCCGAACGCAACAAAATGACGGTCAAACAGGTTCAGCGGTATATCAAGCTCAACGACCTTGTTCCCGACCTGATGAAAATGGTGGACGATAAGAAAATTTCGTTCACCCCCGCCGTGGAAATGTCTTTCATCAAGCCGAAAAATCAGCGGTATATCGCCGTCGCCATTGAGGGCCAGCAGTCGGCCCCGTCGCTCTCGCAGGCTCAGCGGATGCGGGAGCTTGACCAAAAAGGGATGCTGAACGGCGATGTAATCGACGGAATCATGCTCGAAGAAAAAAAGGAGGTAGACAAAGTGATTATTTCAAGTCAGGAATTGAGCCAGTATTTCGGAAAGGAAAAGACCCCACGTGAGATGAAGGATCAAATCATCAAGCTGCTCGACGAGTGGAAGGAGAAGCAGCCGGAGCTTGCCAAGCCGGAAAAACAGGCCGAACAGGAGAAGTAAGCGGGGCGCTGCCCCGTACCCCGATGCTCAAAGGATTTATTCCCCGTCGCCGCTATTTTCATAGCATAGCCGGATGTTCGCCGTCAAGAGTGGCGCGGAGCACCACCGCGAAGCGGCCTTGCTCTTGACGGCGGGCTCCGGCTGTGCTTTCCTGCGGCCATGCGACGGGGATATTCCCTTGAGCCGCCCCCTTTCCATGAGTGGAAAGGGCGGGGGAAAAGGCTGACACATTCGGCGCGACAGAAACGGAGGTGCTTTCTATATGAAAAGACCATTGGCATACATTACAGCCGCATGGAGCGGCGACCAAAACGCGGACGCGAAACAGGCGGCGCGATACTGTCGGGCGGCATACGAAGCCGGATTTTCCCCGGTCTGCCCCCTGCTTTATCTGCTCCTCATTCTCAACGATGCGATCCCGGAGGAACATAAAAGCGGCATTGACATCGGGCGCGACCTTCTGCGCCGCTCCCATGTGCTGGTTGTCTGCGGCGACGGTGTGAATGAGGACATAAAAAACGACATCGCCACAGCCGGGCGGTTGAATATCACGGCAACCACACTGGACGGCATCCTGACGGTCAAGGGGCAGGGCCGCACGGAGACCGGAAGCAATGAGCGCGATTGAAGCCTTTGTCACCAACCTTGGGCGCTACAACGAAGGGGTTCTGGACGGGGAGTTTTTGAAGCTCCCCGCCACGACCGAGGAAGTTCAGGCCCTTTTCAAGCGTATTCATGTGGACGGCGTTCGATATGAGGAAATTTTCATCACGGACTATGAAACTGATATTTCCGGCCTGTATGACTGCCTGCCCGAATACGCCGATCTGGACGAGTCGAACTATCTCGCCGCCCTTCTGGATGATTTGGACGAGGGCGACCGGGAAAAATTTGAAGCCGCCCTTTCCTGCGGCGACCATACAAACAGCCTGAAAGAGTTGATCAACCTCGCGCAAAACCTCGACTGCTACGAGTATTACCCCGGAATCTGTGACGAGGACGATTTGGGCCGCTACATGATCGACGAAATGGGCGCGATGGAAGTGCCGGAATATCTGGAAAACTACATCGACTACGAGGCATACGGGCGGGACGTTTCCTTGGAGGACGGCGGCACATTCACCGAAAACGGCTATATCGTGGATACCGGCGACCGCTTCGTGGAGCTTTACAACGGCAGGGACGATTTGCCGGAGGAATGCAAAATTTTTGCGTACCCCGCGCCGGAAAAATCCATCCGCGACACGCTCAAACAGTATCAGCAGATGATCGACGCCGCGCCTGCCCCTACGAAAAACCGGCCTGACAAAGCAGAAGAACGGTCTTAAACGGGAACGCAGATTCCACACAGGTGTTTGTCGATCATGGCGGGGATATACCGTTCAAGGATAGGACGGGAAACGTCGGGCTGTTGGCCCTGAGCCGATAGCTGAACGAAGATTTCGCCCCATGCTTTCTGGATTACTTCTGCGGTATGGTCAATCGTAAAAACGGCGTATTTCCCGCCGGGCAATTCCGAGACGTTTACATCGGCATCCGTGGTTGTGAATTGTTCTGAAACAACAGCACCGATATCATAGCGGCATTGCTCGGGCGGCGTGATTTCTGGGTTATCCTGTGAAATTTCCAAGATAACCGCTGATGCTGTGAACAGGCCGTTTGCTTTCGCCCATTCCTAAAATTTCTTCATGAGAGCGTAATTATCCGCCCCGTAAGGGCCGACCCGCCGCATATATGCGATGCGGCTCTTGGAGATTTCTTCAATCTGATAGGTCATGTTACCACTCCTAATTCATTGGTATATCTGAACGGTAACATGCTAACATGCTTTAAATTTTTTTCAACAATTCTTTTAAAAGTGTTGTTTCATCTGAATGATGACACTTCGGGCCAACTTGGCCCGAAGTGCGGAAAGGAGGTAAATTTTCAATATGACGGAACAGAATACCGTGTCGCTTTTGGAAAACGAGCACGCCAAGGAGCTTTTGGCAATTTTGGAGGCTAACAACGCGCCCGACCGGGAAAATTTTCTCGCTGTGCTCAATCAGGTCGGCGCGATGGAGCGCCAGCTTGACGCAGCGGTGAAGGAGCTTGCCGCCATGCGCCGGGAACTGAACGAGGCGCAGAAGCAAAACCACCCCGTAAAAACTGCCATGCAAAAAGCGGTTATTGCTATGCAGGGGCAGGTATTGGATTTGCGGGATAAGTTGTCAGAGTTAAAGCAAACCGTGATCGAGGACTGCAAAAACGCCGTGGACGCTTTCAAGGAAAAAGGAATTTCCGCGCTCCACAACGTCGCCCGCTTTTTCAAAATCCGTCCGATGCTGGAAGCCATGCGCAACGACCTGAACGAAAACATCCGGTTTGACGAGGCGGCGATTTCCAAAATCGAAGCCGTGAGCGCCGAATATCACGAAGCCGGGCGGCATGTGAAAAACATGGCTCGAGCGCTTGCGGGGATAGAATCCGTCCGGAACGCAAAATCGGCGGGCAGACTGGCAAGGGCGCTGGAAGCCCCGTTCAAAACGGAACGCTCCTGCTTTGTTTCCATGAAAAGGAATGTGGAAACCGCTCTTTCCGGGCTTGCTTCGCTGGAAAAGGCGGCGGAACGCAAGCCCTCGATCCGAAAAATCATGAACGCTCTCAATGAGCAAATTGCGCAGGGCAAAAAGGACGCTCCCACGGCGGAGCGGCCCCGGCCCGTGGCGCATGACGGGCGTTAGAGGACTTCGGGCCAACTTGGCCCGAAGTCCCCCTGCTGGTTATCGTTCGCCATGTTATGGTGGGAAGGAGTTTTTTTGATGCAGGAAGATATAGAGCGCCGGACGGTTGCCGTTTCGATCAATGCCGCGAAGCTCACGGGCCGGACGCTTGCAAAGGCATTGGCGGCGGTTTTGCGGAAGATCCAAAAGGAGCACCGCAAGGCGCAGACCCCGCAGGGCAGGCAGAGCGTGAAAAAGCTCATGAATCACCGTGTTTCCACCAACAGCCTCGACCTTTCCGGCGATACCAAGCTGTTTGACCGCGTGGCCCGGAAGTATAATGTCGATTACGCTTTCCACAAGACCGGGCCGAATAAATATCTGCTGTTTTTCAAGGCCGGGCAGGCTGACGCCATCACGGCGGCTTTTTCCGAATATACCAAGCTGGTGATGGGCCGAGGTAAGAGTAAACAGCCATCCATCCTCGCGCAGCTTAGAAAATTCGCGGATGTGGCGCGGTCGAAGCCGCGCGTCCACGAACGGAAACGGGAGGCGACGCGGAATGAACGATAAAATCCGCAGATTTGTTCTGCCGAGCATTCCCTATCTGTTCGTGCTTTGGTTCTGCCTGAAACTCGGCGCGGCCTATCGCCTCGCAGCGGGGGCCGGTTTCGGGAAAAAGTTGATCGGTATGGTGAAAACCGTCGGCCCGGCGTTTCAAACGATAGCGCCGGGCCTTGTCGCGTCCGACTGGCTGATCGGCCTTGCCGGGGCCGTTATTATCCGGCTTGTGGTGTTCTACAAAATAAAAAACGCCAAAAAGTTCAGAAAGGATGTGGAATACGGGAGCGCCCGATGGGGAACGGCGAAGGACATCAAGCCGTTTATCGACCCGGTATTCAAGAACAACGTCATTCTCACCGGAACTGAATTTCTTACCATGAACACGCGCCCGAAAAACCCGGCCAATTCCCGGAACCTGAATTGCTGCATCATCGGTTCGTCCGGCTCCGGCAAAACCCGCTTCTGGCTGACCCCGCAACTGCTTCAAGCCCATTCGTCCTATGTGGTGGTTGATCCGAAGGGCGGCATACTCGGACAGGTAGGCGCTTTTTTGAAACGGCAGGGCTATAAAATCAAGGTGTTCAATTCCATCGATTTTGCCCGTTCGATGCACTACAATCCGCTTTCCTACATCAAGACGGAATCGGACATTTTGAAATTTGTCAACGCCCTGATTACCAACACGAAGGGCGACGGCAAGGAGGGCGACGAGTTCTGGACGAAAGCGGAAACCTTACTGTATTGCGCTCTTGTAGCGTATATCGTCTTTGAGGGGCCGGAGGAAGAACGCAACATGAATACCCTTGTGGATATGATTAACAGCATGGAAGTAAAAGAAGATGATGATAACTTCAAGAATGCCGTGGATTACATGTTCATGGGGCTGGAAAAACGGAATCCCAATCATTTTGCCATCCGGCAATATAAAAAGTATAAGCTCGCCAGCGGCAAGACAGCAAAAAGCATCCTGATTTCCTGCGGTGCGAGGTTAGCCCCCTTTGACATTCCGCAGCTTCGGGAGATCATGAGCTACGACGAGTTGGATCTTGACCGCATGGGCGACCGCAAGACGGCAACATTCTTCATCATCAGCGACACCGACACGACGTATAACTTCATCGTCGCGCTTGCCTTTAGCCAGATGTTCAACCTTCTGTGCGAACGGGCCGACAACAAGTACGGCGGGCGCTTGCCCCATCATGTGCGGGTGCTTTGGGACGAAGCCGCGAATACGGGACAGGTGCCGCAGCTTGAAAAGCTGGTGGCCGTCATTCGCTCCCGTGAAATTTCTCTGTGCCTGTTTTTACAGGCGCAGGCTCAACTGAAAGCTCTCTACAAAGATAATGCCGAGACGATTTTAGGCAATATGGATTCGGTCATTTTCTTAGGGGGCCGGGAGCATACTACGGTCAAGGAGCTTTCGGAGGCTTTGGGGAAAGAGACAATTTCCATGTATACCGAGAGTGTCACGCGGGGGATGCAGGAGAGCCACGGCCAAAATCTACAACGTCTCGGCAAAGAGCTTATGACGATAGACGAGCTAACCACAATGGACGGAAGCAAGTGCATTTTGCAGCTTCGCGGCCTCCGTCCGTTCCTATCCCCCAAGTACGACTTGAAAAAGCACCCGAACTACAAGTACACCGCCGAGGCCGACAAGCGCAACAGCTTCGACATTTCTTCCCTGATTGAGCGGCGCATGAAAGTGAAGCCGGATGAAATATATACCGTTTACGAGGTAGACGCGCCCGGAGAGGAAGCCGCCGCAGGCGAAGACGAGGGCATCCTTAACTACGACGATGTGGACGACCCGGATGCGTTTGCATAACTTCGGGCCAAGTTGGCCCGAAGTTACAGCTACCCGCCAGTTTAATAAAACTGGCGGGTAGCTGTTAAGAATAATGGAAAGTAGGATTCAATTTAATATTGTCTTCTGAGTATATTAGTGTCAACGCCGGAAAGGTAGTTATAGAATAGCGTATTAGTAATTGCTAATTTAATAATCTAGTTTTGTTAAAAAGCACGGTACGTGTACTTGCATTGCAGAGTGCGATAAACAGGTGATGATAATTTGATCAATGTATTTACATTGTGCGCGATGTACGGACATGGCGTGTCACTCCCGCTGCACATGAGCCTTTTTATAGAGCGTAGAAGCCAATATGCTGATCGCAACCATCGTTTTCTCTCCTTTTGAATGTTTACTCACACTATTCATTCTATCGGAGTCCTCGCTGGTTTTCTATATTCATCTACAAATTGCAAACATTATTGTACTCTATTCTATTCATTAACTGAGATAAACACCCGTTGCTCGGACTCGTCAGAGGCAGGGAGATATAAAACTTCACAATCATCTTTGAAACTGTGTATCATTTTATCGTCAGAGCAGCCTTCAATAAGTAGATCAATTTGTTCTTTTAGTTCAGCTTTTTTTGATTCAAATGATTGCAGTGTTTGTTTTGATTTTTTTGACTCAACCCACTGCCTTTGTTTTAGAAATTCTGCTTTAGCGTTAATTGGTTTATACAGTGCATCAAGAAAGTCTGTGGCGTTATTCACGAATGACTGTTGAAACATCACATTGAATGATTCAAACGCTTCCATGGCTTTTTCGGTTTCTCCTGTTTTCATCCGCGTGGCAAATTCTGCTTTTTTACTTTCGAGTATTAGCTTGCTTGCAAATAAGCATATCTGAAACGAGTAATATAACTCATGTTCCTCGGTGTTTGCTCTCAAATTCTGCAATTCCTTTGCTGCAGAAATGCGAGACCGAAGTCTTCGGACTTGAATTTCCGTAATTTCACCAGTTTTACTTAGGCGTTCAAGCCGTGAGGAATATTCGATTAATATACTATCCGCATCACGAATTCCAGATTGCAAAGTAATGATGTCGGTGTCATCGACATGCGTCTTGTTCACTATCTCTCTCATCCGATTTTCAATGCTACGTAGTTTGCCGATATTTTCATCATGGTGAAAACCTATTAGTCTTTCGATGCCATGCTCAATTCCATCCAATTGCTTTGATATCTTATCCATATAATATTGCCCAGAAATCATTGCCATTGCTTGCATTCCTGCCCCTATGACGGCGGCGGGATTTGCGGCTGTCAAGACTATCTCCTGAAAACCTGCATGGCTAGATAGCTTTCCGCCTTTCATCACTATCGAACCAACGGTTCCGTCTTTATACTTCATTAGCTCCGATAATGGGGCTGTCGCTGTGAACAGTCCATTAGGTGCAGCTTTTAAAATTTGGGCGAGTGTTTGTGCCTGCGCCAAAAAAGGCATAGCCCCTTGTGTTAGACTTGCCCCAATAGCACTACCCCGCGCCGTGATTTCTTGGTATTTCTTTGAACTGAGACTGTTCCTTGGGTCGAGGCTTAACAGAGTTAATTTGTGACCGCTTCGGTTGTCAATCTCTATTTTTTCAACGAGACTCAGCGTTTCTAGCGAAGGTTGAATCATCATTGTCGATTCATCTGCTGATTTAATTTTTACAATGTCGGTTTTAACGCTGAGGTTGTCAGATGGTTTACGCTTTTTCTTAATAAAGAAATATACGTCAACGATGATAATTGCAAGTGCAACAGCAATAATTATAAAGGATAACACAAATTTATGCATTATTAGTACTCCACATAAGCTCATTCTACATCCTGCTTACGGAACGCCTGTTCAATAATTTCCATCACGTCGTCAAGTCCGTCTAAGCTGTCCAAACCAACTTCCACATCGCCATTTCCCCATCTACCTACGTCCGTAACATCCTTGCAT
>JAEWRF010000170.1 GCA_023460155.1 Bacillota bacterium | reverse complement strand
CTGCACAACCAGACTTCCATGCGGCTTCGCCTTTCCCTTGTCAGGCGGAGAAATATCGCTTTAATTACCATCCCTTACATCATCAACGAATAAATTTTAAAAAATCAGCCCCGCAAAAAAGTTTTGCGGGGCTGATTTTTTACGCTTTATTCAGCAAAACTGTTCCAGAAGACCGTCTTTTGGAGCGGTTCCCTTTCGGAATGTCGGGGACTCGGCTTGGCATCCTCGGCGGGATAGCCCACGGGCAGCAGAGCAACCGGAACATAGCTTTCCGGCAGCGCAAGTTCCTTTCTCACGACCTTAGGGTCAAAGCCGCCGATCCAGGTCGTGCCGAGCCCGAGGTCGGCGGCCTCGAGCATCATATGAGTGGTTACAATGCCGGCGTCGGTTTCTCCGAAGTCCATACCGTCATAGGTGCGTTTTGCGCTGACGGCTTTATCATAGCAGATGAGAAGAATAACCGGGGCTCCAAAATGGTGATGCGTGCTTTTGAGCACCTTTTCAAGAGCATCGCCGCTGCTGATGACAAGAATGCGCTGCGGCTGATTATTGCAGGCTGTTGGAGCGAGACGGCCCGCCTCCAGAATCCGATCGAGCTTTTCCCGTTCCACCTCTTTCGGGCTGAATTTCCGCACGGAATAGCGCTCCTGCGCAAGTTTTTCAAAATCCATAAAAATCCCCTTTCCGGTATGCCTTTACAAAGAATTCCTGACTTGCTATACTCAGTATAAAAAGATGGAAACAAAATTTCAAGTACGCACATTTTTGTGCCTTAAATGAGGGGACGGCTATGGAAAAGACGGAGCGCTGTACTCTGAAGAAAAAATGCGGTGTTATGTATGCCCTTGACATCATCGGCGGAAAATGGCGGCTGCCGATTATCTGGCGGCTCTCCGCGCAGGAGAGCATGCGGTACAATGAGCTCAAGCGGCAGCTGGACGGAGTCACCAATATCATGCTTACGCGCGCGCTGCAGGGGCTGGAGGAGCACGGTTTAGTCCGGCGCGAGGAGATTAGCCTCATCCCGCCCCATGTGGAATATTCGCTCACGGGGAGCTGCAAACGCCTCCTCCCGGCGCTGCGGATCATCAACGAGTAGGGGGAGGAAAACATGAAAAGCGGAGACTTAAGAAAGGCCCCGCCTTTCGGCGGGGACCAAATCAGTTAGGAAGAAATTTTCCAGAACGCGGCGCTGAAAGCCGGCAGTGTGCGGCCGCCGCCGAGCGTGACAGGCAGCCCGGTTATTAGGTCTGTTGCCCGGTCCGCCCCGGCGTCGAAATGTGCGTCGAAATCAGCTTCGTCCAGGTTTACCGCCACCAGAATCCGTTCTCCTTCCGCGGCCCGCTCGAAAATAAGCTGACGGTTTGTCACAAGAATATTCCGGTAGCCCCCGAAGCAGAGGGCACGGCTTGCCTTGTGAATTTCCGCGAGGCGGGCGATGAGCTCCGTCAGGCCGTTTTCCTGCGGCTCCGGAAAGCAGGGGCGAAGGGCGGCGTCCGAGCCGTTCCCCTTGATCCCTTCGGCACCCCATTCGCTCCCGTAGTAAATGCACGGTATGCCCGGCATGCCGAACAGGACGGCGTAAACGAGGGGAAGGTGCCGCTTTTCCTTCAGCAGACTGGCAATCCGCGTCACGTCATGGTTATCCGCAAAGCAGACCAGATGCTTCCCCCGGTAAAGGCACCAGTTTTCCTGCCCAAACTGCCGGTTCAGGGAATAGGAGATTTCAAAAAGATTCCGTTCGTTGAAGCTGGAATACAGCCCCTTGTAGCATTCGTAATTGGTACAGCTGTGCAGCATTCTTTCGTTGACCAGCTGGTTGTAATCGCCGAACAGCATTTCTCCCACCAAAAAGAAATCCGGCTTCAGGCCGCCGCAGAATTCGCGGAGCCTGTGAAGAAAATCGCGGTCAATGCAGTAGGCGACGTCCAACCGCAGGCCGTCGATGCCGAATTCTTCCGTCCAGCCCCGGATGCAGGCGAACAGATGCTCCCGCACCTCCGGGTTTCCTACGTTCAGTTTCACAAGCTCGGAATGCCCTTCCCAGTTTTCGTAGGAGAGGCCGTCGCCGTATTCGTCGTTCCGGTCGAAATGAAGAAAAAACCAGTCTTTATAAACTGAGTTCTCCCGGTGGGCCAGCACGTCCTGAAAAGCCCAAAAGCCCCGGCCCACATGATTAAATACACCGTCCAGAACGACCCGCACCCCCAGCCGGTGCAGCTCATCGCAGACGTCCGCAAAGTCCCGGTTCGTTCCAAGCCTGCAGTCGATCTGCCGGTAATCCCGTGTGTCGTATCCGTGCCGGTCGGACTGGAATACGGGGGAGAAATAGACGGCATCCGCGCCTGTTCCGCGGATGTGTTCCGCCCATTCAAGCACCTTTCGGATGCGCGGAACCGTACACCCGTCGTTTTCTGCGGGGGCTCCGCAGAACCCAAGCGGATAGATCTGATAAAAAACGCTGGTCTCAGCCCACATAATGCTGCCTCCTTGGAATAGAGTCGATTAACTCCAAAGCCGTTTTTGAAGTCAGTAGCCTATAGCTTCCACTTTTGTATCGGCTCAGCAGGGAAAAACTTGAACTGAAAATAAGACAAAAATGCCGGCAGTTCCCTCGGGATCCTGCCGGCCGTGTCTTCTCAGAGAATATTATATGCTTTCGCTGAGCTGGAATTTTCCGACTTCGCTGTACAGAATACTGGATTGCCCGGAAAGCTCCTCGCTCGCTGCTGCGTTTTCCTCGGCGGTGGCGGAATTCGTCTGCACAACGGAGGAAATCTGGTCCAGACTTTTTTGAATCTGGAGGATCGCGTTCGCCTGCTCTGAGGAAGAGCGGTCGATCTGGGCAACCACACTCTGGATCGCTCCGGTTTTTTCGGAGATGCTCCGGAGCGCCGATGCGGTGCGGTCCGCTATTTTGGAGCCGCTCTGCACAGACTGGATGGAATCTTCAATCAGAGAGGCGGTCTGGCGCGCTGCGTCCGCCGAACGGGTCGCCAGAGTGCGGACCTCGTCTGCTACCACCGCGAAGCCTTTCCCCGCTTCACCGGCTCTTGCGGCCTCAACGGCGGCGTTCAGGGCAAGAATGTTGGTCTGGAAGGCAATGTCGTCAATGGTCTGGATGATCTTTCCGATTTTTTCCGAGGAACTGCTGATGTTCTGCATGGCGGAAAGCATCTGCTGCATGTCGGAGTTTCCGGCCTCCACGCCCGAAACCGCTTCTCCGACATAGCCGGTGGCGGCGCGGGCATTTTCCGCATTCTTTGCGATTTCCTGCGAAATGCGTGCAACGGTGCTGTTCAGGCTTTCCAGTTCGCCGGCCTGCTCCGCGGAACCCTGGGCGAGCGCCTGCGCGCCGCTGGCAAACTGTTCTGCGCCCGTTTTGACCTGTCGGGAAGAGGCGGAAATGTTGCTCAGCGTTTCGTTCATGGATGCGGCGATTTGCAGAAGTGCTTCCTTGATGGCGGCAAATTCGCCGCTGAAATCACGCTTCAGGGCGATTCTCATATCGCCGCGGCCCATTTTCCCAAGCACTTCCGAAATTTCCGCAAGATAGGCCTGGTAGCCGTTCAGGCGGTCGGCGGTGATTTGAGCCGATCGGCAGAGATGTCCGATTTCATCGCGGGTGATCTGCTTTTCATCCACCGTAGCGGAGAGATCCCCTTCGGCGATTCGGCCGAGGACACCGTCCACATATTTAACGGACCGGACGAGAGAACGGGAAATCAGGAAGCACACCGCTCCGCTGACCGCGATCGCCGCGAGCACGAGGGCGATCATGGTGCTGTTGTTCTGAGTTTCCATCGCGTCGGCGCTTTCCGATACGTCGGAGGCCCATTTGTCTGAAAGCGTCACCGTTTCGTCAATGGCCTTCCGGTGTTTGTCATAGGCATTCTTCAGGTCGGTGCGCGCTTTTTCAATCCGGGCGGCGTTTCCGGATTTGACAGCGGGAACGACCTCGTCCTCATAAGTTTGGTAGAACTGTTCCCCATAGGTGTATGCGTCGGTTAAAAATGATTTCTGCAGGCCGGTCTGATCCTTCGGAAGATTTAGCTTCCAATAGCGGTAGCGGGCATCATAATCCCGCTTCAGGCCTTCAAAATACATGTTCAGGTCGTTCTGTGTCTTTGCATCCGTCGCAATCGTATATTGAAGTGCCGTCAGGTACGATTCAATTACATACTCCGGCGGCGGGAGAATGTCGGCGGTAAGGTTGTTGCTCATGATTATGTCGTTGTACATGGGGCTCCCGATCTTAATCCGGCTGGTTTGGAGATTGGAAAGAAGCCACACCAATACGATCAGTACGACCATGGTCGCCGAGAAAAGAATCATTTTGAGGGTGATTTTCAGGTTTCTCATATGCATGTTCGCCTTCATTTCCGTATTTTTATTCACTTAACGACAATGGTATAGCGGAACGTCGAAAAATGCAATATTTTCCCAAATAACATACTTTATTTAATCGTTCCCCGCCGTATTTCCGCCGCTCTGTATTTTTATATGACTTTTTTAACGATCGGAGACCATGAATCTGTTTCCTCTGGAAAAATGCGGCTGAATCCATACGGAATTTCCATCGGAGAGTGATTTTGCCAGTCCTTTGCCGCGAATACTGGCAAAAAAAATAGAATAATTCTCCAAAATAATTAAATTTAAGCAAAATTCTTTTCCACGGCTTTTTTATCCTGATCTGCCCATAGAATAGAGGACGGTAAGGCCGGAACCGGAGCTTCCGGGGAAGTGCCTCAGACAGAAAGGGGATAAAAAGTGAAAAAGCAATTACGGATTCTCAGCGTCTTTTTAACGGTCACACTTTTGATTTCAACTTTATTCGGAGCCGGCGCATTTGCGGTGGAAACCGACGGCCCGGGGATCGTCTCGGAGGATTTCAGCGCACTGACGGGCATGGATCTGAACAGCCGGACTACATACGAAGTACAGCTTAACGACACAGCCCTGACGCTTGCGGCGGCTTCCACCGACAGCTCCGTCGTCAAAACCTACCTGCAGCCGGATTCGGATAATCCGGGCTTCTATGTCCTGGTCCTTGAGGCGTGGAAAGCCGGAACCTCCACGGTTACACTTACCGCGTCGGACGGAGAAACCCTCTCCCGCGACGTGACGGTGGGGAGCACCGAAGTGGAGAAAAATTATACGGTATCCTCCGACACGACCGATTTTTCCATGCCTTCGGGGAACAGCCGGTATATCACCGTCCATTATGAAAGCTCCAGCCTGGACAATGTTTTTCCGACCCTCGCGGCAGATAATCCGAGCGCGTTCAAGGTGGAACTGACGGATTACGATCCGGATAAAAACGACTATTTCTTCCGCGTGGACGCTCTCGGCGGCGACGGGCAGAAAACCACGCTGTACATGGGAAGCTCCGATTATGTGGTGCCGGACAAGCTCTGCACGGTTACCGTCGCGCCGAACCGTGATCTCAGCATCGACACTTCTTCCACTTACACCTGTAATCTCTACGATACCTATCGTTTCGTCGTCCGCACGTCTTCCGCGACTCCGCCGGACGTCACGGCCGTGAATGACCGGGTCACGATTTCCAATGACGATGTAAAGAAAGTCAGCGGCGGCTACGAGTACGCGATGACCGCCCAAGAGGAAGGGAATTCTCTTGTAACGGCAACAGTGAACGGCGAAACCGCCGCGTTTGCCGTCAAGGTCAACTTCAACGATCAGCCGTCCGTTGCGTTCGACGGCCCCAAAACCCTGACCCTCCCGCAGGGCAATACTTATACCTACACCGTCTCTGCCATGGGCGGCGGCGAGCCGGATCTGGTTTCGGATACCGATGGAGCCGTCACGATTCAGGCGGTTAAAAAGGACGGAATCCGTTATTCCTATACGGTGACCGCCGTGGGAACGCCGGGCACCGCGGCAAAGCTGACCATGACCTTCCCGGATGCCGGAGAAGATGAATTCAACACGGAAATCGGCAGCGTCACAATCGGCCAGCCTTCCGCCACCGCGATGAAGTCTGATACGAATTCCGATTTCGCGCTGTATTACGGCAAAAGCTACACGATCAAGATCACCAATGCATCCTCTTTTTACGCCGGATCATCCGGAGTATTCAGCATCGTTCAGACCGCAAAACAGGGCAGCGACACCCTTTATAAAATCACGGCGACCGGCAAGGCCGGGGATTCGACAGGTCTCTACATGTCTGCACCCGGTCAGGCGGCGAAGAAGATCTGCGTCGCTTCCATCCGTCCGGTCGACATCAAATCCGATACAAACAGCGACTTCAGCCTCTCCGTCGGTGCGGGCTACCAGTTTAAGGTCACCGCTCCGGGCGCGGCTTCCGTCAAATTCTCGGCGGGCAGCGCGGGAGTCATGAACATCGTTCCGCTCAGCCATACCGGGGATGACTTTTATTTCCGGATCGTCGCCGCGGGCAAGCCGGGCCAGCAGACCGGAATCTATGTCACGGCCCCGGGCCAGCCGGCCAAAAAGCTGTGCGTTGTATCGGTGAAGGAGATTTCGGTTACCTCCGATACCAACAGCGATTTCAGCCTCGCGAAAGGCAAGAGCTACATGTTCAAAATCACAGCGCCCGGCGCGGGCTCCATCAGCTTCGGAGCGGGCAGCGCGGGAGTTGTGAACACTGCGGTGGTTTCCCATTCGGGAAGTGATTTCTACTGCAAAGTGACCGCAACCGGAAGCGTGGGCCAGAAGGCGGGAATTTATGCCTCCGTTACGGGACAGACGGCGAAGAAGCTCTGTGTTGTCACAGTAAAATAAAATATCCCTTTTGAATTCCCCGACGGTATTTATCCGCGGGGCAGGGAAATTCGGAGAACGGCGGGGGCGCTTTGTGCCTTCGCCGCTCTTTGCATGCTTTAACTTAAATAATTCAAAGAATTTTTGAGATTTAATTTAAACTTTATTGTATTTATAAAAAATATTTACAAAGATTTAACTAAGTGCTACGATCTGGTTAAAACAAGTGAAACGGAGATTTTGCGATGGATCAGATCGATCAGGGTATTTTGCGGGAACTGAGTGCCAACGGCAGAGCGACGGTGTCGGAGATCAGCAGGCGGGTCAGTCTGTCGGTTCCGGCAGTCGCCGAGCGGATCCGGAAGCTGGAGGAAATCGGCATAATCGAATCATATACCGTAAAAATCGACCGCCGGAAAGGCGGGTTCGGGCTGATGGCGTTTATCAGTGTGCGGATCGATTCCACGGAGCAGATCGAGCCCTTCCGGCAAGCTGTTCTGCGGTTTCCCGCCGTGCTGGAGTGCCACCATATCGCCGGACCGTACGATTATCTTCTGAAGGTGCTTGTGGAGGACACGGCGGGTCTGGAGGATTTCCTGAGCGGTTCCCTGAAACGGATTCCCGGCGTGGCCGGGTCGAACACTGCCGTGGTCCTTTCCACCCTGAAGGAGCGGGTCAATCCGTACTGAGGGGAGGGGAACGGAGATGTGGGACGGTTTTCGGTTCGGCATGATGCTGCAGTTTTCCGTCGGTCCGATCTGCCTGCTTGTTTTCCGCACGGCCGGCACGCACGGCCTGTGGGCGGGCCTGCTGGTTGCGGCCGCGGCGGCGGTCGTAGATGCCGCTTATATCACGTTGGCGGGAACCGGCGCTGCCGCTTTGCTGCGCCGCGCTTCGGTCCGGCGCGCTGCCAGGATTTTCGGATTCCTGATTCTGGTTCTGTTCGGCGCAAAAAGCATTCTGAGCGCGTTCGGCGGGGCTTCTCTGCCGGAGGTACAGCTGCTTTCGGAAACGAACGCCGGCGCCGTTTTTCTGCAGGGCCTTGTGGCGACCGGCTCCAACCCTTTGACCATCCTGTTCTGGAGCGGCGTTTTTGCCTCCGAGGCGGCGAAGCGCGAACGCGGGGAACTGTTCCGGTTCGGGCTTGGATGCGTTCTTTCCACCGCCTGCTTTTTGTCCGCCGTCGCGGGGGCTGGGTGTCTCGCCCGCAGCTTTTTGCCGGCCGAGGCCGTCGCTGGGCTGAATATTGCCGTCGGCCTCCTGCTGATCCTTTTCGGCGTGAAGCTGCTGCTGGACCGAAGCACTTTGGAGAAAAGCCTGCAGGAATAAAACGACGAAAATTCAGTTTTTTGCCCAACCTCCGCAGCATCTGCGGGGGTATTTGTTTACTGTTGCAGGTTTGGCGGCACTGCACTTGCATATTTTTACCAATCGTGTTATATTTCGTCTTAATCGTGAGCCCCGGAAAACCGGGGAGGCGGAAAAGCCCCCTCATGGTCCGGAACTTTAGATTAAATATTCCAAAATGCAAAGGCGCATAGGAATTCATTTTCCTATGCGCCTTTTCTATTTTCGGAGATCGCCCGGTCTATTCGGAAAAAGAGGCATCGCCGGGAACCCTGCGGAACAGGACCGCGTCAACGAGCGGCTCCAGCCGGAACAGGAAACTGCTTACCGCGCCGGTCCCGGGATCGGTGAGAAAGGTGAGCGGCATGGAATAGGTCATGGTATCTTCCTTCACGCCTTCCACCTTGAACGTGTCGTAGTGGTAATGATTCATCGGAAGATCCCTCAGATCACGGAACCGCAGACGGAAACTTCCGTCCTTCAATGTGACCTCGGCTCCGCCGTAAGCATCGCTCCGGTAAACGCCGGCGTAATCTTCCGGTTTGTGGGCAAGTCTGGTTCCGGGAACCGGCGGATCGGGTAGCAGGTCGATGTCATTCACCCGGTACATTGCTTCGGTCGGACCGCCGTCCGGGTGGAACGCCTTTTTCCAGTCTGCGCCGGGCAGCCCGAGCAGTCGGTCGAATACCGTGTACAGAAGTGTGTAAAGGAGGTAGACGGAGGGAGTATGGAGGTTCATCAGGAATACGGCGCCGATTCGCTTTTCGGGCAGATAGGCCTGAATGGAACTGAAGCCCTCGATTTTGCCCATATGCTTCTGAATTTCAAATCCTCGGTACTGACCGGTCCGCCACCCGAGCGCATAGAGATTGCAGGAGGAAAAGCCCGGAAGGGTACCGGCGGAATCAGGCAGGGAAATGTGGGGCTGATGCATCTGGGCGAATGTTTCCGGGCGGATCAGCTGCCGGTTCCCCGCACGGCCGCCCTCAATCTGCATGCTGAGCCATTTGGCCATATCAGCGGCGCTGGAGTTCACCGAAGCGGCGGGTCCGGCGAGGTTTACATCCCAGGTGGGAATCTGAAGAATTTTTCCGTCCCGCACGCAGTGAGGCTCCGCATGGTCCGGCTCCGCCCGGAGCTCCTCAATGGAGCAGCTGCTTTCCGTCATGGCAAGAGGGGCGAAGATGCGCTCGCGGATCAGCTCTTCCCATGTTTTGCCTGTGACACATTCGGCCACATGCCCGATCAGCGTATAAACGGTGTTGCTGTACTGGCCTTTGCTGCGGAACGGCGCGTTCGGCTCAAGGTAACGCAGCCGCCGCGTGAATTCCGCGCGGGAGATGGAGCCGGGCCACATGCCGTCGTGCCCGCCCAGACCGGTGCGGTGGCACAGCATATCGCGCAGGGTAACCTGCGCAGAAGCGACCGGGTCGAGCAGCCGGAAGCCGGGAATGTACTCCGCAACCGGGGTGTCATAGTCCAGAAGTCCGTCGTCGACCAGCATGGCAATCAGGGCGGAGGTCATGGATTTGGAGCAGGAGGCGATTCCGAAGCGCGTATGTTCCGTCACCGATCCGCCGGTTTCAGTGCCGCGCACTCCCCAGCCGCCGGAAAAGACGGTTTCCCCGTCCTGAATCACGGCGCCGGAAAGACCGGGAACCTTCCAGTAGCGCATTTCATCTTCAACGAATTCTTTGCTGAGTATGTTTTGCAATGATGCTGCCTTCTTTCTGAGAAAATAAAGAGCGCCCCGCTTGAGGGACGCCCGTCCCTCAAAGGGATATTATACTGTTGCATTTTCCGGTGGGCAACGCCTGTCGAAGAAAATCGAAAAAGAACCGAATTTTGTAATGAATGGGGAAATGAATTCTTATGGATTTCCGAAACAAACCTTCCTGAAATAAGCGGCGGGAATTTTTAACCGGCAAAAGCTCTTCGTCGGCACTGCCGCCGTTGGGTTTCTATAAACAGAGATGAAAAGGAGTAAAAAACATGGAAAAGTTGGGAACAGCGAAAAAAGCGGTGTGCGCAATTCTCGCGGCCGCTATGATGTTATCCGCTGCCGCCTGCAGCGGAGGATCAAGTGCCTCTCCCGCGGCCGCGGGCACGGCTGCGGCCTCCTCCGGCGCGGCGGCAGGCGCGGCTTCCGCGGCCCCGAAGACGACCGACAAAATGGTTATTGCCAGAGCACAGGATTCCATTAACCTCGATCCGGTCATGACTTCGGACAATGTCGATATCTGGGTCATGAATCTGCTGATGGAAGGCCTTGTAAAGAGCAGCGACGACGGCAAAACCATAGAGCCATGCCTCGCTGAAAAGTGGGACATCAGTTCGGATCATCTGACCTATACCTTCCATCTGCGCAAGGGCGTAAAGTTCTCCGACGGAACCCCGGTTACCGGGGAGGACTGGGTTTACAGCCTCAAGCGTGTCCGCGATACCAAGGAAGGCGCGTGGGGATCCATGCTGGAAAATGTAACTGATGTTCAGGCTCCGGATGACACCACGGTGATCATCAAGGTCAAGCAGCCCACCGCCGCGCTGCTTTCCGACCTTTCGCTGTTCGCCTGCGGCGTCATGCCGAAAAAATATGTGGAGCAGGCCGGCACCAAAGGCCTTTCCACCAAGCCGGTCGGCACGGGCCCGTATATGCTTAAGGAGTGGGACAAGGGCCAGAAGATGATCTTTGTCGCGAATCCAAACTACTGGCAGGCAGGCAAGCCGGTCACGAAGGAAATTGATTTCAATCTGGTCGCCGACGACAATACCCGCATCATGCAGCTTGAATCCGGCCAGATCGACATCGCTACCGATATCCCGTTCAACCGCATCAAGGAGCTGGAATCCGTTTCCGGAGTCAACATGAAAAAAGTGTCTTCCACCGAGGCGGATTTCATTGCGCTGAACAACAAGAACGACAAGCTTAAGAATCCGCTGGTGCGTCAGGCACTCGCCTATGCGACGAACCGTCAGGATATTATCAACGCCGTATTCTTTGGCAACGCTACCGTTGCGAACACCTTTATTTCCCCGTCCGCACCGCACTTCAAGAGCGATATCCCCTCCGCGGATTACAATGTCGATAAGGCAAAGCAGCTTCTGCAGCAGGCCGGCGAGAGCAGCCTGTCACTCACCATCAAGATCAATTCCGGCAGCACACAGGATCTGCAGCTGGCCACAATGCTGAAGGAACAGTGGAAAAAGGCGGGCGTGACCCTCGATATTGTTCAGATGGATAACTCCGCCCGCTCTGCCGACAAGAACGCGTTCAAATATGACGTTACGCCGGCTCTTCTGACCAGCGATATCAGCGATACCTCCGAACTGGTGGAACTGATCTGCATCGCCTCCATGACCCAGAGCATGCATCTCGGCTGGAACGGTGACAAGCAGCAGGCCGCTGAAAAGCTTGCGAAGCAGGCGGGCGCCGAGATGGATGAAAGCAAGCGCAAGGATCTCTACGGTCAGGCCCTCACCCTTGTGAATCAGGACATGCCGATGATTCCGCTTTACTACGTGCCGTTCCCGGTTGCCATGCGCAGCAACGTTCAGGGCTTTGTGCAGACCCCGCTGGGCAACTATCGTTTTGAAAACCTCAGCAAATCCTGACTCGATCCGCAGTAACGTAATTTTGTAACAAAAGGGAATCGCTGACCGCGCGCCGTGTCCTGACTATGGTCCGGCGCTGGGCGGCGGTTCCCCAACCGTTGGCAGGTGAAGAAATGCAGCAAGTGAACTACATACTTAAGCGCATTCTGCAGATGATCCCGGTTCTGCTGGTGATCACGATCGTGATCTTCTGGGGAATGCGGCTGATTCCGGGGGATCCGGCCGCGACGCTGCTGGGTGAAAAGGCGACGCCGGAGGCGATTGCCGCAATGCACAGGCAGATGGGGCTGGACAAACCGGTCTTCAGTCAGTATCTGATTTTTTTAAAGCAGCTGGCGACGTTTGACCTTGGCAATTCGACGCTGATGAACAAGCCTGTGGTGGAGCTGTTCCGGGAACGCTCCGTCGTGACCGTGACCTACACGGTTATGACGGCGCTCCTTTCCCTGATCGTCAGCATTCCGCTCGGGTATATCGCGGGCGTCAGCAGGAACGGCAAGGCGGGGAAGGCCATTACGACGGGCGCGCTGGTGTTCCTTTCGCTTCCCGAATTCTGGTTTGGAATTCTGCTGCTGATGCTGTTCGGGCTCCGGCTTGCCTGGTTCCCGGTCGGCGGCTGGGGGGATACCTGGCCGCAGCATATTTATTCGATGGTACTGCCGTCGCTGACGGGCGCCATCGGCACGATCGCCCTGTTGATCCGGAATATCCAGAGCGGGGTGGTGGAGGTTCTGAAGAGGGACTATGTCAGCTTCGCGGCCAGTAAGGGCCTGAGCCAGAAAGCCATCCGTTCACGCTATATACTGAAAAATGTGATGATTTCCACGGTGACTCTTTTTGCAATGCGCGTAGCCTACATGTTCGGCGGGAGTGTGATCATCGAAACGGTGTTCGCCCTGCCGGGGCTGGGTTCGCTGCTGGTGAACGGGGTCATGTCGCGCGACTATGCGGTGGTTCAGGGAACGGTTTTCATTTTTGCCGTGATCGTTCTGGTCATCACGCTGATTACGGATATCTGCTATTCGCTGCTGGATCCGCGCGTCAAGCTGCAGTGACAAAGATCCGCGATGACAGAAAAGAAGGTGTTGCCATGAAAACCAAACAGTTGTTTAAGACGAAACGGAATATTTCACTGTATATCGGAGCGGGGCTGATGGCCTTCATCCTGGTGGCGGCGGTCTTTCCGCAGCTTTTTACGCATTACGACCCCACGGCCCAGAGTATGGGCAGCATCATGCAGCCGCCGGGGGGTGCCCATCCCTTTGGAACCGATAACTTCGGGCGCGACATCATGAGCCGCGTAATTTACGGCACGGGAATCGACCTGCAGATCGGCTTCCTTGCGATGATCGTACCGTTTCTGACGGGCACGCTCATCGGCTTGATCGCCGGGTACTGCGGCGGCGCGGTGGATGCGGTCTTCATGCGGATTCTCGACGTGTTCACGGCTTTCCCGTTCATCGTGCTGGTCATCGCGATCGTCTCGATCCTCGGGCCGAACATCTCGAATCTTTATATGGCCATCTGGATGGTCGGCTGGCGGGAGTACGCCCGTCTGGTGCGCAGCGAGGTTCTCGTGGAGAAAAACTCGGAATTCGTGATGGCCGCGCAGTCGCTGGGTTTTTCCCACACGCGCATCCTGTTCCGGCATATCCTGCCGAATGTAATCGACAGCGCGGTGGTATACGGAATTTCGGATATCATGATGTGCATGCTGATGGGAGCTTCCATGAGCTTCCTCGGGCTGGGGGTTCAGGCGCCCACGCCGGAATGGGGCGCCATCATATCGGACGGACGGCCGTTCATGACCTACGCGTGGTGGATCACGACATTTCCGGGAATTGCGCTTGCCGCCACGGGGGTATCGCTCAGTCTGCTGGGCGAGGGTCTGACCGCAGTCCTGCGCAGCGAAGAACGGTGAGGAGGGGTGCAGATGAGCGAAGAGAATGAAAACCTGTTGGATGTGCGGCACCTGTGCACCTATTTCCCCAATAAAAACGGTATTGTAAAGTCAGTGGAGGATGTTTCGTTTTCCGTCCGGAAAGGGGAAATCTTCGGTCTGGTGGGGGAAAGCGGCTGCGGAAAAAGCACGACCTGCCGCTCCTTGATCCGTCTGGTGCAGGAGCCCGGCAGGATTGTTGCCGGAAGCATCCTTTACAAGGGACAGGATCTTGTAAAAATGACCAAGCGCGAGCTCTCAAAGATTCGCGGCCGGGAGATCGGAATGATCTTTCAGGAGCCGATGACCACGCTGAACCCGGTGACCTCAATCGGTTCGCAGCTCATGGAGTCCATCAAGGATGCGGGCATGACCCGGCAGCAGAAACAGGAGCGCGCAGTCGAGCTTCTGCGCATGTGCGGCATTTCCTCCCCGGAGCTCCGGCTGAAGGCCTATCCGCACCAGTTCAGCGGCGGCATGAGGCAGCGGGCGATGATTGCCATCGCGCTGGCCTCGAAGCCGAACCTGCTGCTGGCGGATGAGCCGACGACGGCGCTGGACGTGACGATTCAGGACCAGATCATGCGGCTTCTTTTTGATCTGCGGAATCGGCTGCAGATGGGCATGATTATCGTGACGCACGACCTCGGCGTCGCCTCCCAGATGTGCGACCGGGTCGCGGTCATGTACGCGGGGCGCATTATGGAAATCGCGGAGGACGCGGCGCTGTTCCGCAGCCCACGCCACCCCTATACCTACGGGCTGATGAACTCGCTGCCGCTGAACGGGGAAAAGTCGCAGCGCCTGACGCCGATTCCGGGTTCTCCGCCCGACCTTTCCGTGCCCATGCCGGGCTGTCCGTTTGAGCCTCGGTGCGGCATGAAATGTGAGCGGTGCGCAAAGGAGCTTCCGGAGCTCAGGGAAGTGGAACCCGGCCATTTCAGCCGGTGCCACTGTGTGGAAAAGATGGAACAGGTGGAAATGAAGCTGGAAGCCGCATCGAAAGGGGGGGATTCCCATGCCGGAAACGCAGACTGAACAACGGGCGCCCCTGCTTTCGGTTGACCATCTTTCGAAAGCCTTCCCGATCAAGCAGACGCTCTTTGAAGTTGCGCAGCGCAAGCCGAAAAAGTATGTCCGCGCCGTAGACGACGTGAGCTTCGAGGTGTACGAGGGGGAAACACTCGGTCTGGTGGGTGAAAGCGGCTGCGGTAAAAGCAGCCTTTCCAAAACACTGGCCCGCCTTTATGCGCCGGACAAAGGGGACATTCTGTTCGGCGGCACGAATTTTTCCGGGCTGAAGGGGCGCAGCCTGCGCCGGGCGCGCCTCCAGATGCAGATGGTGTTCCAGGACCCGTATTCCTCCCTGAACCCGCGCATGACCGCCCGGCAGATGCTTTATGAGATTTTGACCGTGCACAGGCTGTGCAAGCGGTCCGAGCGGGAGGCGGAGAGCATCCGTTTTCTGGAAATGGTGGGGCTGCCGAAGGATGCGCTCGACCGTTATCCCGGGCAGTTTTCCGGCGGGCAGAGGCAGCGCATCAGCATTGCGCGCGCGCTGGCCATGCATCCGCGCCTCCTGATCGCGGACGAGCCGGTTTCGGCGCTGGATGTGTCGATTCAGGCGCAGGTAATCAATCTTCTGATCGATCTGCGGAGCGAGCTCAACCTGACGATGCTTTTTATTTCGCACGATCTGCGTGTGGTGCGGTATATCACCGACCGCGTGATCGTCATGTATCTTGGGCGCATTGTGGAAAGCGCCCCGACGGAGGAGCTCTACAACGCTCCGGCGCATCCGTACACCGATATCCTGATGAAGGCTGCCCCGGTGGTCAACCCGGACCGTAAGACGCGGGAATACGCGATCGAGGGGGAGCCGCCCAGCCCGATTGACCTGCCCGCCGGCTGCCGGTTCAGCCCGCGGTGCCCTTACGCCACGGACCGCTGCCGCTCGGAGGAGCCAGCTCTGTGCGAGATTGCCCCGGGCCGCTGCGTGGCCTGTCATTTCCCGCTGAACTTAGGCAAAATGGAATAGGGACGGAACGCCGTCCCAAAAAAAACGGAGGCTCCCGCACGGGAGCCTCCGTTTTATGCCCGGAAAAGTTTCGGGCTTCTTTTATTTCACGACGAAAAAGTAAAGTAAAACGAGTACACCGAGCACGATGCGGTAATACCCGAAGAATTTGAAATCGTGCTTTTTGATGTATCCCATCAGGAACCGGATGGCGACGATGGAAACCAGGAACGCGGTAATCATTCCGGTGAGCAGAATGGCGACTTCCATCGGAGTAAATGCAAAGCCGAATTTTAAAATCTTGATCAGGCTTGCACCCAGCATGACCGGGATTGCAAGGAAAAAGGTGAACTCCGCGGCAATTTCACGCGAGCAGCCGAGCAGGATGCCGCCGAGAATGGTCGCGCCGGAGCGCGAAGTTCCGGGAATCAGGGAAAGAATCTGAAAGACGCCGATCAATGCCACTGTGCGGAAGGACATATGGTGGAAATCCCGAATCTTCGGAGTCTGGTTTTTGTTGCGGTTCTCAATCACGATGAACAGGATGCCGTAAACAATCAATGTAATCGCGACGGTCAGGTAGTTGTAAAAGATCGCGTTGATCTTATCGTTGAACGGAATACCGATGATTGCGGCGGGAACGCAGGCCACGAGAACCTTCAGCCAGAGGGAAATCGTTGCCTTTTTCTGCCCGGGAGTCTTGTCGGAGGAGAAGGGGTTCAGCTTCCGGAAGTACAGGGCCACAACGGCCAGAATCGCCCCGAACTGAATCACGACGAGGAACATTTCCTTGAAGGCCGGGGTTACCTTGAGCTGGATGAACTCATCCACCAGAATCATGTGCCCGGTGCTGCTGATCGGCAGCCATTCGGTCAGGCCTTCGACTACACCGAGGAAAAGAGCTTTTAAAATTTCGATTAAATTCATATCATCACACTCACAGATTTTTTAACATGGTTCCTATTATAGAGCGTTGCGGGTGCGAAAGCAAGGAAATTCAGTCTGTCACCCCCAAAGCTCCGCCCCGGATTTTGACGGAGCCGGTCGGAAAAATCCGCCGACGGCGAAAAGCCGGAATGAATCCGCGAATGTTTTAGGATATAATGGAAATACGGTATTGACGATTCATACGGAGGGAATTGAATTGGACTCTTATTTTTCGAAAATCCACCATGTGGCGGTGATCTGTTCGGATTACGCCCGTTCGCGCAGGTTTTATACGGAAGTGCTCGGACTCCCGGTGATCCGGGAGGTCTGCCGCAGCGAACGGAATTCCTGGAAGCTCGATCTCGCCGTCGGGGAAAACGCCATGCTGGAGCTCTTTTCCTTTCCCGATCCGCCCGCGCGCCCGAGCTATCCGGAAGCCGCAGGTCTCCGCCACCTTGCCTTTGAGGTGGAGAGCGTACAGGAAGTGTGCGACTGGCTGCGAAAGAACGGCGTGGAGCCGGAGCCGGTGCGCACGGACCCGTATACCGGCAAAGAGTGCACGTTTTTCAAGGACCCGGACGACTTGCCGATCGAGCTCTATGAACGGTAAGCAATCAGCCGAGCGCGCTTCGCGCCGTGCCGAGGAGCACAGAGGTGCGGTCAAAGGAAAGTTCCCACGCGCCTACGCCCAGCAGACCTTTGGAAACGGCGTATCTCGTCTTTGCCCCAATAGAGGAGGCGTCGTCGTAGCTGATAAAAACGGAACTTCCGAACAGCCACGGCACCTGAGCGCTGGAATCATAGAATCTCTTAAATGAAGAGCTGCTCAGATATTTTGAGTTAATCGTGTCGTATCCCACCGCGGAGCCGGAGGAGAATTTCTGCCACAGACCATTGTTCGCACTGCTGACGTTCTGATAGGCGTAACCGTAGAAGGGGACGCCCATCACCAGCTTGCCCGCGGGGAAACCCGCGCTCAGCCAGGAACGCACGGAGGCGTCCACACTGTTTTTTTCCTGCGGCGACGTGCCCGAAGGAATGGAAAGGGCCGCGTTAAAATCGGTGTACGAGCACCAGGGTCCCTGAAGGTCGTAGGTCATAATCAGGCCGTAGTCCACCGTCTGTGCGACGGAGGAAAGTCCGATCCCGTTTGCATACTGGGAACCGGAGCCGCCGGCAAAGGAAAGAATGTAATGCTTTCCGTCCTTTGCCCCCTCCGCGTCCAGCCGCACGCGGAGCGCCTTCAGCAGCATGCGGAAATTCTCGGGGTCGGTAGAACGGTGTGTATTCCCGGCCTTTCCGCCGCCGGTGGGATATTCCCAGTCGATGTCGATTCCGTCGAACCCGTAGGTTTTCAGGAACGAAACCGCGCTGTCCGCAAAAGCCGTGCGGGAAGCAGGCGTCAGCGCCGCGTCGGAAAAGCGGGCGGAGTCGTCCCAGCCGCCGACGGAAATGACGATTTTCAGGTTCGGATATGTAGTGCGGAGCGTTCGGAGCTTTGTGAAATTCGCAGGATCAATGTCCGGGTCTCCGACGGCAACCTTATTGTCGGGGCCGACGGTTGCGAACGCGTAGTTGAGAACGCTGAGGCCGGATGCCTTGATCTTATCCGGCGTGTAACCGGAATATGCCGCCCAGCTTGCGTAATATGCGGTCAGCATTCGGGCGGGATGCGAAAAGCCTGGAGGAGCACCGCCCTGTGAAGAAGCGGAGGAAGTACCTCCTGAGCCGGCCGCCGAGGAAGTACTCCCGGACGAGGAAGAACCGGTCGAAGAAATGCTCCCGGTGGAGGAAGCTCCGACCGACGAAGATGCCCCCGATGCGGAAGAAGGGCTTCCACCCGAAGAACTTCCCCCCGGCACGGAGGAGCCGGACATCGAAGAGAGGTCGGAAGCCTGTGAAGACATTGTTTCGCCGGTGCCGTTTGGCGGGGAAGTCTGCAAGCCCGCGGCGGCACCGGCGAGCGTCAGGACCGCAATGACGGCGGCTTTGGTATATTTATTGTAGATCCATTCCCAGTTCATTCAGTTACTCCCCGGATTTTAGTATAGCTTTATGCTACCATTGGTCCGGGAAAATCTCAAACCATAAAATCTGGAAACAGGAAACCTGCCTTGTTTTACAGCGGGTTCATAAACGACCGCCGCCGAGCAGCGGAGGGGATTTCAAGCTCCGCGCGGTATTTCGCGACGGTCCGCCGGGAGAGCTCCATTCCCCTTGCGCAAAGTTTTTCTTCCATCTGCTGGTCGGTCAGTGGGGACGACCGGTCCTCCTGCGCCACCATTTCACGGATGACCTGCCGCACCTGTTCCGATGAGACCAGACCGCCTGCCCGATCCGGAATACCGGAGGTGAAGAGGGACCGCAGACTTACGACTCCGCTTCGGCAGAGTATGTACTTCCCGGCAACCGCACGGCTGACGGTTGACTCATGCAGCCCGAGCCGCTCCGCGAGGCCGGCAATCGACATCGGCCTCAGACTGCCCGGTCCGCTGAGAAAATAAGCTGACTGAAGCTCCGCCAGCTGCTCCAAAACGCGGGAGAGGGTGCTGCGCCGTTCGGAAAGACCGCGGAGGACGGCCGCCGCACGTTTCATCTTTTCACGCAGATAAGCCAGCGTTTCAGGATCGTCCGTATCCGCCATGATCTTCCGGAAGGATTCGCTGATCCGCACGCAGGGGAGAAAGCTCCCGTTTTCCCGGATCTGCAGCTTTCCGTCACCATCCGGGGCGACGGTTGCTTCGGGTATCACGAACAGAGAGTCCGTTTCCGTATTGAAGCCGCGGGAAGGGATCGGGTTCATTCCGCGGATGATTTTGCAGAACGTTCCTGCGGTTTCGACCGGTATGGAAAGGCGCTTCGCCAGAAGCTCCACGCGGTTTTTCGCCACAAGCTCCAGGTGCTCCTCTATGATCGTCCTTAGAATCCGCTGCTCCGGGTCTGTTCTGCGGGGGAGCTGCATCAACAGGCATTCCCGCACTCCAGAGGCTCCAACACCGCAGGGCTGCAGCGCTTTCACGGCCTTAAGGGCGCGGTTTACCTCCGCCTCGGTGCTTCCGAGCGCCTCCGCAATTTCCGCCGGGGTGCTCTGCAGAAATCCCCTTTGGTCGAGATCTTCGATCAGATACCGGCAGATCCGAAGAGCTTCTTCGTCAAGCTCCATTTCTCCAAGCTGCTGCAGGAGAAAGTCCTTGAACGTGGAAGTTCTGCTCAGGCGGTAAAAAGGATCGGGAAATTCATCGTCTCCGCCTGCAGCTTCCGGCGGCTCAGGTCCTTCCCGATAGGATTCCCCGTCCGGTTCCAGTGAGAACGGCGCAAAGTCCTCCGGTTCGGCCGGGCAGCCCTCATCGTATTCGAGAACCGGATTCTCCAGCATGATCTCGTCAATTTTTCGGCGCAGCTCCGGCAAAGGAAGCTGCAGAAACTGCAAAGACTCCACAATTCCCTGCGACAGCAGCAGCTTCTGGCCCTGCTCCTGTCGGATTCCAGCTCCGTACCCCGTCATGGCAGCCCCCTTTTTGCCCGTTTGCCCAATTTTCAAATTATTTTAATTTTAGTTTATTTAAACAGGAAAGTCAATTGGGAAAAGAAGCAGAATTGTGCATATTATACTATGATTCTTCAGAATTCTGTGAGTACGGAAGTCCTCTTCCGTTTGCTTTTGCGCGGCTGAATTTCTGCATGGCACGAATGATGCTTGTCGGCATAAAAAGGCCGTCGGTTTTTACCGACGGCCTTTTTATGCCTGACTTGAATCCGCGTCTCCGGCTTCCGGGGAAGGGAACTGATGCCCGTCAAAGGAGCGGATGAAAAAATCCTGCCCTGTCCCGCGGATCAGTGTGGCGTCTCCGCCGCACTCGGGACAGGTAAAATCCCTTCCGTGCGGGAATTCGAACCCGCAGCTCAGGCAGCGCAGCATGGCGGGCCGATGTTCAAAATTCAGCTTAGCGCCCGCGCATACGGTATCCCTTGCCGCAATTTCAAAGTACATCTGCACCGATTCGTCGATAATGGAGGAAAGCTCGCCGATCACGAGATTGATTTCCGTAATCTCCTGAAAGCGGCGCTTTTCGGCCTCCTCCTTCATTACCTTTATAATGTCAAGAACGACGGGCAGCTCATGCATTTTTTATCCTCCCGGTTCGGGCCGGGGAGCCCGATTTTCCTTCCATTATAACGGCTTTGCGGCCTCTTGGCAAGAGAAGCGCGCCTTCGCCCTTTCCCATTTCGGATTTGGCCGTTTCTTCGGTTCCGGGATTGAAAAAGCCATTTCTCGGGAATATAATAAAACGGAGAAAGAGGAAAAGGAAGAATGCCGATGAAGACGAAAATCGAGGGCTTTTCTATCCGGAAAGCGATGGAGAGCGATATCGACCTGCTTCTGGAATTAATCCGGGGACTTGCGAAATATGAAAAGATGGAGGACGACTGCGTCGCGACGAAAGAGGTTCTGTGGAATTCCCTGTTCGAGCGCGGGGCGGCGGAGGCCGTCATCGGAGAATACAACGGGGAGGCCGTCGGTTTTGCCCTTTATTTCCATAATTTTTCCACGTTCCTTGCAAAACCGGGAATTTATCTGGAAGATCTGTTCGTAAAGCCGGAAATGCGCGGCCTCGGGTTCGGGAAGGCGCTGCTTTCCTATCTTGCAAAACTGGCTGTCGACACCGACTGCGGGAGAATGGAGTGGACCTGCCTGAACTGGAACGAACCTTCCATCCGATTTTACAGAGAAATGGGAGCCCGGCCGATGAGCGAGTGGACCACCTACCGCGAAGAGGGCGAAGCCCTGAAGAAACTCGCCGGGCAGTTTTAATATGGCGTGCCGGCCGGCATAGAGAGGTATGAGCATGAAATATACGTTAAAAAACGATGATCTGACGGTTGAATTCAATACCTTCGGCGCGGAAATCACCTCCATCCGGGATTCCGGCGGTCTGGAATTCTTATGGCAGGGGGATAAACAGTACTGGAAGGGACAGGCCCCGGTTCTGTTCCCGATTGTCGGCAGCCTGCGGAACAAAAAGGCGTCGATCGGAGGGGACAAAGCCTGCTGCATGGAACGCCATGGGCTCGTGCGCCGCATGGAGTTTGACCGGGTAAATCAGGACGAGAATTCGGTCACCTTTTCCGTCGGTTCCGATGAGCTTACCCGGGAGCGCTACCCCTATGATTTTCAGCTTCTGGTCCGTTATGTTCTGGGAGAAAAAAGCATCACCACAGTCTATACCGTCATCAACCCCGGCACGGAGGCCATGCCGTTCCAGATCGGCGGTCACCCCGCCTTCAACTGTCCGCTGACGGACCTTGAGTCTTTCGGGGAGTATAACGTTGAGTTCGACTGCGCGGAAACGGCCGAATGTCCCCGGCTGGACACGGAAACCGGCCTGGTGAACATGGAGAACCGCGTGCCGGTTCTGGACCATGCAAAGGTTCTGAAGTTGGATCACGACCTCTTCCGGGCGGATGCGCTGATTTTTGATCGGCTTCAGTCCCGCGGCGCAAGGCTTTACAATCCGGAGACCGGCCGCGGGGTCCGGATTGACTTTGCGGATTTCGGGTATTTTCTGGTGTGGTCCAGCGCCAACAATGGACCGTTTGTGGCACTGGAGCCCTGGACGGGGCTGGGAACCTGCAGCGACGAGGACGACGTTTTTGAGAAGAAGCGCGGCGTATGTCTGCTGTCCTCCGGAGACAGCAAAACCTTTTCCTATACGATTACGGTCCTGAACGGATGAAAATCCGCCCGCGGCGCATCGATGCGCCGCGGGCGGAATGTGTTTTTGCCTGTGCTTTATTGCCTGCCCGTAACGGCATCAGCAGCTTCGTCGTCATCTGTTTTCGGTGTTTGGATTCCGTTCAGCCAGTGGACACGTTCGGCCGCTTCCTCCGGGGTATTCCATTCGCTTTCGGACTCCCATTTTCCGTCCGCGTGAAAAAAGCCGGCCGCCCATCTGCCGGGTTCGGATTTCTGATAGGAGTACATGAAATCACCCTTTCTTTTTCGGTTCGCTCTGCAGCCCGTGGTCCTCTCCCTTAACGGGTTTCGGGACGGTATACAGATCGGCGTAGGCCTCGGCCTCCGATTCGGAAGTCGGCGGAGTCTGAATCAGCCCTGTGCATTCGGTGGAGGATACTACCGTATCCGTCGAATAGGCATAGTCGTTTTCCTCGTCCTCCGTGGGGGCAAGCTGTTTGTTTTCTTTGTCCTTTGAGTCCATCGTCATCCCTCCTCTCTGCATTGAAAGATAGTTTGTCCGGGACGGTTCGTTTTATTTTCCCTCCGCGGCGGCAAATTTTGCCCGTGCAGGCCGCGGAAAAAGCGCTTGACAGAAACTTTTAAAAAGGATATTCTGGTTGACAACAAACGAAAAGGCCGGAAGGCCGAAGAAAAATAACTTATTTTATCACGCAGAATATTTTCTCCAACGGGTGCGGATATTAAAGCTTGTCAAAAAATATGCAGACCGTCGATAATCGTGTTGCGCGACTTTATCGACGGTCTGGAAGATATTATGGGTTTGTCCTGATAAAATTAAAGCAGGAGAGATTTTTATGCTTCTTTGGGCGGTTACGACAATCACGCTGGCCCTGATTTTCTATACGATTGGCGTATGGGCGGAAAAACGGCAGGGCTTTTTAAAGGTCTGGCATCTTGCCGTGTTCTGGTGCGGCTTTGTTTTCGATACCACGGGAACCACACTGATGGGCAGGCTGGCACGCTCGCCGCTGAGCGTAAA
>JAEWRF010000169.1 GCA_023460155.1 Bacillota bacterium | reverse complement strand
GTGGATGTGCACGCGCACCTTAGAGGCGTCGCGCTCAATCTCTATTTTCGGAACGCCGGCTGCGGCAAGCTGCTTTAAAAGGATCGTGCGCAGCTTGTGGTCTTCGACGAGCGTGTCGCCGAAAACTTCATCCCTCGCAAACCAGCGGGAATCCCAGTCTTTAATGACGCCCACACGGAAACCGTGGGGATTTACTTTCTGGCCCATAAATTTACCTCCTCCTCTGCATTATTCCTGTTCCTTGAGCACCATGGTCACGTGCGAAGTCCTTTTCAGGATTCGGAACGCGCGGCCCTGCGCTCTCGGACGGATGCGCTTGAGGATCGGACCCGGACTGACGAAGCACTCTGCAACGTACAGTCTGGAAACATCCATGTCGTGGTTATTCTCAGCGTTTGCCATCGCCGACTTGAGCAGCTTTTCAAGGCTTTCACTCGCGGCCTTGGGGGTATGCCTGAGGATAGCCATCGCAACGCCGACCGGCTTGTTGCGGATCAGATCAAGCACAATCTGGACCTTGCGGGGAGAAATACGGGCATATTTCAAATAAGCCCTTGCTTCCATGCCATACACTCCTTTCAGCCGTTATTTACCCGGCGCCGTTGTTTTGGAACCGGAATGTCCCTTGAAAGTTCTGGTGGGGGCGAACTCGCCCAGCCTGTGTCCCACCATGTCTTCCGTCACATAGACCGGAACATGCTTGCGGCCGTCGTGGACCGCTATCGTATGACCGATGAAATCCGGGAAAATCGTGGAGGACCTGCTCCAGGTCTTGACGATCTTCTTTTCGCCGGCCGCATTCATCTCCTGAATCCTTTTAAGCAGCACAGGCTGAACATAAGGACCCTTCTTTATGCTTCTACTCATAATGGTTCAAGCTCCTTTCTGCACGCCTCATTTGCCGTTTCTGCGTCTCACGATAAACTTATCGGAGATGTTGTGGTGAGCGCGGGTCTTGTAACCCAAAGTCGGCTTGCCCCAAGGGGTAACCGGTCCGGGACGTCCGATCGGTGCGCGGCCTTCGCCGCCGCCGTGCGGATGGTCGTTCGGGTTCATAACGGAACCGCGGACCGTCGGCCTCCAGCCCATGTGACGCTTGCGGCCGGCCTTGCCGATCTTCATGTTCTCGTGGTCGACGTTGCCGACCTGGCCGATAGTGGCCATGCAGGCGATCGGCACGTTGCGCAGTTCGCCGGAGGGGAGCCTCAGCAGAGCGAGGCCGTTTTCCTTGGCCATCAGCTGAGCCATGATGCCTGCGGCGCGGGCGATCTGAGCGCCTTTGCCGGGGTACAGCTCCACGTTGTGGACGAAGGTACCGACCGGGATGTTCTCAAGCGGAAGCGCGTTGCCCGGCTTAATGTCAGCCGCGGCGCCGGAAACGACGGTGTCGCCAACCTTGAGGCCGTCCGGAGCGATGATATAGCTCTTGTCGCCGTCTTCATACTGAACGAGCGCGATAAAAGCGGACCGGTTCGGATCGTACTCAATGGAGAGCACCTTCGCGGGGACGTCGGACTTCTGACGCTTGAAATCGATGATGCGGTATTTTCTGCGGTTTGCGCCGCCGCGGTGACGGACAGTGATGCGGCCGTAACTGTTGCGGCCCGATTTATTGGAAACGGTATCCAGAAGACTCTTTTCCGGCGCCTTTTTGGTCAGAAGGCTATAGTCCATAACGGACATGTTGCGCCGGGAAGCGGTCGTCGGTTTGAAATTTATAGTTGGCATTGTTTCACACTCCTCATGATGGCTTTGCGGGGAAATGCCGGTTCCCCATCCATGCTCCCTGCGAAGGCAGGGATTACATCATGCCTTCAAAGAATTCGATCGTCTTGCTTTCCGGCTTCAATGTGACGATCGCCTTTTTCCACGAACTGGTGTAGCCCTGGGTTTTGCCCTGACGGCGGAGATGGCCGCGGACATGAAGGGTATTCACTTTGGAAACCTTCACGCCGAAGAGCTCTTCGACGGCTCTGCCAATATCGATCTTGGTGGCGGATTGGGCAACTTCGAAGGTATACTTCTTGTCGGCGATGCCGCTCATGCTTTTCTCCGACACAATCGGGCGGAGAATAATATCCTGCGCTGTCATTTAAGCATACACCTCCTCGATCTGAGCCACCGCATCCTTGACGACGATGAATTTGTCGGCGTTGAGAATGTCGTAGACGCTCAGAGAATTCACCAGCGCCGTCTTGACGCCGGGGATGTTCGCCGCAGAGGCGATCACCTTTTCGTCTACCTGAGGCAGAACGATCAGGGCCTTCTTCTCGGAGCCGACCGCTTTGAGCACTGCGGCGACGGCCTTGGTCTTGTATTCTTCAAGAGTCAGGCTGTCGAGCACTACGATCTCGTTGTCGAGCACCTTGCTGGAAAGCGCCGATTTCATGGCGAGACGCTTCACCTTTTTGTTGACGCCCACGCTGTACTCGCGGGGCTTCGGGGCGAAAACGATACCGCCGTGGCGCCACTGCGGAGAACGTGTGGAACCCTGGCGCGCATGGCCTGTACCCTTCTGTTTCCACGGTTTTCTGCCGCCGCCGGAAACCTCTGCGCGGGTCTTTGCGGACTGCGTGCCCTGACGCAGGTTTGCCAGATGGCTGAGCACCATGCTGTGCATGGCCGGTTTGTTCGGCTCAATGCCGAAAACGGCGTCGGAAAGATCGATCTTGCCGACTTCCTTTCCGGTTCCGTCATATACTGCTACTGTAGGCATTCCGATTCCTCCTTCCCTTACGCCTTGACAGCTTTCACGCTGTCGCGGATCACCACAATGCTGCCGTTAGGCCCGGGAACCGCGCCCCGAATGGCGATCAGGTTGTTTTCTGCGTCCACTTTCGCAACGGTCAGATTCTGTACCGTCACCTGCTCGGCACCGAGGTGCCCGGCCATTTTCAGACCCGGGAACACGCGGGAAGGATCCGAGTTCGGGCCGTTGGAACCGCCGTGGCGGGCCACCGGGCCGGTACCGTGGGATTCCTTAAGGCGCTGGAAGTTCCAGCGCTTGATTACGCCGGCATATCCTTTACCTTTGCTGGTTCCGGTCACGTCGACCCGGTCGCCGGTCTCGAAGACATCTGCCTTCACGAGGTCGCCCACCTTATAGGTCTCCGGATCGTCGAAGCGGAACTCGCGGAGCGTTTTCTTCGGGGCAACGTCCGCTTTTGCGAAGTGACCCTTCATCGGCTTAGTGACCTTCTGTGCTTTCAGGTCGCCGAAGCCCATCTGAACGCTCGTGTAACCGTCGTTTTCAGCAGTTTTCTTCTGCGAAATCACGCAGGGACCTGCTTCGATGACCGTTACCGGAATCGCTCTGCCCTTTTCATCGAAGATCTGCGTCATGCCGATCTTTTTGCCGATAATTCCTTTTTTCATCATTTTACCTCCTGTGCAGGTTATTGGTTGGCCTTTGCCAACATGACCCCGGCCGCCGGTTGGTTAAATCAGAGTTTGATCTCCACTTCAACGCCTGCGGGGAGTTCCAGCCCCATCAAAGACTCAACGGTCTTATTCGAGGGCCTGAGGATGTCGATAAGCCTCTTGTGGGTGCGCATCTCGAACTGCTCACGGCTGTCCTTATATTTGTGGACGGCGCGCAGAATCGTGATGATCTGCTTTTCGGTCGGGAGCGGAACGGGCCCGGAAACTCTTGCGCCCGTGCGCTTCGCGGTCTGAACGATCTTTTCGGCCGACTGATCGACCAGCTGATGATCGTACCCCTTGATTCTTATCCTGATTTTCTCCTTGACTGCCACTGAGAATCGCCTCCTTATTGTAGTTGGCGGGCGGCGTTTAAAAACTGAAACACTGTGCCGGGTGTTTCTTCCCGGTGCAATGAAAAACCGGATTTCCCTTCGTCAAGCGAAATCCGGGTGTAGCTTTCAAACGTCTGGGAACAGCAAAAGCATACCGATACCCCAAAACAGAGAGGTACCCCGCTTCTGCACGCCCAAAATATCTGTCGCCCGGTTTAAAATCGGACATACTCCACGGAAAAACCGGCACTTTTGTGCCGCAACCTCCCGCTTCAACGCATATCTGTCGCAGTCGTGCTTTATTATAATACCACAGGGCTGATACGATTGCAACCGAGTTTTCTGTTTTCCGTAAAAATATTTTTGGAAGATTAACCGACCAGATATTTCCACGCTGCATTTCCCGTGCGGAACGAAGAAGTATCCTCATATTTGACGGAAAGCTGAACGAAATCCCCCTGTTTCTGCGGATCCGGGATATAGAAGCCGATGCCGATGCGGTCCACATAGAAAAGACCGTTCTTCATCCCGGCGCGGAGCATGTCGTCCGTAACGGCGGCGGCATCCCTTTGGCCAAGCTTCTTCTGCACGGCCGCACGAAGGGCGGAAACCAGCGCGTTGTTCTCCGTTACCATGTCCCCCGCCGAAAGAGCTTTGTTGTTTTTCAGATCGTAGTTCACAACCCGGATTCCCGACGAGGAAGCTCCGCCGATCGTATAGCTTTCTTTAAAAACAACGCTGAGAAAATCCTTGCCGCGGAACATGACATAATCGCTCACGCGCATTTTGGTCAGCGAACTCCCCTTGGCCGTGATCGTCTGCAGGGCGGTGGTCTTCAGGAGATTATTGACTGTGCCGAAATCGGTTCCGTTTTTGGCAAGCTGCGGGTAGCCAGCCACCACGGTCGGCTTTTTGAGATCGTTCTCGTACTTTTCCGATTTGATGCTGTAGTCCTTGTCATCCGCGTTCTGCTTTGCGGGGGTAGTGGCTGCCTGAGAAGCTGCGGCAGAGGCAACGGCAGAATTGGCGGAGGCGGAGGAAGCGGAAGATTCTCCGGACGCGCCTGCGGAAGAACCCGCGGAGGACGCGGTTCCGGAGGCGGAGGAAGGAGACGTTCCTCCTTTACAGCCGGCCGCAGAGAGGGCCAAAAGGACAGCAAGTAAAATCGGTACAAATTTTTTCATCAACTAAATTCACACTCCTATAAGTATCGCCGGGCCGCTTCCCGGGGGAAGCAGCTCAAGCCGCCGGTCACATTCCTTCCCGATTTTCGGCGGACTGTATCTTTTTCGACATGATTCAGCCGGGAAGGCGCAGAATTCCTTTTCGGATGATTGCCTTTTTATTGTAAACGGAAATGGATGCCGGCGCAAGTTACAATATATTGCAATCTTGTTTCAAAAGTTTGAACACGCGGATTTTCAGGAGGGAAGATCCGCTTTTTTCAGCAGGACCAGAACCACGTACCGGTATTCGGCAAAGCTGTAATTCGCGGTCGTGACGCGGAATCCGTCGCCGAAGTCTTTTTCGCGCAGAACCGGCTTACGGTCCACAATTGCAACCAGATCGGCGGGACGGGCCGCCGCGAAGGAGTTCTGCCTGTCGGCAGAATCGGAATGGTACAGAACGGAATCCTTCGCAAAATCGATGGAAGACGGAAGCTCCTTTTCGAGATCGGCGCTGTTCTTCAGGTATTTGCTTTCAAAAGCATCCCAGTCTTTCTTTGTGTCGAGCAGCACATCGCCGGTGGGAAGCCCACCGAGCTTCAGCGTGGTGTTGTTCTCAAGGACGAAGCCAGCGTAAAGGTTCCGGAAGGGTACGGTTTTCTCCGTTACCCGCACGATGCACTGCTTCACGGCCTCCTGCCCGGGAAGCGCGGTATAAACGCCCGAGGAAGTTCCCGGCGTCCCGATCGCCTGCACGCGGACATAATAGGCGAGGTTTCCCTTTCTGTCGGCGGAGACGGTCGGCGGATCGGCCTTCAGCACCTTCCCGTTCCCCACCGTGATCTTTGGGACCGCATCGCTGCCGTAAACCGTAAATTTGAACTGGTAGGTGTCGTACTGCGGACGGGAAATTGATTTGCCCGTGTCGCTCCCCACATATCCGGCGGCGGACGCCGCCCACGCTCCCGCCGGGCAGGCGAACATCAGGGTCAGCGCGGTCAGCGGAATGAGCAGAAATCTGATTTTCTTCATTGCTTCTCTTCCTTTCCAGATTCTGTATGGTTTTACAGGCATATTCTGCCCGCCTGCCCGACGGATATTCTGTTCCGCGCAAAAGAAAGCGGCCGGGAGAGGAAAATTCTCTCCCGGCCGCCGTGATTTTTATTATTTAGTACGCTTTGCCCCAATAGACCATTTTGTCCGCGTGCTTTCCGCAGCAGGCGCAGGTATCGCCGACATGTTCCTGCTCAAACGGGATGCAGCGGGATGAAAGGCCGGCAACGTCCTTGATCTTTTCCTCGCAGGCCGGATCACCGCACCACATGGCCCTGACGAGCCCCGGCTTCGCGTCGGCGATTTCCTTCATCTCGTCCAGCGTCTTCGCCGTGTAAGTCATGTTTTCCCGGCGCTCCAGCGCGCGGTCATACATACACTTCCGAACGGCTTCGAGCTGTTCCGCGACGGCGGCCGAAAGGCCCTCGAGCGGAGTGAACAGCTTTTCGCGGTCCGTGCGGCGCACCAGCACGCACTGGTCCTTCTCGATATCCTTCGGGCCGATTTCCAGACGGAGCGGCACGCCCTTCATTTCGTACTGGGCGAACTTCCAGCCGGGCGTCTGTTCGGAATCGTCCAGCTTCACGCGGAAGTCCTTTTTCAGCAGCGCTTCCAGCTCCCGCGCCTTTTCGAGCACGCCCGGCTTATGCTGGGCGACCGGAACAATGACGATCTGGAACGGTGCAACGGCGGGCGGCAGAACAAGGCCGCTGTTGTCGCCGTGGGTCATGATGATGCCGCCGATGATACGTGTGCTCATGCCCCAGGAGGTCTGGAACGGGTGGCAGAGGGAGTTGTCCCTGCCCTGGAACGTCACGTCGAACGCCCTCGCGAAGCCGTCGCCGAAGTAATGGCTGGTGCCGCTCTGCAGCGCCTTGCCGTCGTGCATCATGGCCTCGATGGTGTAGGTGGCCTCCGCGCCGGCGAATTTTTCGCTCTCCGTCTTCTGCCCCTTGATGACCGGGATGGCGAGCTTCTTCTCGCAGAAATCGGCGTAAACCTTCAGCATCTGCAGGGTCTCCGCCTTCGCCTCGTCGGCGGTTTCGTGCATGGTATGTCCCTCCTGCCAGTGGAACTCCACCGAGCGGAGGAACGGCCGGGTCGTCTTTTCCCAGCGCACCACCGAGCACCATTGATTGTAGAGCTTCGGCAGGTCGCGGTAGGAGTGGATCACCTTGGCGTAATGGTCACAGAACAGCGTCTCCGAGGTCGGGCGCACACACATGCGCTCCTGTAGCTTTTCGTTGCCGCCCATCGTCACCCAGGCGACCTCCGGCGCAAAGCCCTGCACATGATCCTTTTCCTTATTGAGCAGGCTTTCCGGAATAAACAGCGGCATGGAAACGTTCACATGCCCGAGCTCCTTGAAGCGCGCGTCAAGGTCGTGCTGGATGTTCTCCCAGAGTGCCCAGCCGTAAGGCTCGATGACCATGCAGCCGCGCACGCTGGTGTAATCCATCAGCTCCGCCTTTTTCACAATATCGGTGTACCACTGGGCAAAGTCTTCCTCCATGGGAGTGATCGCTTCGACCAGTTTCTTTTGATCCGCCATTTTACGCTAATCCCCTTTACAGCTTCGGCCGTCCGGAAACGCCCGTTATTCAGCCATCAAAAATCATTCAGATTATTGTTTTTTCCCCGTAACACGGTTCAGAATATAAATGACAAGGTAGATGAGAAGCATCACGATGAAGATGCCCAGCATGCCCCTTCCCATCAGATTGAAGGAAGCGCCGATATCGGAGCTTTTCACATCGCCCATTACGCTTTGAAACGCGGTCAGAAAATAAAGTTTTTCCATGCAAAAGCCCTCCTCAGTGCAGGATTGTGCGGGCAAGCGACAGGATAATGCCGCCGGCCACCACCGAACCGATCTGCCCCGCTACGTTCGCACCGATCGCGTGCATCAGCAGATGATTCTGATTGTCTTCCTTCAGGCCCATTTTCTGGATCACCCGCGCGGACATCGGGAAAGCCGAAATGCCGGCCCCGCCGATCATCGGGTTGATCTTTTTGTCAATCGGCAGGAACAGGTTGATCAGCTTTGCGAAAAGCACGCCGCCGATGGTGTCGAATACGAACGCCACCAGCCCGAGGGCCATGACGATCAGCGTGCCGGGCCGCACGAATTTATCCGCGCTCATCTGGAACGCTACGGTGATGCCGAGGAAAATCGTAATCAGATTCGCGAGCGGGCCCTGCGCCGTCTGGGAAAGGCTGTCGAGGCAGCCGCATTCGCGGATCAGGTTGCCGAACATCAGAAGGCCCACCAGCGCGATGGAATCGGGGGCGATCAGTCCGGCGATCAGGGTCACAATGATCGGGAACAGGATCTTCGTTGTTTTGGAAACGGAGTCCGGGCGATACGGCATCCGGATGCTCCGCTCCTTCTTCGTCGTGACCAGCCGTATGGCGGCGGGCTGGATGAGCGGCACCAGCGCCATATAGGAGTAGGCCGCCACAGCAATGGCGCCTTTATAGGAGCTGTTGAGCACCTGAGAGACAAGGATGGAGGTCGGCCCGTCGGCCGCGCCGATTACTCCGATGGACATGGCGTCCTTCATGGGGAAGCCAAGCAGCACGGCCATGCTGACCGTGAAGAAAATTCCGAACTGCGCGGCGCCCCCGAACAGGAGCATGCGCGGGTTGGAAAGCAGAGGCCCGAAATCGATCATGGCGCCGATGCCCACGAACAGCAACAGCGGCATCGCCTCCGAGGCGGCAATCCCCTTGGAAAACAGCCACTCGATAATTCCGCCCGGCCCAAGAACCCCCGTGTGCGGCAGGTTCACCAGAATGGCGCCGAACCCCATCGGCAGCAGAAGAGCCGGTTCAAAATCCTTTTTGACCGCCAGCCAGATCAGCAGGCCTCCGATGACCCACATCACCAGCATCTGCCAGGTGATTCCGGCCACTCCTTCGACTAAAAATGCGAATTGGCTCAACAGCTTTAACGCTCCTTTAATTTATACTTGCTTATTCTGCCCTTTTCCGTGCGCCGGGTCGTTTTCCGGCTGAGATAAAACCATTATAATGGAAATGAAAACTCTTTTCAAGGGAAAAGGAAAAACAGCCGCGGCGCCCGCGTACAGGCAAAAAAATCCGCCGTGCGGCGCGCACGGCGGAATAACAAGGAACCGTGCCGATCAGACATGCTCCTCGATGTATTTTACCAACTCACCCACCGTCTTAATGTTTTCCACTTCCTCGTCGGGGATCTCGATTTCGAACTCATCCTCGATCGACATCAGAAGGTCAACAACATCCAGAGAATCAGCGCCCAAATCGTCGGCAATGCTCGTCTCGGCGGTAATGGTATCCTCCTCCACGTCAAACTGTTCGCTCAGGATTGCCTTAACCTTTTCAAAAACCATTTTATATCCTCCTTAAAAGATTGAAATAACCACTCATGCGGAAAACAGAAAATCCCGGCGTGGACAAAGCAAACAGGTCTGTGTTACAATGGCCGCAGGGTATTTTAGATTCAAGCTCATCCGGGTACTGAGTGCCTATCCACATATTATTAGCAAAGTCCCGCTTTGTCAATATTTTTTTTGATTTTATTTTCGAAAGGCTGAGTGAGCTGTGGACGGAAAAAAATTTGCCGTGATCGGTCACCCGATCGCCCACACCATGTCTCCGTTTATCCATTCCCGTCTGTTCGAAGCCGCAGGCGTAAACGCCTCCTATTCTGTTCTGGATATTCCGCCGCAGGACCTTCCCGCCCATCTGGAAACACTGCGGAGCCTTTCCGGCTTCAACGCCACAATTCCTCACAAGCAGGCGATCATCCCCCTGCTGGATTTGCTGGACCAGAAAGCCGCGGATTTCGGCTCGGTGAACACCGTGAAAAACGAGGGCGGGCGTCTCTGCGGCTTCACGACGGACGGCGAAGGCTTCACGCAGGCCCTGCGCGCCTCCGGCGTCGGCCTCTCCGGGCACACTGCCGTGCTCGGGGCGGGCGGAGCCGCGCGCGCCGTCGCCTTCGAGTGCGTTTTAGCGGGCGGAGAAGTGACCATCGCCGCCCGCCCGCACAGCCTTCCGGCGGCGGAGCACCTGGCGGAGGATCTGCGGCGGCTTGTTCCGGGCGCGCGGGTCGGCTCCTGCGGGATTTCCGAAATTCCCGGCCCGCTTGATCTTCTGGTCAACGCCACGCCCTCCGGCATGTACCCGAACACAGATGCCTGCCCCGTGGAGGCGGAGACCATCCGGAAGGCCCGCTGTGTGTTCGACGCCGTTTATAACCCCGGGGAAACCGAGCTGCTTCGCCGGGCGCGCGCGCTCGGGATCCGGGCGGTCGGCGGAATGGGGATGCTGGTGCGTCAGGCTGCCGCCGCGCAGAAGCTCTGGTTCGGCGCCGAGTTTTCCGAGGACTGCCTCGCGGCCCTGGAACAAAGCGCGCAGTTTGAAATGAAAAAGAAATTCGGCAATATTATTCTGTGCGGCTTTATGGGCAGCGGGAAAACAACCGTCGGGAAGCTTCTTGCCGCGCGCACCGGCCGTCGGTTCGTCGATACCGACGACGCGGTGACCCAGCGGGAGGGAATTTCGATCACCGATATTTTCGCATCGCGTGGGGAAACGTATTTTCGTGCCTGCGAGGCGGATGCGGTGCGGGAGCTTTCCCGGCAAAGCGGCCTCATCGTCGCGGCGGGCGGCGGTACCCTTTTGAACCCCGAAAATGCGCGGACGTTCGGTGCGAACGGCGTAATCGTCCTCCTCCGCGCAAGCCTTGCGGCCGTGGGCACCCGCCTGCGGGGCGACGTTTCCCGGCCGCTGCTGCAGCGGCCGGACCGGGAGGAAGCAATGCGCGCGCTTTACGAAAAGCGCCTGCCCGCCTACCGCGACGCCGCGGAATTTGAAGTTCCGGCGGACGGCACGCCGGAGGAAACGGCGGATGCCGTGCTGAACGCCCTGCACAGCGAAGTTTAAAATCTAAAGGGCCGGATCCTCCCTGTGGGCAAGCGGCTCGATCGTGCGGGTGTAGACCCGGTATGTATCTTTTCCGCTGTTCTTCGCAGCATACATGGCGCAGTCCGCTTTCCAGAAGAGCTCTTCATAGGTTTTCCCGTCGTGCGGATAGAAGGAAATGCCGATGCTTCCGGAAATGCCGATGCACTCAAGGGTATCGCTCCGGATCTCCCTCAGAGAATTTCCAAGCTCTTCGGCGCGGTTCAGGATCAGCTCCAAAGAAGGGAACGCCTTCAGAAAAATTACGAACTCATCTCCGCCCACCCGGCCGATGATGTCTTCTTCTCTGAAATTTTTCCGGATCAGCCGGGCGGTCTCCACGATCAGCCGGTCGCCGGAAAGATGGCCGAGGCGGTCGTTCACCAGCTTGAAATTGTCGATGTCAACCACAAACAGGGCATGGCGGTCGTTCTCTCCGCTGTCCCGAAGGGCGATGTTGATCAGATTGGTGGTCGTCACCCGGTTGTAAAGCCCCGTGAGCAGATCGTGCTCCGCCCGCTGCCGGAGCGCCTGTGTTTCGCGGATGCGCCGGTCGATATCCGATACGACGACAATCAGGCGTTCCAGCGCCCCCTGCCGGTCGTAAAACGCCGCCGGATGGACGTTGCACCAGATATAGCCGCCGTCGGCCGCCCGCAGGCGGCATTCCTCGTCACCAAGCTTTCTTTTTCCCCCCAGCAGCTGCCGCGCATAGCGCATAACGCACTCCCGGTCGTCCTCGAAGATCCGGTCGGAGTGCTCCAGGTGATCCATCAAAGACCCGAACTCCGGCAGTTGGCCGCCGAATTTTGTACCGCAGGCGGGTGAATAGTAGGTGCGCTGGTTCCGGAAATCCAAATCAAACACCGGGTCCGCCGCATGCCCCAGAATCAGGCGGTAGCGCTCCTCGCTGGCAGCGAGGTCGTCCTGTGCGTGCTTCATCTCGGTAATATCGATCAGTACGCTGTAAAGCCAGATGTTTCCATTGAAATCTTCCTGCCTTCTGGTCCGGTCAAGCACCCAGATCTGCCGGCCGCCCTTCGCGGTGACCCGATAGGTCAGCTCCGTAACCA
>JAEWRF010000168.1 GCA_023460155.1 Bacillota bacterium | reverse complement strand
CTGTGCAGCTTCGGCATCATGGTTTTGACCTCGGCCCCGTACAGGATGCTCATCAGGATCGTTTCGATCACGTCGTCGAAGTGATGGCCGAGCGCGATTTTGTTGCATCCGAGTTCCTGCGCCTTCTGGTACAGATGGCCGCGGCGCATCCGGGCGCACAGGTAACACGGGGACTGCTCCGTCTTTGCGACAACATCGAAAATGTTCGTCTTAAAAACATGGACGGGAAGGTGAAGCAGCTCCGCGTTCTCGGTGACGCGCTGACGGTTGATTTCGTTATAGCCCGGGTCCATGACCAGATATTCCGCCTCGAACGGAAAATCGGAGTATTTCTGAAGATGCTGCACACATTTCGCCATAAGCATCGAGTCCTTGCCGCCGGAGATGCAGACGGCGACGCGGTCGCCTTCCCGGATCAGCCGATATTCCTGCACCGCCGTTAAAAACGGCAGCCAGATCTGCCGGCGGTATTTTTTCACGATGCTCCGTTCGACCTGCTCGTACTTTTCCATAACAGTCCTCACTTTACAAGGTTGGCGTAGCATTCGTCAAACGCCCTCAGAAGCGTTTCAATTTCCTCCGGCGCCGTTAGATGGCTCAGGCTGATTCGGAGCGTTGAGAGCGCCGCACGGCGGTCTTTCGTAAGCGCATAGACCGGTCTCGACGGAGTATTGGGCGCACAGCATGCCGACTTGGTGGAAAGACACACGCCTTTTTCCGCCATGGCCGATTGAAACTGCTCTCCGCGAACCCCGGCGACACTGAGGTTGAGGATAAACGGAACGGATTCCTTCGTGCTGTTGATCCGGACGCGGTCATAGCGCGAAAGCACTTCGCGCAGTCTTCGGTTCAATCCGGACACATACGCATAGCGTTCGTTCATGGTGCGGTACGCGGTGTCCAGCGCGGCCGCCGTGGAGGCAATCAGGCCCAGCGGCGGCGTGCCGCTACGGAATTCCGTAGCGCTCCCGCCCCCCTGAATCTGGGGCTCGAGAAGGACGCTTTCGCGCCTGACAAGCGCTCCGCAGCCGTTCAGGCCATAGAATTTATGAGCGCCGAAGGTCAGAAGATCGACCCCGTCGAGCGAAAGCGGAAGCTTTCCTGCCGCCTGCGTCGCGTCCACATGAAACAGGCAGTTCGGCTTGGAATGAACGATTTTTGCAAGTACGGGGATATTCTGCCGGATGCCGACCTCGCTGTCGACCATACAGACGGAAACCAGAACGGTATCGTCCCTGAGAAGTTCACCGAGCGATTCCGGATCTACAAGCCCATTCTCGTCCAACTCCGCATAATCCACCTCATAGCCGCGCTCCTGCAGCGCTGAGGCCGCGCCGTTCACGGAGGAATGCTCCAGCCAGGTGGTGACGATGTGCTTCCCACGGGCCCTGTACTGCCCCGCAGCGCCCTTTATCGCCAGATTGTTGGCTTCGCTCGCACCGGAAGTAAAAATGATCTCCTCAGGCTTTACGCCCAATAGAGCGGCGGTCTGCTCCGTCGCCTCCGCAAGCCGTGCTCGGGCAGCCTCCCCCAGCGGGTGAGCAGAATTCGGATTGGCGATGAACTCCCTTGTCACCTGACAAAAAGTCTCGATGGCTTCCGTGCAGGCCGGGGTATTGGCAGCATAGTCGAAATAGAGCATGGACTTTTTCTTCCTCCCGTTTTGCCAGGATAAATCGAAAAACCCCGGGAAATCCATTGCAAGATTTCCTGGGGCCGTTGTATTACTGGAGGCGTCACCCAGATTCGGACTGGGGATGAGGGTTTTGCAGACCCTTGCCTTACCACTTGGCTATGACGCCATTTTGTGGAGCGAACGACGAGGCTCGAACTCGCTACCTCCACCTTGGCAAGGTGGCGCTCTACCAGATGAGCTACGTTCGCGGATAATTGGTGCCTCCGGGCGGAATCGAACCACCGACACGGGGATTTTCAGTCCCCTGCTCTACCGACTGAGCTACAGAGGCATATTTGGCGACTCGGATCGGGATCGAACCGACGACCTCTAGCGTGACAGGCTAGCGTTCTAACCAGCTGAACTACCGAGCCAACTTGTGGTGGGAACAATAGGACTCGAACCTATGACCCCCTGCTTGTAAGGCAGGTGCTCTAACCAGCTGAGCTATGCTCCCGTCTTTTCGTTCGCAATCCTACATCAGCGACGTGTTATATAATACTATATCTGGTGCCAGAAGTCAACAGGAAAAGCATAATTTTTTAATTTTTTACCACATTCTTCATTGGGCGTCCATCTTGCGCGCCACAAACAGAACTCGCTCCGTCTCAGAGTCCGGTTTTTGAAAGCTCATGTCCTTCCATATGCCGACCGTCTGCAGACCAGCCTCCGCGAGCATTTCCTCCATCGCCTTAATTTCATAAGCGAATTCAAAAAACTGCTCCGTGCTTCTGCGGTATGCTTCCCCGCTCTTTTCAAAGAAGTCCAGCGTAACGGCAACCCGATGCCCGGCCTCGCGGTAAGCGTTCTGCCAGACGCAGTATACCTCTTCGGTTTCATCCGCAAAGGTATGGCCGGCAAGGACGCAGCGGTGCTTGTAGACGGTGTTGGCGTCAAACAGAAAGCATCCTCCGGGGCTCAGGAAGGACGCCACGCTCCGAAAGGTCTGCCGGACCGCAGATTCCCCTGGAAGGTGGTTAATCCCGTCCATCGTGCAGAAAACGGTATCCACGGGGCCGTATAGGTTCAGCCTGCGCATATCCTGACAGACCAGCAGCAGGTCGCGTCCTTTTGCTTCCGCCTTCTGCCGGGCAACAGACAGCATCTCCGGGGACAGATCCAGGCCGAAAATGTCCAGACCGCGGTCCGCCAGCTCCAAGGTAAGACTGCCCGTCCCGCAGGCGAGATCAAGACAGACGCCCGGCGCGTGACGGCAGCGCTTCAGGGCGCGGCAAAGGTAATCGGCACGCTTCGCATACGGCACATCCCGCATCAGGCCGTCATAATAGCGCGCAAACATCTCGTAGCTCACGCGGGGTCCTGCTCCTGATGGGGAAGCTTCTCCCCCTCCATGCGCTGGAAGACCAGCTCGTAGCCGTCGCAGCCGTAATGAAGGGAACGGTTGACGCGGCTGATCGTCGCCGTGGAAGCGCCTGTGCGCGCCACGATATCGCTGTAAACGCGCTTGGTGCTAAGCATGTGCGCCACCAGAATCCGCTGGGACATCGCCTTGATCTCCGGCACCGTACAGAGGTCCTCAAAGAACGCGTAGCATTCCTCTTCGGTTTTCAGCGAAAGGATAGCCTCAAACAAAAAGTCGACGCTGTCGTCCTTGATTTTTGAATTCAAATTGATCACTCCTCTGACGCTTTCATAAGATACAATTTTAACATGGAAAAGCAGAAAAGTAAAGCCGCTATTCCGTGTCTGAACAGCATTCCGCAATCCGCCCGCGAAGCTCCTCCGCCCCTTCCGCCGTCACGGAAGAAAACGGAAGCAGCTGCGTTTCCGCCGGCCAGGGGACGTTCTGCAGCGCCTCGAAGCGCTCCGCGCGCTCCGTGCGGTTCAGCTTATCCGTTTTGGTTGCCGCAACCACGCAGGGAATCCCGCGGTCGGCGGCAAAACGGAGCATCTGAAGATCGTCCGCCGATGGATCCCTACGCACATCCAGAAGCTGCACCAAAAGGCGGATCTCCCGGTCGGCGGAAAAATACCCCTCCACGAGCTCCGCCCAGCGAAGCTGTTCGGAGTGGGATACTTTCGCGTAGCCGTAGCCCGGCAGATCAACAAACCGGCAGAAACCGAGGTTATAGAAGTTCACCGTCCCGGTTTTCCCCGGCGCGGAACTGACCCGCGCCAGAGATTTCCGGTTAAGCAATTGATTAATCATAGATGATTTCCCGACATTTGACTTTCCGGAAAAAGCGATCTCCGGAAGCGTCGGCGCTAAAAGCTGCGAGGAAAGACCTGCGGCAGCCTCAAAAAAAGCCGTTTCAAATCCCATTCGGGCACTCCTTTACTGGGGAAGTGACGGAGCCGTGGCAGGGCGCTCCATCGGGGCGGAAACGGTCATCAGCTTCTTTTCTACTGCTTCCGCCGCCGGTTTTTTAGGGGACGGCGGTTCCGTAAGCGCCAGCTTCAGGACCTGATCGATCTTTTCCACCGGCTTGAACTGAATGGAGTTCTTGACGACGGTATCAATCTCCTCAAGGTCGGAGACATTGTCCGCCGGAATGATCACCGTCTTAATGCCAGAACGGTAAGCGGCCATGGTTTTTTCTTTCAGCCCGCCAATCGGCAGCACACGGCCGAGAAGAGTGATTTCGCCCGTCATAGCGACGTCGTGCCGCACGGGGATGTTGCAGAGGGCCGAGGTGATTGCCGTGGCCATGGCAGTTCCGGCGGAAGGCCCGTCTTTCGGAATCGCTCCCTCCGGCGCATGGATATGAATATCGCATTTGGAATAGAAATCATGTCGGATTCCAAGCACATCGGCCCGCGTGCGGATGCAGCTGATGGCAGTCTGCGCGGATTCCTTCATCACGTCGCCGAGGGATCCGGTCAGCTCAATCTTGCCGGTGCCGTCCATCACAGCGACCTCGATCGGCAGCAGCGTGCCGCCGACACTCGTCCAGGCAAGGCCGTTTACAAGCCCGACCATATCCTTTTTGTTGGTCGGATCTTCCTTAAATTTTTCGGGGCCGAGAAGCTCCGTCAGCTTTTTGGGCGTAACGAGAACTTTGGCGGCGCTGTCTTCCACGAAAACCTTCGCGGTTTTTCGGCAGACGGCGGCAATCTGGCGCTCCAGTGTGCGCACGCCCGCCTCGCGGGTGTAGGCATCGATCAGTTTGTGGATGGCCGCCGGGGTAATGCGGAGCTGCTTCGGGCTGATTCCGTGCTTCTTAAGCTGCTTGGGAATCAGGTGCTCCGAAGCGATGTGGTATTTCTCCTCATGGGTATAGCTGCCGAGCGTAATGACGTCCATGCGGTCGTAGAGCGGCTCCGGAATGGCGCTCGCGTCGTTTGCCGTTGTGAGGAACAGCACCTTGCTCAGGTCGAACGGCATATCAATGTAGTGGTCGTAGAACGCGTTGTTCTGCTCGGAATCCAGCACCTCCAGCAGAGCGGAGGAGGGGTCTCCCCGAAAATTGTTGCCCATCTTGTCAATTTCATCGAGAAGAATCAGCGGGTTGTTGGTGCCCGCCTGCTTCAGCGCGGAAATGATCCGGCCCGGCATGGAACCGATATAAGTTCTGCGATGCCCGACAATATCGGATTCGTCGCGCACGCCGCCCAGCGACACACGGACGTATTTGCGCCCTACCGCCTCCGCGATGGAGTGAGCAATCGAGGTTTTCCCGACGCCCGGAGGGCCGACGAGACAGACGATCTGACCCTTGATCTCCGGCGAAAGCTTCTTGACCGCGAGAATTTCCAGAATACGCTCTTTGACCTTTTTCAGGCCGTAGTGGTCGCGCTCAAGGATCCGCTCGGCCTTTTTCAGGTCGATACGCTCCTTGCTTGAGGTGTTCCAAGGCAGTTCAAGGCATGTTTCCAGATAGCTGACAATCACGCTGCCTTCGTGCGAACCCTCCGGCATTTTAGAAAGACGGTCGCATTCCTTGATCAGCTTATCGTGCTGAAGCTGCGGGAGATTCAGCTTTTCAATCCGCTCGCGCAGATCGTCCGCTTCCTCCTGCGGGTTATCGTCCTCGCCCAGCTCGTAGGAAATCGCCTTCATCTGCTCACGCAGAAAATACTCGCGCTGATTCCGGTCGATCTGCTCCTTCGCCTTGTCGCTGATCTGCGTTTCAATCGCAAGTACCTGAATTTCTTTTTTCAGAATCACGGACAGCTTTTCCAGACGCCGAACCGGATTCAGTTCCTCCAGAATCTCCTGTTTTTCCTGAAAATCAAACATGATGTTGGAGGCAATATAATCTGCAAGCTCACCGCAGTCCTTTTTCTGTACGACCCCAATGACAATATCCGGCGGAATATGGCTGTAATTTTGAATATACTGCTCGAACAGGTTCTGGGTATAGCGGATCAGAGCCTCCGAACGCCGCGACAGACGCGGTGACTTGGACTCCACCTGGCGCAGGCTTGCCGTCAGGAACGGGTCTGAACTTGTTACGGACAGGATCTCCGCGCGGTAAAGGCCCTCCGCGAACAGACGAACCCCTTCGTCGCTGCGGCGGATCACCTGCTTAATGCGCGCCACAACGCCCATTGAATAAATCTGACTGCCGTCCGGGTCGTTGTCGGAAAGGTCCTTCTGTGCGACCAGCAGAATCAACTGATTGTCTTCCATGGCCTTCTCCAAGGCCTGAACGGACTTTTTGCGTCCCACGTCGAACTGAAGCAGCATGCCTGGAAAAATCACCAGCCCCCGGAGCGCGAGAGCCGGCAGGGAAATGACTTCAAAGGTTTGCAACTCGCTGTTTGTGCTCATAATATCTCCTTGAAAAAAAGACTGCTGCAAAGTGAATAACATAAGCTACCACCCTGCAACAGTCGGGTTACTCTTACGGTTTCGTCAGGAAGCAGTATCCTTTCTGCTCCTCTTGCTCGGCGACGTGATCTTAAGCGTCACGGGCTTGCGGTCCGGATTATATACAATCTCCGGCTTTGCGCCCGTATTGACGGTATCCGCCGTGATGATGACTTTTTCCACCGTATAATCGGACGGAACATTGTACATCAGGCTGGTCAGGATGCTTTCCAGCGTCGAACGCAGGCCGCGTGCGCCGGTTTTTCGCTCCAGCGTCTTCTGCGCAATCGCTTTTAAAGCGTCCGGACGGAATTCAAGCTCCACCTTATCGAGCTGAAATAGCTTCCGGTACTGGCTTACAAGGCTGTTCCGCGGCTCCGTCAGGATGCGCACCAGAGCGTCCTCGTTGAGGCCCTCCAGCGCCGCAATCACGGGCACGCGGCCCACCAGCTCCGGAATCAGGCCGTATTTCACCAGATCGTGCGGAAGGACTTCCTTCATCCAGAAGGTGGAATCCAATTCCTGCCTGCTTTTGATCTCGGCACCGAAGCCGATCGCGGACGAAGTCGTGCGCCGCTCGATGATCTTGTTCAGACCGTCGAAGGCGCCGCCGCAGATAAACAGAATATTGGTCGTATCGATCTGCAGGAACTCCTGCTGAGGATGCTTCCGGCCGCCCTGCGGCGGTACATTGGAAACCGTCCCCTCCAGAATTTTCAGCAGGGCCTGCTGCACGCCCTCGCCGCTGACATCACGGGTAATGGAGGGATTTTCGGATTTGCGGGCAATCTTATCGATTTCATCGATATAGATGATGCCGCGCTCCGCTTTTTCGATATCGAAATCCGCCGCCTGAATGAGGCGCAGAAGAATGTTTTCCACATCCTCGCCGACATAGCCGGCCTCCGTCAGGGTGGTGGCGTCGGCAATGGCAAAGGGAACGTCAAGAATCTTGGCAAGGGTCTGCGCCAGAAGCGTCTTGCCGACACCCGTAGGCCCGAGCAGGAGAACGTTGCTTTTGGTCAGTTCCACATCGCCTTTATCTTTGCCGTAGTAGATGCGCTTATAGTGGTTGTAAACTGCAACGGAAAGCGCGACCTTCGCATCATCCTGGCCGATGACGTATTCGTCGAGCTGCTTTTTGATCTCATGAGGTTTGGGCAGATCCGCCGCCGACTCGCTGTAGCTTTCCTTGCGGGAAGAAAGATTCTTCTCGTCGTTCAGGATGGACATACAGAGCTCGATGCATTCATCGCAGATGAACACACCCGGCCCGGCAATCAGCCTTCTCGCCTCGCTCTGCGGTTTCCCGCAGAAAGAGCAGCAGATTTCCCTGCCCTTATTCTCGTCGTTGTTCGGCATTTCTTATCACCCTATTTCATCGGTTGTAGATCACCTTATCGATCAGGCCGTACTGCACCGCCTGTTCCGCTGTCATAAAATTGTCGCGGTCGGTATCCCGGACGATGACATCCAGAGGCTGACCGGTCCGTTCCGAAAGAATCTGATTCAGGCGTTTCTTAATGACCAGCATGTGGTCGGCCTGAATCTGAATATCCGTCGCCTGCCCCTGCGCGCCGCCGCTGGGCTGATGGATCATGATATCGCTGTTCGGAAGAGCACAGCGCTTGCCCTTCGCGCCGGCTGCGAGCAAAAATGCGCCCATGCTGGCCGCCATACCCATGCAGATGGTGGAAACATCGCATTTGACATACTGCATGGTGTCGTAAATCGCCATTCCGGCCGTGACGGAACCCCCAGGACTGTTGATGTAAAGGCTGATATCCTTCGCGGGATCCTGCCCTTCCAGGTAAAGGAGCTGTGCGACAACCAGGCTGGAAGTCACGTCGTTCACTTCGTCTGTCAGCATAATGATGCGGTCGTTCAGCAAACGGGAGAAAATATCGTAAGAACGCTCGCCCCGATTGGTCTGTTCAATTACATAAGGTACCAGGCTGCTCATTTTCATACCTCCAATACCGGCAATCCAGTTAAGCATTTGCGAAACCGGAAGAAAATATTCCGCACAGCGAAAATTTCCCTCCGGACTTCCTTTTTTTAGTCCATTTCGGCGATCACGGCGCTGTCATGCACCAGATCGAACGCTTTTTCCACTGCGACGTCCTTTTCGAGGTCTTCGCGGCGGATCAGCTTTTTAACCTTATCCGTTTCCATTTTATAGCCTTCCGCTATTTTTGCGTACTCTTTTTCCAAATCTTCATCGGAGGGCTGAACGTTTTCCTTCGCCGCAATGGCTTCCAGCGCAAGACGCAGCTTTACCTGACGCTCCGCCTGTGCCTGGAACTGCTTCCGGAAGGAATCCTTGTCAAGGCCGGTGTATTTCATATAGTTTTCGATATTCAGTCCCTGAGACTGCAGCCGGTAGCCGAATTCGCGGATATCCTCGTCGATGCGGGCTTCAAACATGGCCTGCGGAATTTCCGCTTTCAGAAGCTCCGTCAGTTTGTCGATCAGTTTATTGTCGACCTCATCCTTAGATTCCGCTTCCTTCGATTTTGTGAGCTTTTCCTTTAAATCCGCCTTATATTCGTCCAGCGTATTGAATTCGCTCACGTCCTTGACAAAGTCGTCATCCACTGCCGGGAGCTCTTTCTCCTTGATTTCATGCAGCTTGATCGCAAAAACGGAATCCTTGCCGGCAAGCTCCTTCGCCTGATAATCCTCCGGGAACTTTACCTGAATGTCGAATTCCTCGCCCGTCTTGTGCCCGACAACCTGCTCCTCAAAGCCCGGAATAAACTGGCCCGCACCAAGAGTCAGGCTGTAGTTCTCCGCTTTTCCTCCCTCGAAGGGAACGCCATCCACGCTGCCGTCAAAATCGATCACGGCGATATCGCCGCTTTTTGCCTCGCGGTCCGCCACCGTAACCATGCGGGAATTGCGGTCCTGGACCTTTTTAATCTCGGCTTCCACGTCTTCGTCCGTCACCTTTACCGGCTTTTGGGTAAAGGCAATCCCTTTGTAGCCGTCGATGGAAATCTCCGGCTTCGTCGTGATGGTCACCTTAAAAACAAGGCCCTCTTTTCCCGCTGACACAAGGTCGAAATCGACCTTATCCTCGATCATTTCAAGCTTTGCCTCGCCGACCGCGCCTTCCAGCGCTTCCGGATAAAGGTCATTGATCGCGCGGTCGTAGAACACGTTTTCACCGTAATATTTCTCAATGAACTTCCGGGGAGCCTTTCCTTTGCGGAAACCCGGGATCACGATCTTTTTTCCTTCTTTATGATAAGCCGCTTCCACGGCCTTTTCGAATTCGTCCGCATTTAGGGCAATCTCAAGCTGATAACGGTTTGTGTCAACCTTGTTGGACGATTTTAAACTCATTTTTTATTTCCTCCTGCAAAACAGCAAATTATCGAACACATTATAGCACAAGTAAAAAAAAGAATCCATATCCCGCCGAAATGTTTTCAATTTATTCAAATCACAAAAAGCGGCGTAAAATTCAGGTAATCACAGGAAATCAGGTGCATTTTCACCCCGTCGTATTCTCCGGCCGGAGCACGTTTCGCGGCGGCCGCTCCGTGAATATGCCCATAATAGCAATTCCGGATTCCGCGCTCGGTGAGCACCCCGAGAATTTCGGCGCATTCCATGCCGTCATAAACCGGCGGATAGTGCAGAAATACAATCGGTTCAAGACCGAGCCTCACGGCATCGTCGAGCGACGCGTTCAGTCGGCCGACCTCCCGGCTTACGATCTTGCGGTCTTCCGCGCTCTCCGAGTTATAGAGCCACCCTCGCGTGCCGCACACGGCGATGTTCCCCGCCGCCTCCGCGCCGTTGTGGATGACTCCGATGCTGCCGAAGGCGTGCGATTCCAGAAACGAATCGATCTTTTTCCGGGTCGACCACCAGTAATCATGGTTTCCCTTCAGGATCAGCTTGCGCCCCGGCAGAGAATCGAGAAAACGGAAATCGGCCTCGGCGTCTTCCAGCTTCATGGCCCATGAAATATCGCCCGCGACCACAACGGTATCCTCCGGCCGCACCAGGCGCCGCCAGTTCTCTTCCAGCCGCGCAGTGTAGTTCGCCCAGCCTTCAAATACATCCATCGGCTTGTCGGAACCGAGGGAAAGGTGCAGATCAGCTATTGCATACAAAGACATTTAAGCACGCTCTCAAACGAAGTCGCGGCGCGAAAACTTCAGAACCGCCGCGCCCATTTCTTCTTTTTGGCAGACCGTTTTAAACCGGGTCGGTTTTTCCCGCAGCGCCGCAATCGGCCCCGGCACCGCCGTCCCCGTGAGGGAAGAAAGCGCTTCCACCGAGGAAAATTCATCGCCCTCAGCCGGTTTGGAGCCGGTCAGTGCCTCCAGAACATCGGAGGAGAATTTATACGGGCTCGCAGTTGAAACGACGATCATCGGAGTTTCGTCTCCGGTTTCCTTCCGGTAGGCTCCGGCCACAGCCGAAGCAACCGCCGTGTGCGGGTCGCAGAGGGTATGCTCCGCCTGAAAAACCCGTTTGACTTCGCTCCGGGTATCGTCGTCGCCGCAAAAACCGGCGTAGAACAGCGCCCGAATTGCATCGAGCACCGGCCCGTCGACCCGGTATTCGCCGGTCTCCCCAAGCTGCTTCATCCAGCCGGAGACCTTTTCCCCGTCTCCGCCCGTAAGGTCGAAAAGAAGCCGCTCAAGATTGCTGGAAACGAGAATATCCATCGACGGGGAAATCGTCGTATAGAATTTCCGGTTGCGGCTGTACACGCCCGTGCGCAGGAAATCGGTCAGAACATTGTTGGAATTGGAGGCGCAGATGAGCTTCTTTACGGGAAGACCCATCTTTTTCGCGTAATAGGCGGCAAGAATATCGCCGAAATTCCCGGTGGGCACGGTAATGTTCACCGGCTGTCCGCGTTTTACGGCGCCGGAAGCGGTGAGATCGCAGTAGGCGGAAAAATAATAGACAATCTGCGGAACGAGCCTGCCCCAGTTGATGGAATTTGCGCTGGAGAACATCAGGCCGCGTTCGGCGATAGCCTCCCGGAGTGCGGAATCCGCGAAGAGCTTTTTAACGCCGGTCTGCGCGTCGTCGAAGTTGCCTTTCACCGCGCACACGGCGACATTTTCGCCTTCCTGCGTGCGCATCTGAAGGTTTTGCAGCGGGCTGACCCCGTCCTGCGGATAGAACACGAGAACGCTGGTGCCCGGTACATCCCGGAACCCTTCCAGCGCGGCTTTGCCGGTATCCCCGGAGGTGGCGACAAGAATCAGGGCCTCTTTCTCCGTTCCGGTCTTTTTCAGCGACCGGGTGAGCAGATGCGGCAGAAGCTGCAGGGCCATATCCTTAAAGGCACAGGTAGGCCCGTGCCAAAGCTCCAAAAAAGAAACTCCGTCGGACAGACTTTTCAGCGGTGCCGGATTTCCCCCGGAAAATTTCCGTTCCGCGTACGCCTGGGAGACGCAGTCGGCAATCTCCTCTTTCGTGAAGTCGGTCAGAAACAGCGAAAGGATCCGGGCGGCACGCTCCGGGTAGTTTTCCGCTTCCAGCGCGGCGAAATCGGAATCCGTAAGAACCGGGCAGCTCTCAGGAACATAAAGCCCGCCGTCCGCGCAGATTCCCTCCGCGATGGCACGGGCGGACGCCACGTGAACGCCGGCGGTTCTGGTGGATTGATACTGCAAGTTGCTTCCCCCTTTTTTCCTATTATCTTATAATATTCCGGCAGGGATGTCAAAGAAAACCTCGCGCTTCAAAGGCGTTTTCCAGATGCAGAATATCCCGCACCGTTTTTCCGCCGTCCCCGGTTGTGACCGCGATCACATCGAAACGCGGCTGAAGCTCCGTAGGATGAGACTGCAGATAAAGCATCGCGGTTTTGATCACCCGCCGCTGTTTTGCGAGCGTTACGGCCTCCAGCGGGCCGACCACACTCCCCACTTCCCGAGTTTTGACTTCGGCAAATAAAATATACGGACCGCTCTGAGCGATTATGTCGATCTCCCCGAAGCGTGTGCGGTAGTTCCGGGCAAGGATCCGGCAGCCTTTCTCTTCCAGAAAAGCGGCGGCCTGCGCTTCCCCCGCAGCGCCGGAGGAGGTTTTCAACGCGCCACCCCCGCGATCTTTTTCAGAAAACTCCGGCGGTGAACAGGGCTGGGGCCGAATTTCTGAAGCATCTCGATATGTAAGGCCGTTCCGTAGCCCTTGTGCTGCGCAAACCCGTACTCCGGGTACATTTCATCCACCTGAACCATCAGCCGGTCCCGGCTCACCTTTGCCAGAATGGAAGCAGCCGCAATATTAGCGGAAAGCGAATCGCCTTTTACAATCGTGCGGACGGGAACATCCATCGGCGGAATCCGGTTGCCGTCCACCAGAGCGAGGTCAGGCCTCACGCTCAGGGCATCGCACGCCCGCTTCATTGCGCGGAACGTCGCCTGCAGGATGTTGATTTCATCAATCTCCTGCTCGGTTGCAAAGCCGATTCCCCAGGCGAGCGCGGCAGACTGAATCACATCAAACAATTCTTCCCGCTTTTTCGCGCTCAGCTTTTTGGAGTCGTTCAGTCCGGGAATTTCCGTGTGTTCGGGCAGAATCACTGCCGCGGCGAACACCGGCCCGGCGAGCGGGCCCCGCCCGGCCTCGTCGATTCCGCAGACCGAAACAAAGCCGTCGGCCCGCGCCAGATCCTCATACAGATACCAGTCCTGCATTATTTTCCGCCTGCCCGTTCCAGCGTAATTCTTCCGAGCTTACCGCCCCGGAACTCATCAAGCACCATAACGGCTGCCCGCTCCGTGTCGGCA
>JAEWRF010000167.1 GCA_023460155.1 Bacillota bacterium | reverse complement strand
ATCAGCACCGCCCGCATGCCCAGCCGGGCGGCCGCGGCAGCCGGCTGCCGGATATGGGTGGACTGCACCGCGCCGATTGTAACAACCGTATCGGCGCCTTGCTGAATGGCATCAGCCATCGAGAATTCCAGTTTGCGCACCTTGTTTCCGCCAAACAGACTGACGCCGGTCATATCGTCGCGCTTCAGATACAGATTCACGCCGAGCTGCTCGGACAACCGGTCCAGCCTGTGCAGGGGCGTGGGGAAAAAACCGATTTGTTTTCTTGGACGGGAGGCAAGGCAGGTATCAGCTTCTTCGTAAAGATTCATAGCTTACAAAATTCCTCCTGATTATATTTTTAGTATGTCGCAGCCGGATAAAAAATCGAATAATTGAACTATAACACAAATAAGCCATTCTTTCAAACGCAAATGGGGATACAATCCAAGGGTGCGGCCAGAATAAAAAAGCGCCATAGGGCGCCCGATACCGGGCATCCTACGGCGCAGTTTAAACCGGGGAAGCATTCCCTGAGCCCGGTTCGCTGGCAGCGGGGCATTACCGAACATGTTTGTTTCAGAAGTTCAGAGGAACGAGAACCGGATGATACCGGCGGGGCGCGCTTTCCTGCGGCTGGCGGGCGTCAATGCTTTCGTAGTCCTTGTGGGCTCCGTTTTTGGAAACACCGTCCAGATGAAGAAAGGCCGGGGATATGTAGCGGTTGTCCGTCTGGCTGGGGACAATATTAAGCTCGATAAATTCCATATCGTCTTTTTCAATTTCAGTCAGTTTCTGCTTGATCGAGTCCAAAGACACTATGATTCTTTGCATTTCAACACTTTCTTTCTTTTCACAACAAATAAAATCCATTCCGCTGCCACTTATAAAGTATAATGCGGGATGGATTTAATTTCAATAGAGAAAAAAGTCGAATCCGGACGAATCAGAGTTTTTCCTGAACCGACATCAGCGCGTCAACGACGGCGGGGTCAAACTGGCTGCCGGAGCACCGCTGAATTTCCCGCAGGGCATCCTCTTTGCTGACCGGATCGCGGTAAGGCCGTCTTCCGGTCAGTGCTTCGTAGGCGTCGGCCACGGTGAGAATACGGGAAAACAGCGGAATGGACGTTCCTTTCAGGCCGGAGGGGTACCCTGTTCCGTCCCAACGCTCATGATGGTAAAGAACATAGTTCGCCAGATGCGAAAGATCGACGGAGGCATGCAGAATGTTGTATCCCTTCAAGGAGTGCTGCTTGACGGCTTCATATTCTTCCGGCGTAAGCCTTCCCGGTTTGTTGAGAATATTCCGGTCCAGCGCTACTTTGCCGATATCGTGAATCTTACCGGTCAAACTCAGTTCCGAGGTTTCCAGGCGGCCCAGCCGGAGGGCTCCGGCAAGGAGCTCGCAGAACCTGCTCACGCGTTGGGAATGAACCTCCTCTGTTTCCACGCTTTCATACAGAGTGCTCAGAATGGACTGCACCGCGTGATTTTTCATGCTCTTGCCCTCGACCAGCTTGACTTGATACATGGAATCGTCGGCCCGCTTGATGACGGAGGACAGATTATCCTCCGGTACAACCTTGGTCGCGCAGCCGAGCGCAATGGAAAGAGCGACTCCGTTGATCTGCATTCCGCGGCACTTTTCCCGGATGCGTTCCGCAATTTTCTCCGAATCCACCGATCCGGTGCGGGGAAGAAAAATGATATACTCGTCGCCGCCCCAGCGCGCCGCGATGTCTTCTTTTCGGCATACGCTCTTAACCGCGTCTCCGGCCGCGGTCAGCAAATGGTCGCCGGAAAGATGACCGAATACATCGTTAATCAGTTTCAGACCGTTTACATCTCCGACCACGATGGAAATGGGGAGATTTCTCTCAACATCCAGCCGCTTGGATTCCTCTTCAAAGAATCGGCGGTTGTATAGGCCAGTCAGCTTGTCATGATAAGTGAGGTACCGGTTTTCCGTTTCGATTCGGTTCCGTTCGGTGACATCGCGGAACACGATGACACTGCCCAGACATTCCTTTCCCCGAAACAGGATGGAGGAGACGCGCAGGTCCAGTTCTTTCCGCTGCCCTTCCGGGGAAATGTAGACGCCTTCGTAGGCATAGCTTGTGCGGTCCTCTCCTTCGAGCGGCGTGTTCGGGGAAGAAAAGGTCATCGGGTATGCGTCGGCGAATTTTTTTCCGTGCACATCCGCTTCCTTCAGGCCGGTGATCATCAGCGCCTCCCGGTTGCTCATCTGAATTACGTCGTCGTTGTCCGTCACGACGACCCCTTCGCCGATGGACAGAAGCGTCGTTTCCAGCCACATCTTTTTCCGGAAAAGCTCCTTCTCCTGCTCCCTGTTGCGTTTCAGGAGGGTATAAACCAGAATGGCTATGGCGAACAGAATCAGACTGCGGATCATGGCGGCGGTGACGGCACTGGGATTATTCTGTAAGGCCACAACAGAAAGAAGATAGAGAAAAGAAGTGATGGCGGCGAGCAGAACCCCCGTCTTGTCGTAAAAAAACACTCCGAGAAGAATCGGAAGATAATACAGATGCTGAAATATATCCGTAATCCCGTTTCTCAGGCAGATCAAATTTGCGGCAAAGGTAATCGTAAGGACCGCCAGATAAATCAGCAATTGCCTTTTCGAGCGCTTTTTCATAGCAGAAAACCCCATTCTGTCGACGTCCGTCATAGTGTATAAAAATTTCTAAAATATATCAGATTTTTAGTATACTACATATTAACACAATTGATATTTTAGAAAATAATATTGAAATTATTTTTTATGTTTCCAAAACAATCCGTGGACCCTGCAATTTTAATTTTTTTTTCATAAAGCAGGAGTAAGGTTATGGTATAATTATAAGGAAAGATCTGCTTTTCCAGGGAAAATAACCGTTTTGGAGGATTTTCATGAAATGAAGAGGAATCGTTACAGTCAAAGAATTCGTTCCGCTGCGGTCGGATTGCTTGCGGCACTGCTCCTGGCAGCGCCGGCCGCCTCCCTGCCGGCTGCCCCGTTCTCTTTTGAGCCGGTTCAGGCGACTTCGTTTTCCACCGGGTCAATTTCCCTTTCGCAGTCTCTGCAGCCGATTGCGAAGGATCCGAAAATCACCCGGACGGAGCTTCAGGCCATCAGTGCGGTCGCTACGAATGCGGTGACTTCCGGCCTTACTCGCCGCAGTCTGACCAGAAGCGAAGCGGCGGGATCCGGCGGCTATGAGTATGTTACACAGCGGAGCGGCTACCAGGCTTTGACCTCCGATGCGGAAAGAACCTTGTATGATTTTATCGACGGAGGGGTTTACCAGATTGCCGACGAGTCGGTGGGCGGTTACTATCCGCTGGGTCAGATTTCAATTTCACAGACCCTTTCCAAGGCCCAGATTGAAAAAACCGTCATGGCCTATTCCAACGATAACCCACAGGTGTTCTGGCTTTGCAACGCTTACTCCTTTGGTTACCGCGGCGGTGAAACCGTGCTGCAGATGTATTCCTATCTCTCTCTTGAGGACTGCAACGCGGCCATCCAAGAGATGAGTGACAAGGTTCAGTCAATCATCGGCGCCATGCCGGCGGGGCTGAGTCAGTTCGACCGGGAAGAGTATCTGTATGATACGATTGTAAAAAGCTGCAGCTATAACACGGCTGCTGCGCAGGATACCAGTCTGTGGCAGGCTTTCACCGCTTACGGCGCGCTTACGGACGGAAAGGTGGTCTGCGAAGGCTATTCCCGTTCCATGCAGCTGCTGTGCAGTTATGCCGGCATCCCGTGCACTCTGATCCGCGGAATCAGCGCCGGGGTCGGTCATATGTGGGATGCGGTCAACATCGACGGAAGCTGGTATCACATTGATCTCACATGGTGCGACGGCTCACAGCCGGTTTACAACTATTTTAATATTACCGATAAGGTCATCAGCCAGACCCGGAGCATTGCGCCGGCGGCAACTAAGCTGACGGATCAGCAGATTCTTTCCGGAAGTTCGCAGTTCAATCTGTTTCTCCCGGCATGTACCGCAACAAAAGCCAATTACTATATCGAAAAAGGCATCGCGGTCAAAGACCTCGGCACCTCGGGCGACAGCACAATCGTCCGGAAAATGGCCTCGGAGCTTCAGAGCGGCGACACGGTTCTGGCATTTTATATCGACGCAAGCAGCAATTTCACCACCGTGGTGAACGGTCTTGTGAAAGCCGCACCCTATAAAATGAACACATACCTGAAAGAAGCCACTCAAGCTGCCGGGAAAACGCTGAGCTCGGCTTCCTATGTGGTGGATCAGGCGAACCGCGGGCTTGAGGTCTGCGTAGCCTATCAGTAATGGACCGATCGAGTACGGATCCTGTGCAGAGATGGTTTCTCTGCACAGGAACTTGTCGGTAAACATTAGGCCGCCTAAAACCGTGCAGGTCAAGGCAGGCGGTCTGAGGCGCGGGGAGGCTTCCCTGCGCCTCTTTTATTTGCTCCCTGCTACCACGCTGTACATACCGAACATCGGCATGACGATGGAAATGACCACGGTTCCGACGACCAAAGCGATCAGAATGGTCATGGCAGGCTCCAGCATGGAAATGAACCGCTTGGTGGACGCATCGGTCTGTTCCTCATAAAGTGTCGCCATCTTGTCCATTGTTTCGAACAGCATCCCGGATTCCTCGCCGATCTGTACCATGGAAACAAGCAGAGGGTCAAATGCCGGGAATTTCGCCATAGACGCGCTGATGGAGGAACCGACGCGGACCTCGCCGGCAACCTCGCTGATGCCTTCCTGCATATAGCGGTTCGGGATCACGTCCCTTGCAATCTCAAGCGAATGCACAATATCCACGCCCGCTTCCACCAGAGAGGACAGGATGCGGCAAAAGCGCGCAACATAGGATTCCCGGAGCAGCCGGCCAAGGCCGGGCAGCCGAAGCTTCAGCCGATCCGTTCCTACGGCAAAATCGTGGTTCTCCCGTTTCAGAAGCCGGTAGGTCACAATCAGTGCCGCAGCCGCCAGAACGATCCAATACCATTTCGTGATCAGAAAGGACGAAACCGCCATGACAAACCGCGTGATGGGCGGCAGCTGTGCGCCGAACTGCTGGAATACGAGGGCGAAATTCGGAATCACCGCCGTGTTCATGATAATGATGAGGCCCAGAGTCAGAAACAGAAGGAACGTCGGGTAGCCCATCGCACCGCGCAGCTTCGAGGACATCGTGATTTCCTTTTCCAGAATTCCCGCGCAGCGCTCAAAGGCCGTGTCCAGGCGGCCGTTTGCTTCTCCGGACTGCACGATGTGCACGGTGATTTCCGGGAAAGCCCGGAACTTTGCCATCGCGGCGGAAATCGGCGTACCCGTGTAAAGGTCGTCGTTGATTTCCGACAGGATCCTCCGGGTCTTTTTATCCTTTTCGCCTCGGATCAACACGTTCATCGCTGCAGAAAGCGATACGCCCGCCTTCATCATGATTCCCATCTGCTGCATCAGTACCAGCAGCTTTTTTTTCGGTATTTTTGCCCGGCGCGGGTCGGATGAGCCGATTTCCCTCTGCCAGATGGAGCCCGAGGTTTCCTTCTTTTCCGCGCTTCCGTTCAGCTCCAGGGCCATCAGTCCCTGCGTCTGCAGCAGTGCGATGGCTTCGGCTTTGTTGTCGGCGGCGATGGTACCCCGGGACCGTTTGCCTTTTGCGTTTACGGCAACGTATTGATACTGCAAAAATGAATCTCTCCTTCCGGCACCAGAACACTTAGCGGTTCAGCTCGGCTGTGTATTCGGCGGCAGTCTGTGCCGTAATGACGCCGCCCCGGAGCAGATCGCCGATGCTCCGCTCAAGAGGGATCATGCCCTGATTCATTCCGGTCTGAATCGTCTGGCTGATATTCGCGGTGCGGCCTTCCCGGATCAGATTGCTGATTGCGGAGTTGACGAACATCATTTCAAACGCGGCGACGCGGCCCTTGCCGTCCGCCGTGGGAAGAAGACGCTGGGAGACGACGCTTTTCAGCACCAGAGAAAGCTGTGCGCGGATTTGCTGTTGCTGCTCCGGAGGGAACACGTCGATCAGGCGGTCGATCGTTTTCGCCGCGCCGATGGTGTGCAGCGTGGAAAGCACCAGATGTCCGGTTTCTGCCGCTGTGATCGCGATTGCGATGGATTCAAGGTCGCGCATCTCGCCGACCAGAATTATATCGGGGTCTTCACGCAGGGCGGCCTTCAGCGCGCGTGCGTAGGAAGCGCTGTCCGCACCGATCTCACGCTGATTGATGATGCTGCGGATCGGCGTGTGCAGGTACTCGATGGGGTCCTCAATCGTGATGATGTGGCTGCTGCGCGTTTTGTTGTATTCGTGAATGATCGCCGCCAGCGTAGTGGATTTGCCGCTTCCGGTCGGGCCGGTCACCAGCACGAGCCCTTCTCTCAGCTCCAGAATTCTTCGGATGGATGCGGGAAGGCTCAGGTCCGCAATTTCCGGGGTGGAGGAATTGATAACGCGCAGCACCAGTGTCGGGCCGCGGGTCTGCCGCATGGCGTTCACGCGGAAGCGGCCGCATCCGGCGAGCTCGGCCGAGGCGTCGGCGTCACCCGTCCGCTCAAACTCCTCGTACTTTTCCGGGGTGAGGCAATGCCGGATCATTGCGGCGACCTCCTCTGGCCTCAGGACGGGCGCTTCCAGAAAGCGCATCGAGCCGTTGACGCGGTAAGCGGGCCGGTTGTTCGAGGCAAGGTGAATGTCGGAGGCACGGGCGGCCACGCCGCTCCTCAGCAATTCTGAAAATTCCAAAGGCTTGCTCCTTCCTAATCCTGCAGACTGCGTATT
>JAEWRF010000166.1 GCA_023460155.1 Bacillota bacterium | reverse complement strand
CAATAGGGTCAAGCGCTGAAAACGAAGTTTGGAATTAAGACCTGCTCTCACTGATGAGAACAGGTTCTAAAAAAGAGGAGTAGATGTATTGTGGCTGAAACAGTAATTTCCGAAACCGCCCTCGAAGCGCCGCTTTTCCAAAGCCGTTCCTCCCAAATCTATTCGTGGAGCGGAAACACCCTGCTCAAGCTGTTCCATGAGGACATAGCACCGGATCTGATCCGGAATGAGGAGATCAATACAACGGAGGCGTTTGAAAAAGGAATTACAAAGGTGAAATGCTACGGGCAGACAACAGTCGGGAGCCGGACGGGACTTATTCTGGAAAAAGTGGATGGAAAGACCCTGATTGCCCTTGCAATCGCAAACCCGGCAATGGCTCACCGCATTCCCGGCCTGATGTCGGAGCTGCAGATTCAAATGCACCAAATCCATACCGACAAAATCCGAAGCTACCGGCAGCTTGTTCTGGATACCCTGAATTCCGAGCCGCTCAGCTTCCTGACGGAGCAGGAAAAAGCGGCCGCGGTTTCCCGGATTTCCGGGATGCCGGACGGTGATTCCATTCTGCACCTCGACTATCACCCGGATAATATCATGAGTGACGGAAAAACGGCTACCATTATTGACTGGATGACGGCGGCCCGGGGCGATCCCGCCGCGGATGTTGCGGCTACGCTGTATCTTCTGAACGAGGGGGAAATGATCCCCGGGCTGAACCGGGTGCTCGCTCTGGTACTGGAACAGGTCCGCCGGCACCTCTGCCGCAAATATTACTCTGCCTATAAACAGAAAACGGGACTTACCGATGCACAGGTCGCACCGTGGAGACTGCCGTTCCTGATCGTACGGCTCGGCGTCTGGAATATTAAAAGCGAGGTGGACTCGCTCCAGCAGAAAATTCGGGCGGAGCTGCACCAATGAGACGCCTGCCCAAGCGAGCGGGCAATGGGCAAAGGAGGAAATCACCGTGGGGAACGACAGTCAGGCGGCTTCGGAGCTACTGAAATATCTCGGGAAGCTCGGCGACGCCGGAATCGGGTTGGAGCGTGCGTTTGCCGCCTATCGCTTTTCCGGGACTCGGTACGCCGTCGCTGCAGCCGGCGCGGACGCAGGAAAAATTGAGGAAAGCGACATCATCTTTCTGGAGGAGGACGAGGTCCGGGAAAAATACGCATTGCTTTATTCCCTTATGAAAAGCGGCGGAGAAATCTGCGCGGCCATTTTCATTCATCCGCGTTTTTGCCGGGAAGCGGCGGGCAAAGTTCGGGAGCTTCCTCCCGTGCTGGATGATATGGCCCAGATTGTGGGTGTCCGTGCACAGGTCTGCGGGCTTCGGGAGCGCAGGCTGGTTCGCCTTCTTAAAAAAAGCGGAGCGTGCCTGATCGGCGGCGAGCCGGAGGAACGCGGGGCGTTTTCCGTCGGGCGAAGCCTGATGCAGGCCTTTTCAGCGGCTCTGGTGCTGGAAAAATCCGCGCAGGTTTATTTGCAGGGGGAGGCTCTGGGCGGAGCCAAACCGCTCGATCCATTCGAGGCACAGCTTATGCATCTGATTTACAAATTCGCGTATTCCCGCCGCCCGGAAGCGGCACAACACCGCACGCAGGCGGATTACATAAGGAAAATTCCGGAGCGGGAAATGGAGCTCCGCCACCAGATTGTTGAGCTCGGCAGGCAGCTTTCGCGGGAAAATCTGGTTCAGGGCACCTGGGGGAACATCTCCGTAAGGCTGGACGAAAAGTATTTCCTCTGTACGCCTTCCGGGCTGGATTACTTCGACATTACCCCCTGGGACATTGTTCGCGTGGAGCTCTCCTCCCTGCAGTATGAGGGCGGCACAAAGCCGACTTCGGAAAAAACCTTCCACGCGGCGCTGCTGCGGGAACATCCGGAGATTCAGTGTATCATCCATTCGCATCAGGTGAACTGCAGCGTGTTCGCCGCGGCACATGCAAAGATCCCGGTGACGGACGAAAAGCGGCGCGCACTGCTGAACGGGGACGCGGAGGTTGCCGCCTACGGCCTGCCCTCCACCAAAAAACTTGCGGCAAACGTGGCCGCGGCGATCCGGGAAAACCGCGCGTGCGTCATGGAGAATCACGGAATGCTGGTTTGCGGCGTTTCCGCGGAAGACGCGCACGAAAAATGCCGCGCCGCGGAAGAAAGCGCTAGGCTTACCCTTCAAAAGCTGGAACAGGGAGATACCACATAAAGGAGCACGCATTCATGAATAATTTCAAAAAGATATGCAAAAAAATCGCACAACTGGCACCGAATGTTACAGTAACGGAGGAGCGCGGCTGCATTGTGCTGCGCGGCGAGGTCGACGACTGGGCCGCGGCCGTCAAGGCGGGGCAGCTTGCCGTAAACAAAAAGCGGTATCTGGGCGTCGTCAGCGACATCCGGCTGAAGGGCTTTCAGCCGGAGCCGCGTCTGCCGCAGATCCGCGACAAAAGTCTGGAAGGCGAGCGGCCGGATGTGCTCATTGTGGGCGGCGGTATCACCGGCTGCGCCATCGCGCGCGAGCTTTCCCGGTGGAAGCTTAACACTGTTCTGTTGGAAAAAGGAGCCGATGTGGCAAACGGCGCGTCCCGCGCAAACGGCGGCGTGGTCCACGTAGGGATCAACTTCCCGGCAAAATCGCAGAAGCATTATTACAATCTGCGCGGGAACCGGATGTACGGGGAGCTTTCCCGCCAGATGGACGTGCCGTTTGAGCAGAAGGGGCAGGTCATGCTCTGCTGCAAACGCTGGGAAAGGCTCATTGTGGAACTGCTTCGGCTGAACGGCAAAAAGCTCGGCATCCCCGGCGTCCGATACTTAAAGCGCGAAAAACTTCTCAAGCATGAACCCTGCCTTCCGGAATTGATCACCGGCGGCATGTACATGCCCATCGGCGGTATTACAAGTCCCTATGAAATGACGGTGGCTCTTGCCGAAAACGCGGTCCATAACGGAGTCCGGCTGTTTCTCAACACGGCCGTTCTCGGAATGAAGACAGAGGGCGGGCGCGTCGTGAGCGTTGAAACCAACCGGGGCGTTCTCTGCCCGAAGCTGGTCATCAACGCCGCCGGGGTGTACGCCGACCAAATCGCCGAACTGGCGGGCGACCGCACCTTCACCATTCACCCGCGCCGCGGCACGGATATCATCACCGACAAAAAGGCAGGCTACATGGTCAAAACCAGCATGGCGAAGTCGCCGTTCAGCATCCTGCCGTATCAGCATGTAAACATCCCGAAGGGTCCGGCAGCACGTGTGAGCTACCTTATCAACACACTCAAGGGCAGCAGCCACACCAAGGGCGTCGGGCTGATCCATTCGGTGCACGGCAATATGCTGGTCGGCCCGAACGCAATCGAGACTCCGGACCGCGAGGACACGGCCACACGGCGAGGGGAAGTGGAAGACATCATCCGCATGCAGCAGAATATCGCGGAAAATCTGAAATTCACAGACATCATCAACTATTTTACCGGCGTCCGTGCCCCAATCTACGAGGAGGACTTCGTTGTCCGGAAGGGGATCTTCACGGAGAATATTCTCGAAGCCGCGGGGATCCAGTCCCCCGGGGTCACGGCAGCCCCGGCCATCGCGCAGGACATTTCCAAATGGGCGGTGGAATATCTGGGCAAACGGGGAGCAGTTGCCGAAAACACCTCATTTGACCCGGTGCGGCACGCGCCGCCCCGCCTTGCGCAGATGGAAGACGCGGAGCGGGACGCCCTGATCCGGAAAAATCCGGATTACGGAGTGATCGTCTGCCGCTGTGAGGAAATAAGCAAAGGGGAAATTCTTGACGCCCTCAATTCGCCCGTCTGCGTGCCGACCTTGGATGGCATCAAGCGGCGCGTGCGCCCCGGCATGGGTCGGTGCCAGGGCGGGTTCTGCTCGCCGCTGGTGATGCGGATTATCGCGGAGCATGAAAAAATAAAGCTTTCAGACGTAAAAAAAGACTCGTCCGGGTCGGTAATCACCTACGGCGAAACGAAAGGGGCGGCGGATTGATGAATTTTGACGTAACGGTAATCGGCGGCGGCCCGGCGGGCCTTGCGGCCGCTGTCGCCGCGAAAAAATCGGGCGCGGCAACCTTGCTGATCGAACGTGAAGAGCGGCTCGGCGGCATTCTGAAGCAGTGCATTCACGACGGCTTCGGCCTGGTCCGCTTTCAGGAAAAGCTGAGCGGGCCGGAATACGCCGAGCGCTTTATCCGCGAATTCCGCGAGGAAAAGATCGAAGCCCTTAAGCAGACCTTTGTAACAAGAATTGAAAAGACCGGGGGCGGCTTCCAGCTGAGTGCCGTCAGCCGGAACGGCGTGCAGCATATTTTCACAAAAACCATCGTATTTGCGACTGGCTGCCGCGAGCGGACCGCGAAGCAGGTCTTCATTCACGGAACCCGCCCGGCGGGAGTTTTCACCGCCGGCACGGCACAGCACCTGATTAATTTATTGGGCCAGATGCCCGCAAAAAAGTGCGTCATCCTCGGCAGCGGCGACATCGGCCTGATCATGGCGCGCCGCCTCACGCTGGAGGGAGCTCAGGTGCTCGGCGTGTACGAGGCCAAGCCGACTCCCTCGGGGCTTACGCGGAACATTCACCAGTGTCTGCGCGATTTCGGAATCCCGCTGTACCTTTCCAAAACCGTCACCCGCGTGTTCGGGCGGGAACGGGTTACCGCCGTGGAAGTCTGCTCGGTCGACGAAGCGATGCGGCCGATCGAAGGAACGGAAGAAATCGTGGAATGCGACGCTCTTATTCTTTCAGTCGGCCTGATTCCGGAAAACGAGCTTGCCGAAAGCCTCGGCGTCGAAATCGACCCCGGCACGAAGGGACCGGTCTGCGACGAGAACCTGATGACTTCGGTGGGCGGCGTGTTTTCCTGCGGCAATTCCCTCCATGTAAACGATCTGGTGGATTATGTTTCGGAAAGCGGCGAGTGCGCCGGAAGAGCCGCGGCGGCCTACGCGGGAGGAGCCCGTGGACAGGCTGAGCTCACCGCGGGAAAGAACCTGCTGTATCTGGTTCCGCAGAGGCTGAACCTGAGTGCGGTAAGCGGGAAGACTGTTCTCTATTTCCGCAGCCGCCGCGTGTTCGGAAAATGCGCGCTGGTTCTGAAGGCGAACGGCACTGAGGTATTCCGCAGAAAATACCCCTATCTGCACCCACCCGAAATGGAGCGGCTGGAGTGCGATTTCGCTCCGCTCAGGCTTCGGCCCGACGACCGGATTTCCTTTGATATCGTGGAGGCTTAGCATGGAAGAAATGATTTGCATTGTCTGCCCGAACGGATGCGCACTGACGGTTTCCAAAGAGGGGGACACGGTCAGGGTCACCGGAAATCAATGTCCCCGCGGCGAAAAATTTGCTGTTTCCGAAATGACAAATCCCACCCGTACGGTCTGTTCTACGGTGAAAACGGCTTTTGAAAAGGTCCCGGTGCTGCCGGTGAGGGTCTCGGCGGAGATTCCGAAAAACCGGATTTTCGACGTCATGCGGGAAATCAACCGGGTTGTGGTGACCGAACCGGTCGGGGGCGGCGACGTCATCATCCCGAATGTTCTCGGCCTCGGAGCCGATGTGATTGCCACCAGCAATATTTTGAAGGAAGCCCTGTAAGAAACCGAAGAATGGAAGGAGCAAAAGCCATGAATCTGTTTTCGCGGATCAGCATAGCGGTGCGCAGGCCTGTGGTC
>JAEWRF010000165.1 GCA_023460155.1 Bacillota bacterium | reverse complement strand
ATGAAGCATGCAGCGAAACAAAAAATCACTCTGCCTTTCAATTACAATTCCCCCTACAGTTTCGCGCCATGCCAGTGAAAGCGACGCGGTTAAAAGATACGGCAAGCCAAAACGGGTATCTTTGCGGCTGAATTTCCGCTTGCGTTAGGGCTGCTTAAATTTACCTTATAGTTAAATTATAATTGAAAAATGAAATACAAGCAAGGGATTCGTCGAAATTTATAATAAAAAAGTTAAAAAAGAAAATAATATGTAAAAAATATAGAAAATCAAATTGGCTTTCTGCGCTTTTAAATTTTCTTCCTGCCGAACCGCTCCTATTTGGCGCACAGGAAATTGATGTGATCCGCCGCTGCAGATTTTTGTCGCTCCACAACAGCAAAAATAAAAAGGCGTCTTGATGCGGGTATCACCCGTTCAGGACGCCTTTTTTATGCATTCTTTCACTTTATCCGGCTTCCGGCGAAAGGCCGTGCTCCCCATAGATGCGAAACTGGTCTTTGCCGTGCCGCTTTGAATAATAAAGGGCGGTGTCTGCCTTTTGGTAAAGCTCCTGATAGGAGGTGCCGTCCCCGGGATAAACGGATGCGCCGATACTTCCGCTGAGCCGGTAGTCTTTATCCTCCAGACGGATCTCCTGCAGCGCACAGCGGACAGCCTCCAGCTTTTCGAGAAGAGTCCGGTTGGAATCCAGGCTCTTCAGAAGAATCAGGAATTCGTCGCCCCCGATTCTTCCTTCAATGTCGGAAACCCGGAACAGACTTTGCAGGCACTGAGCCACCGCGGCAAGCGCGGCGTCGCCCTGCACGTGGCCGAGAGTGTCGTTGATATGTTTGAAATTGTCGATATCCAGCATGATGACGGCGTGGGTACCCTCAACACCTTCACCGGCGAGATAGGTTTCAATCAAAGACTGTGTGTATTTTTTGTTATAAAGACCGGTCAGACCGTCTTTCTGGGACATTTTCAGAATTTCGAGATCCTGTTTTTTCCGCGCGTCGATATTTTTTATGTAGCCGATAATTTTGCGGGGCTCATTTAGAGCGGAATTCAGAAGAATCACTGTCGAGCTTTCCCACACGACTTTGCCTTCCGGGGTAATTCTGCGGTATTCCAGATCAATTTCGGTTGAACCTTTCTTCTGAAGGGCTTCCATCAGGCTTTCCCGGGAAAAAGTCCGGCAAAATTCCGCCCGGTCTTCCTCCCATACGGCTTTTGTCGAAATTTCTTTGACCATTTCATCGTAGATTTCCGTTTTCAGGAAGGGAAAAGCACGCCGACAGGTTTCCTGTCCGCTGAGAAAACGGTTGTGGGTCAGATCCACTTCGTATACGCATTCGCAGGTCAGCTCCAGCGCGGAGCGGTAGATCCTTTCGTTTTCCAGAAGCTGATTCTGGAAACGCCGGTTTTCGGCCAGTTCCTTCGCCTGATTCTCCATCCGTTCCATAAACAGGTTGAAAAAGGCGGAAAGCTCCCGAAAATCACCGTTCTCGTCACAGCAGGAAAACCTGGCCTCATAGTCTCCCTTCAGCGCGCGCTGAATCGCCTTCAGCAGGTCCCGCGCCGGGATGCAGATATACCGGTGCCACACGAAAACGTGAAGCAGAAACAGGACCAAAAGACTGACGAGAAGATCCGGCAGAAAAAATGAATAATTCTGAAACCAGCTGGTCAGCATTCCCAACAGCAGGAGCGGAGGAAAAAAGCAGGCCACAAAATAAGAAATCGTTTTGCTTCTCAATTCAACGCCCCCAATATTCCGTATAACATCCCGAATGAATCGGAGTTATAAAAAAATATGCAGCCGGCTGGCATGCCCCTACGGTTTAGCCCCGTGGCTTTGCGCCTCCGGCTTTGGCCGGATTTGCCTTTTTGGGCTAGAAAAAACCTTATACAAGAATTATAATTGAAAAGCTGACTTTTCGCAAGAGATTAGTCGAATTTTACAATAATATTTTTCACTATAAAAATAAACTGTGGGAAAACATAAAATAAATCCTTACTTTGTCGAAAGTTTTTCGCGGGCGACCGCCAGCATCAGCTTGATGCGGTTTTCCTGATTTACGCGGGTGGCACTCGGGTCGTAATCAATCGGTACGATATTTGATTTTTCGTCGATGGCTTTGATTTTATGGATCATGCCCTTGCCGCAGATATGGTTCGGCAGGCAGCCGAACGGCTGGGCGCACACAATGTTTTCGTACCCCTGCTCCGAAAGCTCCAGCATTTCTGCAGTCAGGAGCCACCCTTCGCCCATTTTGTCACCGTAGCCGATTACACCCTTGACCAGGCCTTTCGTGTGTGCATAGGGCTCAGGGGCAACATAACCGGGCACGCTCTTGATGGTATCGATCAGGGTGTTCTGCATCTTCAGCAGATAATCCATCAGAAGTTTTACAACGATAAACTTAACGGGATTCCCGCCGTAAAGCTTGATGTCCTCCAGACGGTTGTCCACCTTAAAGAGGGCGAAATTCAACAGACCGGGCACGTTGACCTCACAGTCCTGACTCCGGAGAAAGTCTTCCAGATTGTTATTGCCGAGCGCGGCGTATTTGATGTAGATTTCTCCCACAATGCCGACTTTCACCTTCGGCACCCGCTGAACGGGAACAGCGGCGAAGTCGGCCGCAATCTTTTTCAGATTGACGGTCTGCTCCCGCAGGGAAAGCCCTTTTCCGCGGTTGAACTGTTCCGTCAGCGCCGTGATCCACTTTTCCACTTTTTCATTGCTCTCGCCCTTGTTAACCTCATAGGCCTCGTTCTGGTTGCGAAGCAGCATCAGCGCGTCACCGTACACAATGGCAGCGACAAATTTGCGGATCATGGAAAGCGTAATGGTGAAGCCGGGGTCCTTTTCCAGAAACGAAAGATTCATGGAGATGACAGGAATCTGTTCCAGTCCGGCTTTTTTCAGCGCTTTCCGCAGCAGATGGATATAGTTCGAAGCACGGCAGCCCCCTCCGGTCTGCGTGATGACAAGGGCGGTCTTGTTGAGGTCGTATTTGCCGGAGTGCAGCGCGTCCATAAAC
>JAEWRF010000164.1 GCA_023460155.1 Bacillota bacterium | reverse complement strand
CCTCTATGTAAGGCAGCTGCTGAAAACCGCGGGGGAGGCCTCCGGTCATGCGAGTCTGATTGCCGGGATGGTTGTTTCCTGCACCGGATTCGGGATTGTTCTGGCGTCTCTTTTCTGGGGAAAGCTGATCGACCGGATCAACCAGATCCGGGTGATGAGCATCGCAATTCTGGTCGGCTCCGTTCTGTTTGTTATTATGGGTCTGGCCGCCAACGTCTGGGTGCTGATGCTTCTGAGGTTTTCCTTCGGAATCGCGCAGGCGGCCATCCTGCCGATCGGTTCCTACCTGCTGAAAAAGTCCTCCGGCAGCTCGGTTCTGAGCCGTGTGTTTTCGTACAATCAGGCTTTTCAGTATGCGGGGCTGGTGCTTGGGCCGCAGCTGGGGGGATTTGTTTCCTCTCATTTCGGCTTTGCCTGCAATTTTTATGTCACGGCGGCGATTCTGCTGGTGAATTACGCCAACATAAAGCTGGCAATTGACCGGGACGCGAGGGAGAAGGAAAAAATGGTTCTGGAGACACGCTGAGACCGGCTGGGCTGACCGGCCGGAAAAGCCGCCGAACCCGATGCGATAAGAGAAAGAGGGATAATTGAAATGAAAGTGGTTGTGCTGATGGGGGAAGCCTGTCCGGGCGTTACTCACGAAGAGCTGGTGAACCGGTGGAAAACGATGACAAAGCGGATTCCGGCGGTGACGGCGCTGGAGCTTCACCCGAGGAGCGAGGCGGCCGAAGGCGGCGCTCTGGACGCTCTTGTCGCGGATGCGGACGCGCTGATCGGACTCTGGATTCAGAAGGACACAATCTCGCGGGAATTTCTGGACCGGCACCCGAAACTGAAATATATTGCGACACTCGCGCACGGCTACATGGAGTTCAATGTGCCGATGACCCTGGAAAAAGGGATCACAATTACCAATACCGTTTACGGAGACGTGACGATTGCCCAGTTTGCCATGGCCCTGCTGCTGGATATCTGCCACGACATCGGCGGTCACGACGCCTATGTGAGACGGGAATACTGGCTTGAGGGAAGTACGGAAAAGAAATACACAAGTGTGAAGTGCCGGCAGTACGAGCTCTATGGGAAAACCATGGGGATTCTCGGCCTTGGCGCCATCGGCTATTGGGTCGCCAGAATGGCGGCGGGCTTCGGTATGAAGGTGATTGCGTACAGCAGACACCGAAAAGAGGGAGAACGGTACGATTTTATTGAGCAGGTTTCGCTGGAGGAACTGCTTGCCCGTTCGGACGTGCTTTCTCTCAACTGTCCCCTGACAAGCGATACCAGGCATATCATCAATGCCGAGAGCATCGGGAAGATGAAGGACGGGGCGATCCTCATTAACACTGCGCGCGGCGCCCTGGTCGACGAAGAAGCGCTGCTGGAAGCGCTGAACCGGCGGAAACTCTATGCGGCGGGCCTCGACGTGCTGGAGCAGGAGCCGCCGAAGAAACCAACCCCTCTCATGGGCTGCCCCTACTGCCGGATCACGGGACATATCGCCTGGCTTACCGCGGAAGCCAGGCTGCGCTCGGTCGACCTCGCAATCGACAATTTTAAATCCTATCTGGAGGGAAAACCGGTCAGCGTCATCAACCACTGACCCCTCCAATAAAACGAGCAGGCCCCGTTTGCCGGGGCCTGCTCTTTTCTGCCGGAACGTTTCTTCTGCGGGGAAGGCCGCTTTCCTGTGAATTCAACCTTCCCGTTTGGGAATCATTTGGTTTTAAATTCCGCAACCATTTCATTTAAGGTCTGTGCCTGACTTAACAGCTCTTCGCTGGTTGCTGCACTTTCTTCCGCCGTTGCAGAATTGGCCTGTGTTGCGACGGAAATCTGCTTCATGCCTTCGTCCAGCTCGGCGATACTCTCTGATTGGCTTTTTAAAGAAGCGGACATTTTGAGAACCAGATCGTTCATATCGTTGGTCTGATCCACAATTTTGCGGAAGGAGTCGGCGGTTTTTTCCGCATTCTGCATCCCCTGACCGACCGATTTGATGGTGGCTTCAATCAGTTCGGTTGTGCTTTTTGCCGCTTCCGCGCTTTTTGAGGCCAGCTGACGGACTTCGTCGGCGACGACGGAGAAGCCCCTTCCGGCCTCTCCCGCACGGGAAGCCTCTACCGCGGCGTTCAGCGCCAGAATGTTGGTCTGGAAGGCGATATCGTCGATCATATGGATAATGCCCTGTATCTTTTTGGAAAAGGAATCGATGCTTTCCATGGACTGCAGCATTTTGCCCATTTCCTCATTGCCCTGCGCCGTTTCCGTCAGAGCCGCCTGGGCCGTATTCTGCATCGAAAGCGAGTATTCCGCATTCTCCTGAATCCGATTGGAAACAAGGGTGAGGGAGTTTGTCAGGCGCTCGGTGGTGGAAGCCTGTTCGGAGGAGCTTTCAGCCAGGTTCTGCCCGCCCAGAGCGACCTGTTCCGAACCGATGCGCACCTGCTCGGTGGATAGGGCGATTCCGTTTAGAGTTGCGTTCAGGGATTGTACGATCTGTTCGAGGGCGCTCTGAACGGATACAAAATCGCCGGAGTAGGTAACCGTGCTTTCGGCGGTCAGATCTTTTGCGGCGACCTGATCCAGCACGTGCGAAATATCCATGATATAGGAGCGCAGACTGTGAACCGTATTCTGCAAAGCCAGAACCAGACGCGCGCTTTCGTCCTTTCCTTTGACCGCTTCTTCCTCCTCATGGAGGTCCCCCTCCGCAAGAGATTCGATGCGCCGGGTTGCCCGGACGATCGGTTCTGTTATTTTCTTGGCAAAAATCCGGGTGATCAGAATGGCAATCAGCGCGAGTGCCAATCCGACGCCCACACAGATTTCCAGCGTGCTGCGCAGCCCTTCATCCAATTGATTGACCGGCGTGGTGACCGCCGCCGACCAGCCCTCCGGCCCGCTGAGAGGAGCATAGGCAACCAGACGGCGGACCCCCTTATAAACGCTGTAGCCGGTTCCCGTTTTTCCGGCGATCATCTGGCGGTAAATGTTGGCGATGGGCAGATAAGAGGCATCTGTTTGCGAGAGCTTTAGGTAATCGGTAGGCTTTTCAACATTGGCCAGCTCAGGGTGGATCACGGTCAGTCCGGCTCGGTTGATGACGAACGCATATCCGCTTTCGCCGATTTTTATGCGGTCCAGCTCTTTGCTGAGCGCGTCGTAGGGAAGTTCCCCGTACAGAACGTTCCCCGTAGTTCCGATCGGAGTTGCAGCGTAAAGCACCAGCTGCTTGGAGGCGTTCATTGTGGGGTCGGAAAGGAAAGTGCTGCCGGCTTTTGCCTTCTGGAAAAACGTCTTGTCGGCAATGCTCTCGCCTTTTCCGGTGCTGCCTTGCGCGTCGGCCACAGCAAAGAAATGGAAGCCGATGGCTTTGGCTTCGTCAGCCAGCAAACTCTGCTGCTGCGCGGAAGTCGTACCGTCGGTCAGAAAGCTTTTTGCAGCGACGATCTTAATATCGTTGCGGTAGGTATTCAGAACGGAGTTGATGCCCTGCTGATAGGCTGACGCCAGATAGGAGGAATACTGTTCCGCCTGGGCTGTGGTACTCCTGTAATACAGAAGAGAGGAGATCACGGTCAGAGATGCAACGGTTAGCACCAGAATCGACGAGATGTAGAGCATGAGTTTGTTTTTTAAGTACTTCATTGCGACGCCTCGATTTCATTTGTCAAATAGATGCAGAAGTTTTGTATAAATATAGTATACATTCTTATTTTTTTGATGTAAAGAGACAAAGGAACAAAGAAATCTATGATTTCGTTCGTCATTTTCATGCTTTTTAACTTATTCACTCAAAGTGAGCAATTTTTTATCTTGACTTTTCCTGGACTTTGCGGATAACATTGTTTTGACAGGCTTCGACGGAATATTTTGTATCAGGAGGAATACGATGAAAAAACGGGTTACCCTTAAAACGGGGGAAAGCATTTCTCTGCTGGGGTTCGGGTGCATGCGCCTGCCGAAGGTTCAGAAGGATAAGCAGGATATCGATTACGCGGCGGCACAGGAAATGATCGACTACGCCTATTCGCACGGCGTCAATTATTACGATACTGCTTATCCCTATCACGAGGGAATGTCGGAGACCTTTATCGGACATGCCCTGAAGAAATATCCGAGAGAAAGCTTTTATCTGGCGGATAAAATGCCGACCTGGCTTTTGAATAATCTGGAGGACGGAAAACGGATTTTCGAAGAACAGCTGGGCAAATGCCAGGTGGAGTATTTTGACTTCTACCTTTGCCACTCAATCGGCGAATCAGTGAAGGAATTTGAGGACCGGTATGAAAAGACGGGAGTGCTGGCCTATCTGAGGGAAGAAAAGGCCCGGGGCAGAATCCGGCATCTCGGCTTCTCCTTCCACGGCGTTCCGGAGGTGCTGGAAAAGCTGGCGGATCGGCACGAATGGGATTTTATTCAGATTCAGCTCAACTATCTGGACTGGGACATGCAGAACGCGAAGCGGCAGTACGAAATTCTGGAGAAGCGCGGAATTCCCTGCGTCGTCATGGAACCGGTCCGCGGGGGAAGTCTCTGTGACCTGTGCGAAGAGGCGGTGAATCTGCTGAAGACGGAACAGCCCGAACGGAGCATTGCCTCCTGGGCGATTCGCTTTGCAGCTTCACTCCCGAATGTCATGACGGTGCTGAGCGGTATGTCAACGCCGGAGCAGGTCGGGGATAACGTGAAGATCATGACGGATTTCATTCCGCTCACCGGCCGCGAGCGCTCCATCCTCGGAGAAGCGGTGGCCGTTTATCTGAAAACGGGCACCATTCCGTGCACCGGCTGCCGGTACTGTATGGACTGCCCCTCCGGGGTGGACATTCCCGCCGTTTTTGCCGTTTACAACCGCTGCGCTTCCGCCGGGCGGCTTCCGCTTTCCACCGCTGACCGGGAAAACGCGGGCTTTTTCCGCGAAGCCTATGAATCGCTTTCGGAATCCGCGAGGGCGGACCGCTGCGTGGGCTGCGAAGCCTGTATGCAGCAC
>JAEWRF010000163.1 GCA_023460155.1 Bacillota bacterium | reverse complement strand
TTTCAACAGACAAGCCTTGATCTAAGTTTGTGCCAAAATCAATTGTATAGAGATAATTTTCTCCTCTGCTATGCCCGCCATGGCCAGAAAAATATATGATATTCAGAGAATCACATGGAGCCTCTTGGGCAAATGTGTATATCCTTTTAATCGTGTCAGCTAAGCATAAGTCCATATATGCAGTTGTTTCAAACTGTAATTGTTTTAACTTCTTCTCTAATGTGCACACATCAAATTCTGTACTTGGCAAATCGGAAGCTGAAATAGAATGGCTTCGTTGATAATGAAACATTCCCAATAAAATTGCTCGTTTTTCCATAAAATTCAATCACACCATTCCGTAGTATTTCTTAAGATCATTATATTGCAACTATTTACTTTGAACAAGTTTTTTTATTTACTTCGGGCCGACTTGGCCCGAAGTGCCGGGACAAGATTCGTAAAGTCTCGACAACATTGTTGTCCCCTTTCACAGATGGTAAAATATAGGTAGAGTAAAACATGAAAGGGGTTCCTGTTATGAAGATTCCGCTTAAAATCATAGCGATACCGTTTATTATCGCGTTGAGCATCGCCGTCCCGTTTCTGTACTTCATCTTTTGCCTTTCGGAATGGATTTGCACGGCAGCAGCCGTGATTATTGCCGGGGCGGGTGTTATCATGCTGGCTACCGGATATTCGGTTTTCAGCAGCGTTGGCCTGATTGTGATAGGGTTTCTGATTTCCCCTTTCGGCCTCCGGGGTGTAATCGAATGGGCTATAGACAGACTGGCCGATTTGAATTATTCCCTGAAAGGCTTTGTGATGGGTTGAAGTAAGAGCCATATATACGTGAAAGCGGGCCGTTGCGGCCCGCTTTTCAATTTACTTTGTCGTGGTAAGACAACTTCGGGCCAACTTGTCCCGAAGTCAGAAAGGGGGAAATGCGTGTGGCAACAACCTATTTCAAAACGCACCATATCAGCAAAGGCGAAACGATAGCACAGTCTATGAAAGATCGTTTCGACTACGGACAGAACCCCGACAAGACGCGGGACGGCGAATTGATCTCCGCTTATATGTGCGACCCAGAAACCGCCGACGCGGAGTTTTTATTAAGCAAGGCAAAGTATAAAGCCATCACAGGCCGAGAGCAAAAAAGGGACGCGGACATTTTGTGCTATCAAATCCGGCAGTCGTTTCTCCCCGGTGAGATCACGCCGGAGGACGCCAACCGGATCAGCTATGAAATGGCAATGCGCTGGACAAAAGGCCAGTTCGCATTTTTCGTCGCCACACATATTGACCATCAACATATCCATAGCCACATTTATTACAATTCCACGGCCCTTGATTGTACCCGGAAATTCCGCGATTTTATCGGCTCTGCGCGGGCTGTGCGGCGGCTGTCCGACCGTATTTGTCTTGAAAACGGCCTGTCTTATATCGCCCATCCGAAGCTCCACAGCAAGGGAAAGTTCAAGCACTACGGGGAATGGCTCGGTGATAACAGACCGCCGACCTTTCAGGAGCGGCTAAAGGCGCAGATTGACCATTGCCTTGCCGATAAGCCACCGGACATAGGTGCTTTTTTACAGGCTATGGCAGCAGCGGGTTATGAAGTGAAACACGGGCGCGGCGGCGCTATCAGTTTCCGGGCCGAGGGGCAGGAACGCTTTACCCGTTTGCGGGCCTCCACGCTTGGAGAGGGTTACGGGCAGATGGATATACAGGCCGTCGTTGAAGGCCGCACCGCCGCCTCGCCGGGAGGCAGGGGCGAACCGGCGAGCAAGGTAAACCTGATTATAGATATTCAGTCCGGAATGAGGGCTGGAAAAGGCCCGGCGTATGAGCGGTGGGCAAAGATATTCAACCTGAAACAGATGGCGGCGACGCTTCAATATTTGCAGGAAAACGGCCTGTTGGAATATGACCAGTTGGAAAAGCGGGCGACTGAGGCCGCAGACCGCTTTCATGTTCTCTCCGGTCAAATTAAGTCCATCGAGGGCGCTATGAACGTCAACACGGAACTAAAGGCGGCAACCGTGGATTACGCAAAAACCCGGCCTGTATTCACCGGCTACAAGGCCGTAAAATACAGTAAGAAATATCTTGCGGAGCATGAGGCTGAAATCGCGCTTTACCGGGCGGCACAGGCTACGTTCCGGCGAGTCCTGTCCGGGGCGAAGCTCCCGGCGATGGACACCCTCAAAGCCGAGTATCAAAAGCTGGCGGCAGAAAAACGGGCCGCATATAAGGAATACCGCGCGGCACGGAAGGACATGCAGGAGGTTGTTACGGCAAAGGCCAACATCGACCGTCTGCTTAGCCTGACGGACGCGCAGAGAAACAAGGAACAGGAGCGGTAGCGATGGTGACGCAACAACAGGCGCGAAACGCCGACTTCGGGCCAAGTTGGCTCGAAGTCGCAGGGTTTGGGGCGGCTTGCCCCAACAAGCAGTTTTATGGATTTGACCGCAAGGGAAATCCATAAAATGTGCAACTGTGGCCACAGTTGCCCTGCTTGCCACTTAGCGAATCTCAACAGGCGCACTAAAAATGGCATCCTTGTATTATTCGAATTCTCGAAATATAATGTAGGTACACATTAAGATAAGGTGGTACCGGAATGGAGTATCTAACAGTTAAAGAAGCGGGAGAAAAATGGGGCATTACTGCCCGTATGGTAAACTATTACTGCTCCGCCGGGCGAATAAAAGGAGCAGAGAAAAAAGGAAATCTGTGGTTGGTTCCGATTGATGCTGAAAAACCTACAGATGGGCGCTGCGCAAAGGGCAAATGAAAGAATGGTGGTGAATTTTATGTACGCAAACATTTTCGTCATAGAAGACGACGAGGTAATCCGCGAAGAACTGATGCAGTTTTTAGAAAATTCCGGCTACAGAACATTTGCGCCTGATCTGAACAAGAACGTGATCGAGGGACTCAAAGGCACGAATCCGGATCTAATATTGCTTGATATAAACCTTCCGGATCAGGACGGCTTTACCCTGTGTCGGCAAATCAGGCATTTTTCAAATGTTCCGATCATTTTTATTACGGCAAGGGACAGTACAATGGACGAGCTGAACGGGCTGACGATGGGCGGGGACGACTATATTACAAAGCCGTATAATCTGCCTGTTCTGTTGGCAAGAATACAATCTTTGCTGAAACGAACCGACCACGCCGGTGAGCAGACCTTATCCTATAAAGGAATAACCCTAAATCCCATATCCGCCAATATAGAATACCAAAGCAAAAATATAGAGTTATCGAAAACAGAACTCAAAATAGCATACTATCTGTTTCAAAATACCGGAAAAATTATTTCGCGTATTGATCTGATTGAATTTTTGTGGGACAACCATATTCACATCGACGATAGTGCCTTGAGTGTACATATGACCAGATTAAGGAAAAAGCTCGATGAGATTGGTGCCAACGACTTAATCCAGACGAAACGAGGATTGGGGTACAAAATATGACAGTGGGAGCATTTTTACGGGACAAAATCTATATCATCGTGCTCAATCTTTCATGCGCTGTTTTTTCATCCCTGTTCCTCCATTTTGCCGGGATTGGAAATAGTGAACTTCTTCTATTGCTGATATGTTGGGGAATCATCCTGTATATTTACCTGACAGCGGATTACGTCAGGTTAAAGAAAAGATGCTCCAAGCTGAATTCCATCATCGAATCGCTGGACAAAAAATACCTGTTGCCAAATGTCCTGGACAAACCTTCGACGGCTCTGGAGCAGGAATATTTCAATCTTATGAAACGTGCCATGAAATCCATGACGGAACAGGTATCACAGGCAGAGAGGAAACGAACCGAATATCAGCAATTTATTGAACAGTGGGTTCACGAAATAAAACGTCCGATAACCGCGTCAAAGCTGATTTGTGAAAACAACAAAAATGAATATACAAGGAAATTGATTTCTCAGGTAGAGGAAATGGAACGTCAGGTGGAACGGGTGCTCTATTATGCCCGCCTTGGGCATGTCGAAAAAGACTATATGATTTCGGAAATTTCACTCGATGATATTGTTGAGGAAGCTTTGGCAAGAAACAAGCAGCTCCTTATCCAAAACGATGTACGGGTTGACACGTCTTACTTACAATACAAGGTTTACAGCGATAAAAAGTGGATTGTATTCATCCTGAATCAGATTCTTATTAACTGTATCCAATATAAAAAAGAAAGTCCTCAAATTGCGATAACGGCATCGGAGGAAGGAAGCTTTATAAAATTGTCCGTAAAGGATAATGGAATCGGGATAAAGGAAAGCGAAGTTCCCCGGATATTTGAGCACGGGTTTACGGGAAGTAACGGCAGAAACGCAAAGAATTTCACCGGGATCGGACTTTATCTCTGCAAGGAGCTTAGTCATAAATTGGGGATTTCTATTGATGCTAAGTCTGCCTTGGACGTATACACGGAAATAACGCTCACGTTCCCCAAAGATTATGATTTTGGCGAAAGCATTGATACCTGACTTATCTTTCAAAACCGAAAGATAGAAGCAAGTAACCTCTATACCTCTTTTTGTCCGTTAATGTTAAGGTTGTTATTATCAGGCATTAACCAAAATCGTATAGGGGGTTATACAATGAAGCACATCCATAAAAAGCTGGTTGTCTCAGTGGTGGTAATTCTGCTGCTGCTTTCAGGAATAGCAGCGGCAGTCCTATTGAACCAAGGCGCAGTCGTAATTTCATTGAAGTCGGAGTATGCCGACTTTGTTGAAACCGACGGAATTGTCACCGAAGTGAAATTTCATGCTCCTGAAAATTTCAATGCAGTTCAGTTGGATTCGGAGAGCAAAACCAGCCGTGACGGACATGGAAACGAACATCAGGCAATTACCTACAAAGGAAGCGTGAAAAAAGCTTTCTTTGCGTCCTTGCCTACCGTCACCATTAACAGGTCATGTACTTACGCTTTCGTTTTTGCAGACAAAACGGTAACGATTGCGGATGGAAAGATGACCGATTCACTGAGTAATAGGGGGTGATGATTTATGCTTTTAGAAGTGAAAAATATCGAGAAATATTATGGGAACAGCAATAACCTGACAAAAGCCTTGGACGACATAAGTTTTCAAGTGGAGCAAAGTGAATTTATCAGCATTATGGGGCCGTCCGGCTCCGGTAAGACTACCCTGCTTCATTGCATTTCGACGATTGATACCGTCAGCGCGGGAAATATCTTTCTTGAAAACGCTGATATTACAGAATTGCCGGAAAACCGTGTCTCCGCTTTCCGTCGGGATCATTTGGGGTTTATTTTTCAGGATTCCAATCTGCTTGATACGCTTACCATCAAAGAGAATATTGCCCTACCTCTTACGATCAAGGAGTTGAGCCCGGATGAAACAACCAAACGGGTTGCGGATATAGCCGAACGTCTGCACATACAGGACATTCTTTCAAAATTCCCGTATGAAGTATCCGGGGGCCAAAAGCAACGCTGCGCTGCCGCAAGGGCAATTGTAACAAACCCGAAACTCATTGTGGCAGACGAGCCTACGGGGGCTTTGGATTCGAAATCATCTAAAAATATGATGGAGCTGCTGGAACAACTGAATCATTCACTCGGCTCAACAATACTTCTCGTTACGCACGATGCACTCTGCGCCAGCTATGCCGGACGGATTCTGTTTTTGAAAGACGGAAGGATCTTCAACGAAATCAGGAAGGGCGAAAAATCAAATACCGCATTTTATCATGAAATTCTTGATGTTCTGTCTCTGATGGGAGGAAATCGAGAATGCTGAGAACACTGTCAATCCGAAATGCAAAACGTCAGGCAAGCCAATATTTGCTCTACTTTATTTCCATGATCGGAGCCGTCGCATTAATGTACGGCTTTAATGCGCTGATTTTTTCGGACGTTGCAAAAGAGCTTGCCGAAGTCATGTCGCAAACCGGGGATAATAAACTCGGTACTATGATCGTGTTGTTTTCGATTATCATTGTGTTCATCTTAGGCTGGTTCGTCGGCTACATGATGAATTTTATGTTGAGAAAGCGCAGTCAGGAATTAAGCACCTATATGATCTTGGGAATTAATAAAAAGCAGATCACCAAAATGTTTTGGATGGAAAACGGCATCATTGGGCTTGCGGCCTTTGTTGTCGGCTGTGTACTTGGAACACTGATTGCCAACCTATTAGAGGCAATTATCGTCAACATGTTTGGAAGCCATTATTCCTTATCACTGATTTTTTCTATTCAGGCCGTGGGCCTTACCTTGCTGTACTTCTGCCTGATTTACCTTGTCGGGCTTTTCAGCAGCAGGCGCAAGCTCAAAAAGATGCGGCTCATTGAATTGCTTCACTATGAAAATCGCAATGAAAAAATGCTGATTCGTAATCCGCTTGTAGGCGTTATTATCTTTTGTGCCGCGTTGCTGTGCGGTGTGGCAGGCATATGGCTTTTCACCTTGCCGTCTGGCCACATTTCAGATTTGTTTTTGGGCTTGCTTCTGGCAGTATTGTGTCAGCTTGGCTTATTTATGGGTTTGCCCTCTTTTCTTCATAAAGTACTCGACAGCAACGAACATTGGAAATTCAGAAATACGCATTTGTTTCTCTATCGGCTACTCACTTCTAAAATTGGCAATGCAAGCATAGCGTTAGGCTCTATCGCCGTTTTGCTTACGCTGTCAATCGCATGCGTAGGAATCGGAACTTCTTTTTATCAAGCCACAAATAAATTGGCATCATTGCAGGCGTTTGACATCAGTATCCTGCATAAAGGCGAAAATGATAACTTCCCTCAATATAGCGGGTATGTGTCAAAAACTGCCCCGATTGAATCCAGCTATACCTACAGCATCTATACAGGAACCAGTAAAACTTTTATGAGCATCCGGGATAAAGCGTTGTCCGACTATTTCTTAAAGGTTGGAAAATCCGGTTCACCGGAAAGTTATTTAATGAGCGAGAACAGATACGATACTTATATAAAATATAGCGATTATTGCGAGTTGCGTAAAATGCTGGGCCTTGAGAAAGTAAACATGGATGAGAATCAATTTATTGTCCATTGTATGCCTTACTTGAAAAGCAGCTACAAAAACTACATTTCCGATGGAAGTACATTTGCTGTGGAAGGAAAAAGCCTTTCCTGCGCTGGGGTCTATACAGATACCTTTTCACAATATGGCGGTTATGGAAACGGTCAGGAATTTATTTTGGTTGTGCCGGACAACGCGGTAACGTCTTTTAAAGTGGCGTACAGCCTTTATGTTGCCAATGTGAAAGGTGGTCTCGCAAAAGGATACCTTAACAGTCTGAAAGACAAATTTCCTTCGCTGCAAGTTCTTTCGTCGAACATAGCAAAATCCGGTTCCGACGGATATATGACAAAACTGTTGGATGATGATAACGACTATATCGGCGGAAAATATACCATGCAGTCAACCAACCAAAGCATTGTTCTGATATTGCCCCTTTTCTATCTGGCTTTGATCGTCTGTATCATTGGGATGGTCATACTGGCGGTGCAGTTGTTAAGCGAAAAGGATAAGAACACTTTTCATTATGGCATGCTGAAAACCTTGGGCATGGAAAATTCGGCATTACTTCATACGCTTAGAAAACATGTCTTACTATATTATGCTCTCCCCGTTGTTCCGGCGGCCCTTTTAGGCTGCGGCTTAGTTGCTGCTGTTGCGCAGACTCTTTTTACGGCTTCGTTTGATGTCCCGGGTATTAGCTCCATACATGCACTCACTTTTTCAACGGTATCAATAACAATTGTTTTCTTTCTAGCGGTTTATTGCATATATGGGCTTGTCACTTACATCACCATGAAAAGGGATACTCTAAATATGATTTGATCCACAAGAAGATTCTTTCAGATAAGATGCACCCGTGACCTTGGGTATGGTTACGGGTGCATTGCTTTGTAAAAACTAATCTTTCAAAACTGCAAGGTAAAAGCAAGGGACTTCTATATGTTCTTCATTATTACAAATTTATAATGATGTCATAAAAAATTGAAATATTGCTACCGTAGTTATCCTGCATCCATTCCAAAACTAGAAACCGTCGTTTTGATGGTCGGACAGTAAGGCGTCCTAAATATATATAAACGTAAACGACGGTTTTGATGCTCTATTCAAAGTCGTCGTTTCTTCTTTTGTAAAGTTTTCAGAATGTATTTCATTTACGATAATGGCGGCTTTGGTACAGGAGGCTATTATGTACCCAAAACCGCTGCTTTTTTTATGGGAGGAGCCGTTGCTTCGATGTAACGGCTTGGCTTAGCTGACAGCCTAATCCTTTATAATTTCAAAAAATGCGTAAATAACGTGGGCGAATACTGCGCTCACTTGCTAATTGACACCTTGCGGGAGTTTTCCCGTATAGGTGTTTTTTTGTTCACTCTTGCGAAATCACGGGATAAGCCGTACCACTTCGGGCCAAGTTGGCCCGAAGTCCGCGCCGGGCCTGTGCGCCATATTCTTTACCGCTGCCGTTCCCCTCCATTTTCCGTTCATTAACCATCAGCCAAAGGCCAAAATGAACGGAGGTAACATAATGGAAAAGTCTCTTGTAACGATCACATACAAAACCGCCAATGGGAACAGGGTTTATGTTGAGGTTTCAACCCCGGTCAAAGAACTGCTGGAACAGTCCGATCGGCAAATCCGTTCTCAAAGGCGGCAAGACAGGCGACATCTGGATTACATGGATTTCATAGACGGTTTGACCGACGCGGCTATGAATGATCCACAGGCAGACACCGCCGATCTCGTAATGAAAATGGAAAGTTACCGGCAGCTTTATACGGCTATCGGCAAACTTCCCGAAGTGCAGCGTCGGAGGCTGCTTTTGCATTTTGTGGACAACCTGACGCACCGGCAGATTGCTGAATTAGAAGGTGTTAATCGCGGCGCTGTAGGCCGTTCCATCAAACATGCCTTAATCCAACTGCAAAAATATCTCACCGAATAACAGTTTTTTCAGGGCGGCCCCGTCGTTGGACGGGGCCGTTTCCTTTCAGAATCAGTTTAGCAGAAAAGCATATAATACGCAAGTGCGTATACGTTATTGCGTATGAATTGTTATGCTTATCTTGAAATTATTGAAAGGACGGTGAGGGCTTGAAGATAAAGGACGCGATTGCGGAACGCTTCCGGCAATTATCCACAGAGCGTGGCATATCCTATACGCAGCTTGCGCGATTAGCTGGCGTCACGCCCTCGACCGTATACAGCATGTTACAAGCGGAGCGTCGGGACGTGAGCGCGGTCACGGTCAAGAAGCTATGTGACGGGCTGGATTTATGCATCGTAGATTTTTATGATTGCGACTTATTCCGAAATCTTTCACCGGAAATTGAATAACTTGCCGATATAAAGGGTGTCCCGCAGTTCAAAAAAGCTGCGGGATATTTTTTTGCAAATTAGTTGGGAGAGAGAGGCCGCAAAACGCCTTTTTCCGTCCTAATAAGTAGAGGATACTTTTTCCTCGTTTGTACTTTGAAAGCTGAATAAAAAGATACCCGGATACGAAGGGTACGTGTGCCGAGTGACAGGCTCGCCATGACATCCATCGCCAGAGGATGGAGAGAGCGACAAGGCCCATGCCGCAGGCGGGACGGGACTTGGCCTCGCCGGATCAAGCACACAAACCCGGATACTTGCGTTCAGTCACAGTCCGAGCGTGAAGCGGCCATTCAGGCCGTGAGCCGTCGCAGGCAATGAGGACGCTTTGCCATCAGAATGGGGAAAGGTGAAATTCCTATGGGGCGGACAAGCCGCCGCCCGTCCGGGTTATCTGTTCGCAATATCATATTAGGAACACCGCGTCGGGTCTCTCTGTCTTGCGACATCCAAAACTTCCCGATGCGTTTGTTCCTTTTGTTGATGAACGGAGCTTTGACTTCGGGCCAAGTTGACCCGAAGTGTGGAGCAAGATTAGAGGGCAGCACCTTGACTGGTGCTGCCCTTTGGTGTTTCCCCACAAGACACGGGAAGCTTAAAAAATCAACTTTATTGTTATGGAAGGAGAAAATATGCCGGAAGAAATAAAAGCAGAGCAATATACTTATCAGGTCAATAAAATCAACTTTGTTGTGACGCCGGTATATAAAGACCGGGGCGAGACAATCGCGGAGATTCTGTTAAGGCTTATGAAGGCTGATACGGAACAGGTTTGTGCGACTTCGACATCCTTAACACGGGCGGGCGTAAGCAGTATACTATAAGTGTAAATACTGCTTGTTTGACTGCCGGAAAGGAGGCTGTCTTGAAACAGTCAAACAATAAAAAACACAATATGGATACCGCCGCCCTGTACTGCCGTTTGAGTCGTGACGATAATCTTGATTGCGAATCCAACAGCATTACGAACCAAAAAGCTATACTAAAAAAAGTGGCAAAGGAAAAAGGATACGAGGATATTCAGGTTTTCGTAGACGACGGGATCAGTGGGACGACCCTTGATCGCCCCGGCTTTCAGCAGATGATAAAAGCAATTGAGGCAGGCTTTATATCGGCTGTTCTTGTAAAAGACCTGTCTCGTCTTGGACGCGATTACTTGAAGGTCGGCTACTACACCGAAGAATTTTTCCCTGCCCATGATGTACGGCTGATTGCCGTTTCGGACGGCGTGGACAGCAACGAGGGCGACAACGAATTTACCCCGTTCCGCAACATCATGAACGAGTGGTATGCGAAGGATATTTCCAAAAAGCGTCGAATCGTAAATAAGCTCAAAGGTAATTCCGGCGTTCCGCTTTCGCCCCCGCCTTATGGATATATGAAAGACCCGGATAATGTGAAACGCTGGATTGTGGACGAGGAAGCTGCCGTTGTCGTTCGCCGTATCTATCAGATGGCACTTGACGGATATGGCCTTTCTGAAACCGCTACCGCACTCGCACAGGATGGCGTACTCAATCCCACGTCCTATTGGCAAAGCAAAGGAATCAGTCGCGGCGGGACGAAAAGCTCCGTTTTGACCACACAGTGGGGTCATACCACAATAAGAAAAATTCTGACCCTACAGGAGTATTGCGGCGACGTGATTAACTTCAAGACGTATTCAAAGTCGTACAAGTTGAAAAAGCGCATTGCCAACGATGAAGAAAACCGTGTTGTGTTTCTAAACACTAACGAAGCCGTTATTGACCGTGAAACATGGGAGAAGGTTCAGAATTTACGCCGTGGCACCCGCCGGAAAAAACCGACGGTCAGCGGTGAACGGAGCATTTTCTCTGGATTATTAAAATGTCCTGAATGCGGCGGCAATCTCAACTACCACTTTAATCAGGGAAACCATGACATCAAGTTTTTTAGCTGCTGTAACCATAACACCGGATATCGGAGATGCACATCTACCCACTATATTCGGCTGGATTTTCTGGAACAGGTGGTTTTGCAAGAAATACGCCGCCTCACACAGTTTGCCGACGAGTATGAAGATGATTTCGTAAAAGAGATTATCGGACATTCGGCAAAGACGGCGGCATGTGAACGGTCGCTAAAGCAAAAGGAGCTTGACAGTCTGCTGGCGCGGGATAAGGAATTGGACACACTTTTTGAACGGTTATACGAGGACAACGTATCGGGGAAGATCAACGACGAGCGGTTTGCCAAAATGTCCAAGAAGTACGAACAGGAGCAGGGAGAGAACGCCGCCAAAGTCAAGGCGCTCAAATCGGTGCTACGAAAAACAGGCGGGCAACTTATGACCGCCGATAATTTCTTGGAAACCATTCGCCGGTATACCGACGCACAGGAGCTTTCACAGCGGATGGTGACAGAATTGATCGACCACATCGACGTATATCACGCCGAAAAGGTCGGCGGGCAGACTGTTCAGCGCATCACCATTTTTTACAACTGCATCGGAGCTTTTACCGTGCCGGAGCGCGAAAGCATCCCGGAAGCGGATGTACGCTTAAGAACGAGAAAGGGAGTAGCACTAAGCTACTCCCAAGCAAAAGCCGGATAAAAAAGGAGTGTCCTTAAAGGATACTCAGATCCTATAAGGACACTCCGCATGGTGCGAGAGAAGGGACTTGAACCCTTATGAACGTTTAATGGTTCACAAGAACCTGAATCTTGCGCGTCTGCCAATTTCGCCACTCTCGCGGGTCAGCTTTTTTATATTACCATACAGGGACCGGATTGTCAACTATTTTTTGATCATTTTCGAGTCTGTCAGCCAATCTATTCCCCATATTGTAATAGAGGCGGTTTCGAAGTATAATACTGCTGTTGTGATCCCGGGAAGGAACAGCGGTTCCGCTTTTTGAAAAATTTGTGAAATCAGTGGGGGAAACAGACTGGATGCAGGAACAGAACAGGAATACGATGCCCGCAGAATGGGAGAAGCACCAAAGAACATTCCTTGAATGGCCGGTGCGGGATTCTCTGATCCGGCCGGAAAATTACGCAGAGGTCTGCGAAGGTTACGCACAGGTTGCGCGGGCTGTCTCCGCGTTTGAGCCGGTCACCGTGATTGTGAACCCCGATACGGAACAGGAAGCCCGAAACCTGTGCGGGTCCGCTGCGGAATTGCTGAAGATTCCCCACGATGACGCCTGGGCGCGGGACAACGGCCCGACCTTCGTCCGGGACTCAAGCGGAGCGCTTCGGGGAATCAGCTGGTGCTTCAACGCCTGGGGAGAGAAGTATCAGCCCTTTGACCTGGACGATGCGGCGGCAGGGCGTATTCTGGAGCATTACGGAATTCCCTGCGTGGAGGTGCCCATGGTTCTGGAGGGCGGGTCAATCCATGTGGACGGGGAGGGCACTCTGCTGACCACAGAGCAGTGCCTGCTGAATCCGAACCGGAATCCCGGTCTGACCCGTGCGCAGATTGAAGACCGGCTGAAGCAAAGCCTGAATATTTCCAGAATCCTCTGGCTGAAAAACGGTCTTTTCGGGGATGAGACCGACGGACATGTGGACAACGTCGCCTGTTTTGCCCGGCCCGGCGTGATCCTGATGCAGATTTGCCATGACCCCAAGGACCCCAATTATGAAATTACCCAAAAGAATCGGGAGATTCTGGAGCGGGAGACGGACGCACAGGGAAGAAAGCTGAGTGTGGTTGAAATACCGCAGCCTCCCGCACGGTACTACCAAGGGGATCGGCTGACTTTGAGTTACCTTAATTTCTATTTTGTGAACGGCGGGATCATCCTGCCGGTGTTCGGCGGGGATGCGGCCCAAACGGACCGAGCGGCCTCGGATACGCTGAAAGAACTCTTTCCGGATCGTAAAATTGTCGCGGTGGACGGGATGCCTCTCATTAAGGAAGGCGGGAACGTGCACTGCATCACGCAGCAGATGCCGGAGGCTGAATGCACACGGGAGGGAAAAATATGAGAAACGTGAAAGTTGCGGCGCTGCAGATGAGCTGTTCCGACAAAATTGAGGAGAATATCGCGAAGGCGGACCATCTGGTGCGGAAGGCTGCTTCCGAGGGAGCGCAGATCATCCTGATGCAGGAACTGTTCGAAACCCGCTATTTCTGTCAGGCGGAAAAACCGGAGTTTTACCGCTATGCCGAAGAACTGGAAAACAGCCGTGCGGTCAGTCACTTGCAAGCCGTGGCGAAAGAGCTTCGGGTGGTCCTGCCGGTCAGCTTCTATGAAAAGAAAAACAACGCACGCTATAACTCCCTCGCGATGATCGACGCCACAGGCGAGGTGCTGGGCGTTTACCGGAAAAGCCATATCCCTGACGGCCCCGGTTACGAGGAAAAATTCTATTTTAACCCCGGCGACACCGGGTTTCGGGTCTGGAACACCCAATACGGGAAGATCGGAGCAGGAATCTGCTGGGATCAGTGGTATCCGGAGGCGGCGCGGTGCATGGCGCTGATGGGCGCTGAGATTCTCTTCTACCCTACGGCGATCGGCTCGGAGCCGGAAAGCCCGGAGGTGGACTCCAAAGACCACTGGCAGCGCTGTATGATCGGTCATTCCGCCTGCAACCTGATTCCGGTGGTTGCCGCGAACCGGATCGGCGAGGAATCAATCGGAGGTTCCTCCATTCGGTTCTACGGCTCGTCCTTCATCACGAACGGAACGGGTGAGAAAATCGCGGAGGCTGGGCGCACGGAGGAGGCGGTGCTGCTTGCGGAGTTCGATCTGGATGCGCTTGCGGAACAGCGGATTGAATGGGGCGTTTTCCGGGACCGCCGTCCGGACCTGTACCGGCCGATATTAACGTACGACGGAACAACCTTTCCGGGAAAGTAAACACAAAAATTGCCGATGCCCTCTTTGAAGTGGGCACCGGCTTTTTGTATGCTGCGGCGTTACAGAAGATGTGCAAATAGCTGGAGCAGCATCGTGAAGCCCGCTCCGAGCAGCATCGTTGCGGGGATGGTGACAAACCAGGCCGTGACAATGTCCTTTGCGACCGACCACCGCACGGCGGAGAAACGCTTGGAGGAGCCGACGCCCATAATCGCAGAGGAGATAACGTGCGTGGTGCTGACCGGCGCTCCCATAGTTGTCATTACATGAATCACGGCGGCGGACGAAGTTTCGGCCGCAAAGCCTTCGATCGGTTCCAGCTTGATCATGTTGATCCCGACGGTCTTGATGATTCTCCATCCGCCGATCGAGGTGCCGAGCGCCATCGCGAGGGCACAGAGCAGCTTTACTTCTATCGGGATCCCGTCGCTCGCCTTGATCACCCCGCTGCTGACCAGAGCCAGCGTGATGATGCCCATGGTTTTCTGCGCATCGTTGCTGCCGTGCGAGTAGGCCATCAAAGCGGCGGATCCGATCTGCAGTTTGGAAAACCATTTGTTCACAGCTTTTTGGGGAGCCGAGCGAAGCAGTCGGTACAGGAGTTTCATGACAAGGAAACCGATCACGAAGCCAATAAGCGGGGAGGAGAAAAGCGGAATAATCACCTTGTCCAATACTGTGGTCCAGTTAACCACACTGAATTTGCGGGCCACGACGATCGCGGAGCCGATCAGGCTTCCGATGAGCGCGTGGGAAGAACTGCTCGGCAGGGCAATGTACCACGTGATCAGATTCCATACAATTGCGCCGCACAGAGCGCCGGCGATCACATACTGAGCCAGATGCCCGATAATCAGACCGGAAGCAATGGTTTCCGCCACGTTGACGCTGACGAGGGCGCCGATGAAATTAAGCGTCGCAGACATCATCGTCGCGGCCCGAGGGCTAAGGACCCGTGTTGCGACGGAGGTTGCAATCGAATTTGCTGTGTCGTGGAACCCATTGATAAAATCGAAAACCAGCGCGAGAAGGATAATAGCGGCAAGTATGATCCAAGACATATTCGGAGACAATCCCTTTCTGTGTTTGTACAATTATTGCAGCTAAAAAGTGACTCTGCAATTCAAACTGGCTATTATATATATATCTACTATTAAAAATATAGTGATATACTAACGAAATCATTACGAAATAATAACGAAATGATCCGTACTGTTCAAGTATAGATTTTTTGTCCGAATGTGTCAAGCACAGAAACACCTTTTCAAGCGAAAAGCAGCCCCCGGGTCTGCCGCTTTCAGCGTCCCGGAGGCTGCCGTAATGGAAAAGATAATTATTTGTTCTTGTAGGCGGAGAGGTCGTAGAGTGTTCCGGAATTGCCGGACATTCCGCGCTGACCGTCCGATGTGCTGCCGGAAGAGCCGCTCCATTCGTCGGAGGAAACCTCTTTGCCGTTTTCTTTTACCCATTGGGTTACTTCATCGGAAGAATTTCTGCCCATGCCTCCTTTTCCGCCGACGAGGAAATATTTGATTTCACCCGCCTTGACCATTTGCTGCAGCTTTTCCACGGTCAGCGTCTTGTCGTTCCCGCTGAATCCGCCGATAGCCATCACCGGTTTCCCGGTGGCGAGGATGATCGGCTCCGCTTCGGAAGCGTCCGGAACCGCAATGAGGAATTTTTCCCCGGTATTGTTTTTCTCCAAAAAACTGATTAGCTTTGAATCGGAGGAAGACTGACCCATTCCGCCCGGTATTCCGCCGGTGAAGCCATCTGGTGTTTGGCCGGCCGTATCCGTGCGGCTGCCGCCGTCTTGGCTTTTCTGACCGTCATCGCGATTGGTGCGGCCGTCATCCGGATTTTGCCCCCAGCTCATTCCACGCATGCTGCTGGTGCTTCCGGCAGTGGGCCCTGCGGTGGGAATCTGCGCGTTGAAGCTCTTTTCAAACACCGAGGATGCGGTCCAGACCGCGGGGGCGGCCAGAAGACCGGCTACGGCAACCGCGATGCAGGCGGTTGCCAGCTTCCCCGAGCCGCTTTTCTGCGTCAGCTTTCCGACCGTCAGCAGCAAAGCCGGGATGCCTGTCAGAACGGCGGCCAGAGGAATCAGAATTTTTGCGTAGGACGGATAGGAAACGAGCATCGCAATCTGAACGCCCAGCGTGGCAGCGAGAGACAGGGGCAAAAGGAAGCCTGCAAAGCCCTTTGCGTCGCGGTAAAGTCGGATCATTTCCGTCAGACCGATACCGGCCAGCGCCGCGAGGAACGGCGCCATCACGGAAATGTAATACGGGTGGAAAAACTCTGAAACGCTGAAATAGCCGACCATCGTGAGCACCGAAACGCCCCAGAGCAAAAGATGGCGCCGGCGTTTCCGCCTTGCTTCGGCTTCCGGCTCCGAGGCCTTCCGCATTCCGAAAAGCAATGCCGGAATGGCAAACAGGCCGAGCGGAAGGAGCCAGCTGTCCTGCCCGCCGAGGGTGGTGTTGAACATGCGCAGGAGCCCGGCGGTGCCGCCGCCGTTGAACATGCCGTTTCCACCTCCGCCGTTCCCGCCGGGTGCATTCCCGGTAAAACCGCCGCCACCGAAACCGTCTCCGGTCCCGGAATTCGAGGGAGGACTCCCGGAGGGCATTCCATCCCCCTGTTGGGTGGGAGCATTGTTCCCGCCTTGATTGGACTGAGCGGACGAGCCGGAAGACGTTCCAGAATCGGAATTCGAGGGGGGATTCCCGGAGGGCATACCGTTCCCCGGCTGATTGGGGAGGCTGGTTCCGCTTTGATCAGACGAAGAGGAAGAGCCGGACGACGAGCTTGAATCGGATTTTTTGGAATCCGTTTCTTTAAACTGAGCAAAATTTCCCTGAGACGACTGTCCCCTGGATTGGCCTGTAATCCGCTGGATGCCATTGTAGCCGAGGGCGAGCTCCAATTCGGAATTGGTGGTGCTGTTATCGACATAGGGCCGTTCGCTCGCGGGCGTGAGGTCCACAATCACAGACCAGGAAAGGGAGACAACCGCCAGCACAAGCGTCGCCGCGACGAGGTGCAGAATGCGGACCTTGATGCGTCGGGTTGAGGCGAAAAGATATACCGCGTACAAAGCGGGAAGAATCAGAAACGCCTCCAGCGTCTTGGCGTTGTAGGCAATCCCCAGCCACACCATGGAGAGAAGCAGGTGCTTCAGTTTTCCCGTATTCGCCGCGGTGAGCATGGACGAAGCGGAAAGCGCCATGAAGAAAATCAGAATCGAATCCGTGTTGTTCGTTTTACTGATGACTATGAAGATGGGGGAGAGCGCGAGGATCAGCGCTGATACAAGCCCCGCCGCGCTCCCGAAATCGCGTTTTACGGCGCGGTAGATCACGGCGACCGTCCCTACGGCCGCGAGGCACTGCGGCAGGATGATGCTCCAGCCGTAGAAGCCGAACACCTTGGCGAACGCGGCCTGAATCCACAGCGAGACGGGCGGTTTGTCAACCGTTACCCATCCGCCCGGATCGAGCGAAACGAAAAAGAAGTTTTTCCAGCTGGTGATCATACTCCTCACGCTGGCAGCGTAGAATTCGTTTCCATAGCCCTCGTTCCAGATATTGAGGACCGAGAGGAAACCGGCGAGCAGGAGGATCAGGATCAGCGCGATTTGTTCCCGGTGCTGTTTGATTGCTTTCATTTTCAGAAACATCCTTCCGATTGGGAGAATTTGTATCGAGGAGAATTAGGTGCCTGTCTTTTTCAGGGGCAGGTCGGAAGCCGGCGTGCTTTCCCGGTAGATTCCCAGCTTGCGGGCCAGATAATTCGCGATTACCATGATGCCGGTGGTGACGACCTTGGCCAGCATGGAATTCATATGAAAAACCGAAGTGAAGAAATTGAGAAAAAGAATGTTGAGCACGCATCCGACGGCCGCGACCAGATAAATCAGAAAGGTTTCCTTGAGAAAGTTCCTCACGGCGCTGTCGCTTTGGTGAACGACGCTGGCATTTTTAAAGGTCAGCTTCCGGCCGAGAATCATATTGACGAAAGTGGAAAGAATGTATGCCGCGGTGAAGCCGAGATTCTGATCCCACCGGAGCGGATAGACAAAAAACCAGAACAGAATCCATTCCACGGCGGTGGCCGTTCCTCCCACCACCGTGTAACTCAGGAACTGCTTTCTGTTTTCTGAGGAAAATAATTTGTGACTTTTCACGGCAACCCGCCCTTTGCTTTGATTTTATACGCTTAGTTTATCCAGGGTTTATGGAGCAGCCGTGAATAGAAAATGAGTATCTCATGAAAGACGTTTGAACAATTTTGGATGGCATAAAAAAGCCACGCGGGCTTTTCCCCGTTTTGGGGAAAAACCTGCGCGGCTGCTGGATATTTGTTCCTGATTATTTTTCTGTACCGTATTTTACATGCAGGAGCCTGTGGGCTTTTCCCTTCAGCAATCCCGCGTAAAGCGACGTGACAACCGGGTTTTCCTCGGAGCGCTTAACACTGCACATTTTATCCGCAGCGTACAGACCTTCGCCGCGTTTCCGCTTTCCGCCGAAATCGGAGACCGGCTGTCCGGCACCGCTGATGCAGCCGCCGGGGCACGCCATGACCTCGACGAAATCGTACTGCGCTTCGCCTTTTTGAATTCTGGAAATCAGGCGCTCCGCGTTCCGCAGGCCGCTGACAATCGCAATCTTGAGTTCCCGATCGTTATAGATTACAGAGGTTTCCTTCAGTCCCTGCATGCCGCGCACGCCGTTGAAAGCGATTGCACGCAGGGCCGTGACGGATTTGTCGGAAAGACGGCGGATCACCGCCTCCGTCACGCCGCCGGTTACGCCGAAAATAACTCCGGCGCCGCTCTGTACGTCGAACGGCACGTCGATCGCCTCCGGCTCCAGCTCGGAGAAAACGATTCCGGCTTCCCGGATCATCTGGATCAATTCCTGCGTTGTGATAACGTAATCGACAAATGGGACGCCGTTTTCGCTGAATTCCTCGCGTGCCGCCTCGTACTTTTTGGCCGTGCAGGGCATGACGGCGATGACGACGGTTCGGCGCTCGGACTGTTTGTATTTTTCCTTCAGTACGGAACCGAACATTTCCATCGGGGAACGGCAGGTGGAGAGGTTCGGCAGCAATTCGGGGTGCATCTTCTCCGCATACTGAATCCACGCAGGGCAGCAGGAGGTGAAAAGCGGTAGCTTTTCCCCGGTTTCCAGACGGCTCATGAATTCGTTGGCTTCCTCCATCACCGTCAGATCCGCTCCGGTCGCGGTGTCGAATACTTCGTCGACGCCGAGGCGCTTTATTGCAGCGACGATTTTGCCCATCATGTTCTCGCCGTCTTTTTGACCGAGTTTGCTTCCAATGCCGACGCGTACGGCAGGGGCAATCTGGGCAATGACCCGGATATTCGGGTCATGCAGAACGTCCCAGACCCGGTCCTTGTCGTTTTTAATTACGATTGCCCCGGTCGGGCAAACGGCGGCGCACTGGCCGCAGCCAACGCACCGGGTCTCGGCAATCGGCGCGTCGAATGTGGTGCCGACTATCATCTTCGAGCCGCGGTACATAAAGTCGATGGCACCCACGTTCTGGACTTCGTCGCATACCCGGACGCAGTCACCGCAGAGGATGCATTTGCTTGCGTCCCGCTGGATGCAGAGGGAGGAGGTGTCCAGCTTGGGCTGTTCCGCCGTGTTCTGGAAACGGACCCGGCTGATGCCGAACCGCTGCGCCAGCTCCTGCAGCTTGCATTCTCCGTTTTTGTCACAGGTGGTGCAGTCGCGGCAGTGGTCGGAAAGGAGCAGTTCCAGAATCATTTTCCGGTATTTCCGGAGCTTCGGGGTGTTGGTGTAGATTTCCATGCCTGCCTTCGGGGGCGTGGAGCAGGCCGCTTCCATGCCGCCGCGCTTATTTTCTACCATGCACATGCGGCAGGCGCCGTATACGGAGAGCTCCGAGTGGTAGCAGAAGGTCGGCAGGTCGATCCCGGCTTTGCGGATCAGGCTAAGTATATTTTTTTCCCCGTTGATTTCTACGGGGATATCGTCGATCATCATAAATTCGCCGCTCATGTTCAGTCCTCCTTTACCGCCTTGAAAGCGCAGGCTTCCAGGCAGGCGCCGCATTTAATGCACTTGCTTTCGTCAATGGCGAACGGTTCCTTGATTTTTCCGGTGATGGCGCCCACGGGGCAGCCGCGGGCGCATTTGGAACAGCCCCTGCAGAGCGAAGCGTCGATGGTTATCTTCTTCAGTTTCTGGCAGGTCTTGGTCCGGCAGCGCTTTTCGTTAATATGTTCCTCGTACTCGTCGCGGAAGTATTTCAATGTGCTCATAACAGGCGAAGCCGCGGTCTTGCCGAGTCCGCACAGCGCGGTGGCGGAAATGGTTTCGGAAAGCTCCGTCAGCAGATCAATGTCGCCGGGGCGGCCGTTGCCCGCGGTGATGCGTTCCAGAATTTCGAGCATTCGCTTGGTTCCCTCACGGCAGGGAACGCACTTTCCGCAGGATTCATTCTGTGTGAAGCTCATGAAGAATCGGGCAACCTCCACCATGCAGGTGTGCTCGTCCATGACGACCAGCCCACCGGAGCCGATCATGGCGCCGACCTTTTTCAGGCTGTCGAAGTCGAGGGGCAGGTCAAGGTGCTCCTTCGTCAGGCATCCGCCGGAGGGGCCGCCGATCTGCACCGCCTTGAAATCCGCGCCGTCGCGCATGCCGCCGCCGATGTCGTAAATGACTTCGCGCAATGTCGTGCCCATGGGGACTTCAATCAGGCCGGTGTTCACAATGTTGCCTGTCAGGGCGAAAACCTTGGTGCCGGGGCTGTTCTCCGGCCCGATGGAACGGAACCACTGTCCGCCGTTCAGAATGATTCCGGGAACATTGGCGTAGGTTTCCACGTTGTTCAGTACGGTCGGTTTTCCCCAAAGACCCTGCTCCACTGTACGGGGCGGCTTTACACGCGGCATGCCGCGGTTCCCTTCGATGGAGGCGGTCAGCGCGCTGCCTTCGCCGCAGACGAAAGCACCCGCGCCGCGGCAGATTTTAATGTCAAAGGAAAAGCCCGTCCCGAGAATGTTGTTTCCAAGGAGGCCGTTTTCACGGGCCTGATCGATTGCGATGCCGAGCCGCTCCACGGCCAGCGGATACTCCGCGCGGACATAGATGTATCCCTCGTCCGAGCCGCAGGCGTAGGCCGCGAGAATCATACCCTCCAGCATCCGGTGCGGATCGCTTTCCATGACGCTCCGGTCCATGAAGGCTCCGGGGTCGCCCTCGTCGCCGTTGCAGACGACGTACTTTTTATCGGTCTTCTGGCGCTTGACCTGCGACCATTTGCGCGCCGCGGGGAATCCGCCGCCGCCGCGCCCGCGAAGGTTAGAAATTTCAACTTCGTGAAGGACCTCGTCCGGCGTCATTTCAAAAAGAGCCTGCTCCAGCGCGGAATAGCCGTCAAAGGCGAGATATTCCGCAATCGAAGTCGCGTTCAGCCGCCCGCAGTTTTCCAGCACCACCCGGTTCTGCAGTTTATAAAACGGAATGGATTCCTGGTGCTTGTGAATCTCTCCGCCCTTGCGGTACACAAGACGTTCCACGCAGGAGTCGCCTACAATGCTGGTCTCCAGAATCTCCGCGCAGTCCGAGGGCTTCACTTTCACATACAGATAGCCCTTCGGCTCAACCCGCACCAGCGGTCCCATTTCGCAGAAACCGTGGCAGCCGCTTTTTTTGATTCCGGTGTGCTCTTCGGAATCCTCTTTCTGCAGATCGATGGAGCAGGGGATGCCCATTTCTTTTGCAAGACGCAGAAATTCGTCGTAAATTTCAAGAGAACCGCCCGCCACACAGGCAGTTCCTGCGCAGACCAGAATCTTTTTTGTCTCCTGATTCAGACGATTTTTGTACAGTTCGCGGATCTTATGTAAGTCTTCTCTGCTTTTAAGCATCCGTGGGTTCCTCCTTGAGCGTTTTTAGAAGATCCTCCGCCTTTTCCGGCGTCATCATGCCGTAGACTCTGTCGTTAACGGTCAGGGCGGGCGCAAGTCCGCAGGCGCCGAGACAGGAGACCGTCTCCACCGTGAACAGCAGGTCGTCCGTTGTTTCCTTTGTTTCGGAGAGACTCAGGTTTTTTCTCAGCTGTTCCAGAATCGGCATGGATTTGCGCACATGGCAGGCCGTTCCGTTGCAGACTTTAATCACGTATTTCCCCTTCGGTTTCAGGGAAAAATTCTCATAAAAAGTGGCAACACTGAAAATTTTGGCACGGCTGATTCCCAGTTTTACGGAATAATAGTCGAAAACTTCCTTTGGCAGGTAATGAAATACCTCCTGCGTGTCCTGTAAGATCGCGATGATGCTTCCCGGATTGTACTGGTATTTTTCCAGAATCTCATCCAGCTTTTTGCAGTCGCATGCCGCCACGGACCGTTCCCCCTTTAACCTGTTTCATTATCAATTTCTTAATGTAATCTTACTATAGCTGATATAATTTTGTCAATCTTTAATTGATATTTCCTTCACAATCCATTGGGGAATAAGATTCGAAGCCGGGAAACGGGGAGAAATCTGCGGATGCGGATTGAAAAAGAAGGGATTTATGTTATAGTAGTACCATATTAAGCGATTGGCGGGATTTTAAGTATGCCGATTTTGAGTAATGAATATGTCCGCATTGTCTTCAGCACCGTCTCGGTTTATCTGTTTATCGTCATCGCGATCCGGCTGTTCGGGAAAACAGAGCTCTCTCAGCTTTCCGTGGTAGACCTCGTCTTTATTCTGCTGATCAGCAATTCCGTGCAGAACGCTATGGTTGGGCCGAACTCGACGCTGCAGGGCGGGTTGGTAGCCGCCACCGCACTGTTTGTGGTGAACTACCTCTTTAAGCAGGCCCTGTACCGCTTTCCAAAACTCGGCAAGCTGGTTCAGGGGGAGACGCTGCTTCTCATTTATAAAGGGAAGCTGAACAAGCAGAATCTTATCAAAGCCAAACTGACGGTAGGAGAGATCATGGAAGCGATCCGCGAGCACGGGGTGTCCTCCATCGAAGACGTGGACCTGGCGGTGCTGGAGGTTGACGGGAATATCAGCGTGCTTTCCGAGGGCTTCAGCCACGTGAGCCAGAAAAAAATCGGGAGCCGGAAGAGCAAGGCCAAAAACAGCGGCCAAAACCGTCCCGAAGCTTAAAAACGGGTCGAAAATAATGCAGCGGAAGGGAGCCGCGGCCGGGTTCGGAACGCGGTTTGTGAATTGATCGGATGAATTCAGAGCGGACGGAAGAAACGGATTTAAAAATTCAATATGTGCGCGTGCCGGGCGGAGCGGCGGTGGTCTCCTGTGAAGGCGCCGGTGCTTTCATCCGTCTTCCTCAACGGGTGGAGGGCCTGCCGGTGCGGGAAATCTGCGCGTATGCGTTTTCTTCCCCGGGAGCAGCCGCCGAGCATCTTCCGCCGGGGGCGGAGTTTTTCAGCACTCGGACCGGAACCGCCGCCGTGCCGGGCGCGGAGGAACGGTTCCTGGGAGGCGCTGGCCTGAAAGAGGCGATGCTTCCGCCCGGAATCCGCTCGGTCGGGGAATACGCGTTTTATAACTGCACGGGTCTTTCCCGGATCGGCCTAGGCGGCGGCGCCGCGCGGATCGGGAACGGCGCCTTCATGAACTGTGCCCGACTGAAAAAGTTTCTGATTTCCGCGGCGCCCGATTCGGAAACCTGCCTTCCCGGACTGCTGGCGGAAATTCAGCACGAGGTGTGTGTCACCTTTCAATCCGAAGGGGAAAAATCCGAGTGGATTTTTCCGGACTATTTTGAGGAGTCCATCGAAAACGGTCCGGCGCGTATTTTCGAGCATTTCATTCGGGGGGCGGGCTATCGCTACCGGCAGGTCTTTCAGGGCGACCGGCTGGATACCGACCGTTACGACCGGCAGTTTTCCGCCGCACGGAACGAAGCGGAGCAGAAAACTCTGCTGCGCATCGCGCTGGCGCGCCTCCGGAGCCCGTTCCGACTTTCGGAGGTGTCCGAAAAACGGTATCTTACCTATTTAAAGGAAAATGACGCCGCCGCGGCGGAACTGCTGATCGGGGACGACGATCCGGATGGCCTTGCGTTCCTGAGCGCACGGGAAGTAATTACACGGGAAAACATCGGGGCGGCGGTGGAGGCAGCGGCGCACGCCGGGCGCGCAGAGTGCCTGAGCGTTTTGCTGAACGAACGGCGGGGCCGGTTTGCGCCCCGGGAAAAGACATTTGACCTGTAGGCTTTGCCGCAGCACACGAGGGAGGGGAAAATCAATGGAGGAAGAACTGGAAGAGCGGGTGCGCGCGATTGGAAATCGCATTTTGAACGCTTCCCGCGCGGAGCTGTATCTGCGCATGCGGTTCCTTGACCTCGCTCTCAGCACCCTTTCCTATGAGATGCAGCCTTCCGCGGATTTTTTGGGTACGGACGGCATCAGCCTGTTTTACGACCCGGAGGAGCTGATCGGCCGCTACCGTCAAAACCGTGTTCTGGTGAACCGCGGATACCTTCATTCGGTGTTTCACTGCATCTTCCGCCACCTTTGGAAGCGCCGCAGGGAGGATCGTGAACTGTGGGATCTTTCCTGCGACATCGCGATGGAGTTCGTACTGGATGGCCTGCCCCAGCGCGGCTTTCAGCTGCCGCCCAGCTGGTTCCGGAGGAATTTCTATGAGACGCTGCGCTCAAAGCGGAAGGTGCCGACGGCGGAGAACGTTTACACGCTGCTGGAGGAAATGAAGCTTCCTCTCCCGGCGAGGGAACGCCTGGAACGGGAATTCCGGGTGGACGACCATTCCTTTTGGCCGGACCCGTCCCAAAAGCCGCCCGGAGCTGCGGCGGCTCAGCAGAAATGGGAAGATGTCAGCCGGAAAATGCAGACGGATATGGAAACGCTCTCCCAGGATCCGGCGAAGGAATCGCAGACTCTTCTGCAGCAGGTGCGCGTCGAGAACCGGGAGCGGTGCGATTACCGCCGCTTCCTGCGAAAATTCGCCGTGCTGCGCGAGGAGCTTCGGATTGACCCGGATTCCTTCGACCCGATTTTCTATACCTACGGGATGAGCCTGTACGGAAACCTGCCTCTGATCGAGCCGCAGGAAACGCGCGAAACCAAAAAAATCGAAGACTTCGTCATCGCGGTGGATACCTCCATGTCCTGTTCGGGGAAGCTGGTTCGGGCGTTTCTGGAACAGACCTATTCCGTGCTGAAAAGCACCGAGAGCTTTTTCCGCAAGGTCAACATCCACATTGTACAGTGCGACGAGACCATACGGTCGGATCAGAAAATCACCGACGAAAACGAACTGAAGAACTACATGGATCACTTTGAGCTGGTCGGCAACGGGGGAACCGACTTCCGGCCGGTCTTTGCCTATGTGGACGAGCTCCTCGCAAAAAAGGAGTTTCAAAGGCTCAGAGGGCTGATCTATTTTACGGACGGCCGCGGAATTTATCCGCAGCGCCGACCCGCGTACGACGCCGCGTTCGTGTTCCTGCAGGAGGATTATACCGACGCGGAAGTGCCCCCGTGGGCCATGAAGCTGATCCTTGAACCGGAAGACCTTGAAAGCCCGTCCGGCGGTCAGCCGGAAAATGAAATGGAAGACTGGGAGGACCTGCCTCATTATGAATATTAAAAACGCCAAGGAAGAAATCCAAAACACGGTGCGTGCGTATCTGCTGCGGGATGAAAACGGGAATTACCGGATTCCCGCCGTCCGCCAGCGTCCGCTGCTTCTCATGGGACCGCCCGGCGTCGGTAAGACACAGATCATCGAGCAGGTGGCCCGGGAGTGCGGCGTGGCGCTTGTTGCCTACACCATCACCCACCATACCCGCCAGAGCGCCGTCGGCTTGCCGTTTATTCTCAAAAAGTCGTACGGCGGAAAAGAGTTCTCCGTGACGGAGTATACCATGAGCGAAATCATTGCTTCCGTTTACGATAAAATGGAAAGCACAGGCCTGAAAGAGGGCATCCTTTTCATCGATGAAATCAACTGCGTTTCCGAAACGTTGGCTCCCACGATGCTTCAGTTTTTACAGGGGAAAACCTTCGGCAACCAGAAGGTACCTGAGGGCTGGGTAATCGTCGCGGCGGGGAATCCGCCCGAATACAACCGCTCGGCGCGGGAATTCGACATTGTCACGCTGGACCGCGTGCGAAGAATCGATGTGGAGCCGGATTTCGCCGCGTGGAAGGAATACGCATTCCGGCAGTCGATCCACGGTGCGGTTATCTCCTACCTCGAAATCCGGAAGGAGAATTTCTATCGGATCGAAACCACGCCGGAGGGCATCCGATTTGCCACTGCCCGCGGCTGGGAGGATCTTTCGGAAATCATCGGGGTGCGGGAAACGCTTGGGCTTCCCGTTGACCAGGACTTGATCCTTCAGTACATTCAGAATCCAACTGTGGCGAAGGACTTCGCCAATTACTACGAGCTTTACGGGAAGTACCGGGACGATTACCGGGTGGAAGAGGTCCTTGCGGGTCGTTTTTCCGACGAGGCAATCGTCAAGCTGCGCAACGCGCCGTTTGATGAAAGGCTCAGCGTGATCGGTCTGCTTCTGAGCCGGCTTAACGAACGGTTCCGGCAGGCGTATCTGACCGATCGGTTTACGGAAACGCTGTTTGAACAGCTGAAGCAGTGGAAGCAGCACCTATCGGACGCGGAGGCTGACCCGGAGGAACTGCTTCGGCAGCTCGTCGGCGAGATGGAAAGCACGTTGGAGCGGCGCAGGGAAAACCGGCAGATCAACCGTGACGGGGAAGAGGTGCTCCGCCGTTCGGCGGGTGCGCTGGAGGCCTATGCGGACGAGCTTCGGCGGGAAAATGTGCGCGGTCCGGAGGAAGCCTTCTCATTTGTAAAAGAGCGGTTTGAAGCGGAAACCGGCCGCAGGAAAGAAGAAATCGCGGCCGTTTCGGCGGAACTGGAAAACGCCTTCGCTTTTTTGGCAAAGGCGTTCGGCGAAAGCCAGGAAATGGTGGTCTTTGTTACCGAGCTGACCGTGAACTTCTACAGCGCTCGGTTTATCGCCGATAACGGAAGCGATTCCTACTATGTATATAACCGGGGCCTGCTGTTCGGGGAACGGCAGCAGGGCATTCTGAAAGAGATCGACGATCTTCGTGCGGATACCGTCGGAAACGATTTGCAGGAATAAAATGCAGGAGGACCTTTGCCCGCAAAGCGGGCGAAGATCCTCCTGCATTTATCTGTTTTTCGGCTGAACCGGCTTAATCCGAGAAGACGAAAATCAGAGACTTTCGGTTTTGCTTCCGTTTCCGTGAAGTGCCGCACCAATCAGCATCACTACGACAAAAATAATCAGATAAAACGCCACGCTGATGCCGTGGGCAAAGCAGGCTGCAACGATCATAAACACGCAGCCGGCGGTGGCAAGAATCGGCATGACAAACCGCTTCAGGCCGCTCAGGTCCTTTTCCTTTACCATCAGCATGATGAAAATCGGAATATAGGCGGCATAGAGCGTAACGATCGGAAGTTCCGAGGTATCAAAGCAGAAGGGGCCGAACCACGGCGCAGGAACAAGATTGGCCCCGTAGAAATACAGGAGCCAGAAGCCGCAGAGTAAAACCCCGAAGATGGAGGAATTGGTCGGCATGTTTGTTACTTTGTCCACCTGAGCGAAGACCTTTGGTTTCGGGCCGCAGTCACGAATCGCCAGAGAATACAGGCCGCGTGTGCAGCCCAGCATCAGACCGTTCAGTGTGCCGAGGCAGGAGATAATGACGAATACGAAAATCAGCGAGCCGCCGACAGAGCCGAAGATCTGCTGGAATGCGAGCATCGCGCCGGCCTGTCCGCTTTTCATCAGGGTTTCCGTGGTGACTACGCCGGAAAGACCGATGTAATACAAAACATAAACGGCAACAACGATCAGCGAGCCCCAAATCAGCGCTTTTGGAAGGTTCCGCTTGGAATCCTTCAGCTCCGCGTTGATGGAAGTCGCGATGATCCAGCCTTCATAGGCGAAGGCAACTGCAACCACGGAGGCGAACAGCCCGCCGCCGGCGCTGACGCTCGCGTCAGCCACGTGGGTGAAGTTATGTACGGTCATGCCGTTGGAAAGGCCGATGATGGTTCCGATTACCGCCATCAGCGCAAGCGGGATCAGCTTGATCACCGTCGTTGTCACCTGAAATTTCCCGGCGATGACGGGCGAGAGGGAATTCACTGCGTAGCTTGCCACAAGGTAGAAG
>JAEWRF010000162.1 GCA_023460155.1 Bacillota bacterium | reverse complement strand
CCCCGACTGTTTCCATGCCGGCCGCGGCGCCCGTTCTCATGTCCGTGTTGGTGTCCCCCACATACAGGCACTCCGAGGGCAGCACTCCGAATTCCCGGGCGATCAGCAGCGCGCCGTCCGGCGCGGGTTTGCGGGGGATCTCCGGGCGCTGGCCGATGCAAAGGTCGAAACTCCCGGCGGGGTAAAGGCCCCGCACAATCGGCTGCACCCATGCGTCGGGCTTGTTGGAAAGCACGGCCGTGCGAAGACCGTTCCGCTTCAGAAGGCTCAGCGTTTCGGCCATGCCAGGGTAAGGCTTTACGAGGTACAGCGGATCGCTTGCGTACAAAGCGTTATAGACCGAGCGGAGCGTTTTGATGTCCTCTTCGGTGTAATTCCCCTCGCCGCGCAGGGTGTTCAGCATCCGGTGCATCTGCACGTCCGCTCCGTCCCCCACGATCCGGCGGTAGTCGGCGGTCGGAATCGCGTGGTAACCGCATTGCGTCAGCGCGGCGTTGGAATAGTATGCGATCGATTCCAGCGTGTCGGAAAGAGTTCCATCCAAATCGAAAATGCAAGCCCGGTACAAAGAATCACCCGTCCGTTTCATTGATTAGATACTTAGATCATAACCATTTTGCGGGATTTTTGCAAGCATTTTAAAGAATTGACCGGGTTCGACCGCTTTTACGGCCCGCTCTGGACGGGGGTGGCAAGAAGGACTTTAAGGCAGACGGTTTCGCTTGTGTTGGAGGTCAGGCTGGATTTGCGGACATACAGATTCGCTCCGTCCCATTTTTCCGGCGTATATAGGGTATCCGAATCCGCTTTCAGGAGAAGCTTTTCCGACAGCGTATCCGCATGATAGAGGAAAACGTCCGTCGTCCCGTCGAGCTCCATTTCCACCGTCGGTTTTAGCTGGTTGACCTTGGAAATAGCGAGATAATCACCGGAGGATGCCCAGATAGCGGCTGTGACCCCCAAAGCGGCCTTTTCCCTGAACGTTGAAGCGATCAGCAGATGCGTGGTGTGACGAATGGCGGTCCCTTCCTCAACGATGAGATACTTGTCGTCAAACGACCACTTCGGGTCGTACAGGTTCCCGGAGATCGACGGCACGGCGGTTTCCCGACCGGATTTGGTATCAATTATGGAGAAACTCATCACATCCCCCGCTTTTCTGGCTACCGCGATCTGCCCGGAATGGTGCGAAACCTCAAACTGGGAAACGGAGGAATCCTGCCGGAGCGCGGCAATCTGTTCGGACGGGCTGGGAACGGCCTTTCCGCCGGAAGACGCGGAACCGGAAGCCGGCTTTGCGGAGGACGGCGGCAGGGAGGAGGATTCGGCTTGAGAAGATTCAGGGGATGGCGCCGAGGAGGATTCGGCCGCAGAAGGTGCGGGGGATGGCGCCGCTGAGGATTCGGCCGCAGACGCTGCGGAAGGGGGTACGGAAGATTCCTGCGGCCCCGGTTCTTGTGCGGCGCAGGCGGCAAGGAGGAACGGGATCAGGAGACCGAGGGCGAAAACTGCAAATCGCTTTCCTGTCATCGAAGGACCCTTCTTTCAATCCATAAAATGGATTACCCTCTGCTGAAAGCATAGCAGAAACCGGGCAAAATGAAAAGATGCCGCCCCAAAAGAAGGACGGGATCCCGCAGGTCTGCCGGATTCATTCGTCGTGATAGGCGGCGAGAAGCTCCGCCGTCGCGGGGACGGTGTCCATCACTCCGCCCCGGTTCCGCGCGAAATAAACGGACGGAGCTTCGCCCTCCGCCGCGTGAATAAAAGCGAAGGCGTCCAGATTAGTGGCCGCGCCGAAATCACCGTTCCGGTTCATGGCGATTACGGCGATGCACTCGGAAACAAGTCCGGATTTTTCCAGCCGCTTCAGATGGGAGGTCAGGGCCGCCGCGCACGCATCCTGCGGGGAGGCCCCGTCCGCCATTCGGCGCACAATCTCAAAGGAGAGGCAGCCCTTCATGATGTCTTCGCCGATTCCGGTGGCGGCCGCGCCGCCGATGTCCCCGTCGCAGTAGATTCCCGAACCGATCAGCGGGCTGTCGCCTACGCGGCCGGGATGCTTCATGGGCAGACCGGAGGTGGAAACGCCCGCCGCCATATGGGAGGCGGAATCAAGGCCGATCACGCAGACCGTGTCGTGCGCGCCGGAGGAAGCATCTTCCGCCGGTTCCGCGGCGCGGGCCTTTTTTTGAAGCCACTGTTCCCGTGCCTTGGGGGTGAGCATGTTGAAAAATTCAAAGCCGTTCTGCTGCGCGTACGCTTCGGCTCCCTTTCCGCACAGGAGAAAATCCCGGTTCTGTGTGCTCAGCTTCATGGCGACACGGATGGGGTTTTTGATATTCTGCACCCCCATGACGCCGCCGAAGCCCAGCGTTTCTCCGTCCATGTACGCCGCGTCAAGCTCCACGATGCCCTCGCGGTTCGGAAGTCCGCCGAAACCGACGGCGCTGCAGGCGGGGTTGTCCTCCACATCCGTGACGGCGGCTTCAATCCCCTGCTTTACGGCCGCCCCTTGTTCCAGAAGCGCGGCCGCCTTTGTCACGCCGTCCAGCGCCAGCTTCCATGTTCCGATCAATCCGTATCCCATTTTTCCATCCCTTTCCGCCGGGCCGCGCAGAGCAGACCGGTTCCCATTTCAATATAGTGTCTCTTTGCAGGAACACTATATCCCCGGCTGCCCGCCGTGTCAAGCGCTTTTTCACTGCGGAATCATTTCTGGAAGATAGTTTCTGCCCATTTCAGGTCTGTATTCGCACAGGTCTGGAATTGGCAGCCTCTTTTTCCTCAGGCTTCTCCGGCAGATAATTCAAAATTCAGAATATTCTATGGGAATTTTTTAGGCAAAAAATCAAAAAAAATAGGGAGAAATTGGGTAGAAAAATGCCCCTGTTCCCGGGCAGTTCGGGGCCCTTGTCCGAATTAATATTGATATAAAGTTAAAAAGGTTAAATAAATTCAGCACAAACTAATTTAAATTAATATTCAAGTGGCAAGTGACCTATAATGTGACTAATTTGCATTTAAATAGTTATGAAATTAAAAATAAGATTGAAATTTTGCGACTTCTGGAATATCATAATTAAATAAAGAGCGGCGGAAGCCAATAGATGTTTCCAACGCCGTAGATATTTATATTGTGTTGTCAAACAAAGGGGTTTAACACAAGTCTTCGTAACTTCGGCATTGCGGTGCAGGGTTATGGTGATGAGTGTCGAACCCCTTTAATTTTTGAAAATCAACAGGGGGGCAATTATGAAAAAACGGAGTTTATCACTTCTGCTGTCGGCTGCAATGCTGGCCGCAACATTATCCGGCTGCGGGGGCAGCACCCAGAGCGCCAGTTCTGCTGCGGCGTCGTCCGCAGCACCGGCATCTTCCGCGGCTGCGTCTTCTGCAGCGGCATCTTCCGAGGCTGCTTCTTCCGGTGCGGCTGCCGCAAGCAACGGCAAGGTTGTGAAGATCGGCGTTATCAGTTCCATGACCGGCGGCTCCGCCATTTACGGCCAGGGCGCTCAGAACTCGATCAACATGGCCGTGGAAGAAATCAACGCGGGCGGCGGCACGCATGTTCAGATTCTGAACGGCGGCAAAGTGGTTGACGACGGCGGCGATTCCAAGCAGGCGGTCAACGCTTACAACAGCCTGGCGCCGGAAAAGCCCGACGCAATCGTCGGCGCTTTCTTCTCTTCCGTAACCCTTCCGATGGCGCAGCTCGCAAAGCAGCAGAACATGCTTCTTCTGGCGACAGGTGCGACGAACGTCAAGGTGACGCAGGTTGGCCCGACGATTTTCCGCGACTGCTTCATTGATCCTTATCAGGGCAAAATGGCTGCCAAGTTTGCTCAGGAACAGGGCGTCAAGAAGATCGCCGTTGTCTATGCAAAAGACGATGACTATTCGAACGGCCTGAAGGATGCGTTCGTACAGAACGCTCAGGCAAACGGCATGCAGGTTGTCTACACCGGCGCCTGCACCACGAAGGACACCGACTTCACCGCACAGGCTTCGCAGGTTGTTCAGTCCGGAGCAGACTTCCTCTATTATCCTTGCTTCCTTGATACCGTTCCGCTGCTGGTTGAGCAGGCAAGAGAAGCGGGCTTCAACGGCAAGATCATGGGCGGCGACGGTTGGGACGGTTCCAACACGGCCGGACATGAGGCTTCCTTTAAAGACTGCTATTTCACGAACCACTACTCCAACGAGGATACCGCTCCCGCAGTTGTCAAGTTTGTTACCAAGTATAAGCAGAAATACGGCGACAAGAGCCTGAACGCATGCGCCGCTCTGTACTATGATGCAATTTACATGCTGAAAAAGGCAGCCGACGATTCCGGCGCTACCGACACTGCATCTCTGGTCAAGGGCATGACGGGCATGAAGTTCACCGGCGTTGGCGGAACCTTTACGCTGGATGCCGACCGGAACGCGCAAAAGGCAGTTGTCATCAACACCTATGACAACGGCAAGGTCAAGTGGCTGAAGACGATCGCACCGTGATCGTCGGATAGCTGACAAAAAAGCGCAGTGCAGCAATTGTGATACGGGGGAAACGCTCTTCCGTATCACAATGCTGTTGTTATTTAAAACAAAATCACCCCTGCCCCTACCTGATACGACCGCCGGCGCTGCCGGGGGAAAAATGATCCATTTTTGGAATAGGAGAGGAGGCGCCTGGATGTCTTTACTGATCCAGAGCCTGGTAAACGGATTAAACCAAGGTGCCATTTATGCGCTTGTTGCGCTGGGCTACACCATGGTGTACGGAATTATAAGAATGATCAACTTTGCCCACGGAGATTTTCTCATGGTGGGCGGCTATACCTTATTGTTTACTATTCCGGTGCTGGTAAACAGCGGAATGCCGGCATGGCTTTCCGTAATCGCCGCCGTAGTGGCCTGCACGATTGTGGGCGTACTGGTGGAGATTATCGCCTACCGGCCGGTGCTGAACGCCGGCCCGATGTCCGCGCTGATCACGGCGTTGGCCATGAGCCTTTTTCTTGAGAATCTCGCCATGGTGGTGTTCGGGCCGAACCCTCAGGCGGTTCCGACGATCTTTGCAATACACACCCTTCCCATCCTCGGCGCGCATCTGCAGGTGAAATATTTGCTGACGCTGGGCATCGGGCTGGCCATTATGTTCGGGCTTAATCTGTTTGTCAAGTATACGCGGATCGGCAAAGCCATGCGCGCCGTTCCGCAGGATAAAAAGGCATCCACCCTCGTCGGCATCAATGTCGGCAAGATCATCACCCTGACGTTCGCCATCGGTTCCGGCCTGGCCGGCGTGGCGGCGCTGATGTACTGCAGCACCTATCCCCGCGTCACGACGGACATGGGCATGATGCTGGGCCTGAAAGCGTTTATCGCCGCGGTTATCGGCGGCATCGGCAGTCTTCCCGGCGCCATGGTGGGCGGCCTGCTTGTGGGTCTGATCGAAATCTTCGTCAAAGTATATATTGCTCCCGGCTGGTATGAAGCAATCACATACGGCCTTCTGATTATTGTTCTGCTGATTAAGCCCACAGGTCTGCTGGGCAAGAGCCAGAGCGAGAAAGTGTAGGGATACGGAAATGCCGAAAGAAAAAATAAAATCTTATCTGATTAATTTCGTCGGAGTTCTGGCCGTCCTTGCGCTGTTTGCCCTGGTGTTTGAATCCAGGATGATGGGAGACCGGACGGCTTATATCAAAGGAATTTTCACAACAGCCTGCTATACAATCATCATGGTTACCTCGCTGAACCTTCTGACCGGCTTCATGGGGGAGTTCTCCATCGGGCACGCGGGCTTCATGTCCGTGGGAGCGTACAGCGCGGCCATCTTCACCAATGCGATGATCGGCAAAAACATCCCGGCATTCCCGCTGTTCATTCTGGCTTTGCTGGTGGGCGGCATCTTTGCGGCTGCGGCTGGCGTGCTGGTCGGTATCCCTGCGCTGCGTCTGCGCGGCGATTATCTCGCCATCGTCACGATCGCGTTTGCCGAAATTATCCGCGTGGCGTTCTGCAATTTTGATATCACGGGCGGCGGCCGCACCATGAGCGGCATCACGCAGCTCTCCAATTTCTACTGGTGCTTCGGGGTGATGGTTGTCTGTGTCACGCTGATGTATATGTACGTGCGGTCCCGGTTCGGCAGAACGGTGATCGCCATCCGCGAGGATTACATTGCTGCGAGCGCGAGCGGAATCAACGTCACCTATTATAAGGTGCTTACCTTTACGATTTCCGCGTTTTTTGCCGGAGTCGGCGGGGCCATGTACGCACACTACATGACGGCCATGATCCCGACGAACTTCAACTATATGTATTCCTCCGAATTCCTGACGGAGGTGATCATCGGCGGTACCGGATCGCTGACCGGTTCCATCATCGGCGCCGCGTTCCTTTCTTCGCTGCCGGAGATGATGCGGCAGTTCGCAACCTACCGTATGCTGGCGTATTCCGTCGTGCTTGTGCTGGTCATGATCTTCCGTCCGGGCGGGATTTTCGGAACCTATGAATTCTCGCTGACGAGAGCTCTTTCCAAATTGAGCGGCAAGGCAAAGACGGGCGGGCCGAAACAGACGCCGGCCGGAGAAGGGGGCGGAGCGAATGCCTGAGACATTAAAAGAAGTTCCGGTACTTGAAATTTCCCATCTGGGGATCACCTTCGGCGGCTTGCAGGCGGTGAACGATTTTAACCTGACCATTGCGAAAAAGGAACTGATCGGCCTGATCGGCCCGAACGGCGCGGGGAAAACGACCGTTTTCAACATGCTGACGGGTGTTTACAAGCCGACGCAGGGAACGATCCTGCTGAACGGGAAGCGCATCGACGGGATGCCCTCTCACCGCGTTGTGGAGGCCGGCATTGCCCGCACGTTCCAGAATATCCGTCTTTTTAAGAAGATGTCGGTTCTTGACAACGTTAAGGTCGCGATGAATTTCCGGATGAAATACCGTCTGGGCGCGGCCCTGTTCCGCACAAAGTCTTATTGGAAAGAAGAAAAAGAGATCGACAAAAAGGCAAGGGAGCTTCTCGAAATCGTGCATCTGGGGGATAAGGCGGAGGCCGTGGCGGAAAACCTTCCTTACGGGCAGCAGCGCAGGCTGGAAATCGCGCGTGCTCTCGCAACCGGGATGAAGCTGCTGCTTCTGGATGAACCGGCGGCCGGCATGAACCCGACCGAGACGGCGGAGCTTCTGGAAATCATCAGCATCATCCGGAACCAGTTCGAGATTCCCGTGCTGCTGATCGAACACGATATGAGCCTTGTGATGAAAATCTGCGAAAAGATCAAGGTGATCGATTACGGGGAAACCATCGCGTTTGGAACGCCGGAAGAAATTGCGAGCAATCCCCGGGTAATTGAAGCCTATCTTGGGAAAGAGGACGAGGAGCAGGCCATATGCTGACGATAAAAAATTTGAACGTGTCCTACGGGGCCATCCATGCGGTGCATGACATCAGCCTTGAGGTGAACGACGGGGAGATCGTGTCCCTGATCGGCGCGAACGGCGCGGGAAAAACCACCATCCTGCATACGATCACGGGCCTGAAAACGGCCACGAGCGGCGAAATCACATATAACGGCATGGATCTGCGGCGCACGGAGCCGAGCAAACTGATCAGCTACGGGATCGGGCATGTGCCGGAAGGCCGCCACATTTTCCCGTCCATGACGGTTCAGGAGAATCTTGAGATGGGCGCTTTCGCCTCTAAGGAAAGCAAAGAACAGCTGCATGACCGGATGGAAGAACTGTTCAAGCGTTTTCCCCGGCTGAAAGAGCGCCGCAGGCAGATTGCCGGAACCCTTTCCGGCGGCGAGCAGCAGATGCTGGCTATGGGCCGTGCACTGATGGGAAAGCCGAAGATCCTTCTGATGGATGAGCCCTCCATGGGACTCTCTCCGATTCTGGTCAAGGAGATTTTCAACATCATTCTGGACTGCCATTCGCAGGGCATTACGATCCTGCTGGTTGAGCAGAACGCCAAAATGGCGCTCAGCATCGCGGACCGGGCTTATGTGCTGGAAACCGGTGATATCACGATTCAGGGCGATGCCCGCACGCTGCTGCAGGATGACCGCATCCGCAAGGCTTACCTGGGGCAATAATAAGCTTTAACAACTTAGCGCCCGGCTTCGGCCGGGCGCTTTTTTGCGCATATTCCTGCGAGGTGCAGAAAAGCCTACCGCTCTCGTCTCGGGAGCGGTAGGCTTTCGCCGTTTTGGAGCCTGTGATTCAGCTGTTGTTGATGATGCCGTAGCTAACGGCCCATTCGTACTGTTCATACGCGGTGAACAGGGCGGTTTTTGCCGCCTTCACCTTCGCGGTTTCCGCGTCGAGCTGATTCTGCGCGCTGAGATAGTCCAGATTGGCCATCAGCCCGGCGGCGTATTGCTTCCCTGCGGCGTCGAAGCTTTTCTGCTGCGTTGCGAGATTCTTTTCTTCCAGCAGGAGCTGGCTGTTCTTATCCTGCACCGCGTCGTACAGCTTTTTAAAGGAAGCGGCAAAGCTGCCCGTATCAGCGCTGTAGTCCGGGTTGTTATAGTTCTTGCCGGAGGTGTCCCCATAATAGTGGCCGAGGGCGTTGTCGAGGTCATCGTTAAACTTCAAGGAACTGACCGAATCCAGTTCCTTGAACGGCAGACCGTGAAGATCCAGCCCCTGGCTGTAGCTGCGGCCGAGCAGCGTGTTGAAGCTCCGCTTGACGGCGGTCATCTGCAGTTGCAGGGACTGCATGCTTGACTGGAGCGCGCTTCCCTGTTCTTCGTATTGCTCGAACACCAGGTCACCGATGTAACCGGCGGCATGAAGCTGTTTCTCATTGTTTTCGTTGGCGCTGAACAGCCGCTGTTTGTCGGAGAGGGAATCGACCTGATCCCGCAGGCTGTTGTAGGTGATGTACAGAGTTTTTGCTGCGATAACGGTGGAATCCTTGGGGGAGTCCTGCCCCCCCATCTGGCTTTCGACCGTGCCGATGGAAACGCCGAGGCTTTCGATGCAGCCCTTGACAAGCGCGAGCTGATTGCTGGTGTCGCTGCCCGGGGTCATTGCGTCGGGCTTCGCGCTCAGCGACGCGGCGTAGGCGCCCAGTGAAGCGGAAGTTGACTGCAGCTGAGTGACCGTATCGGCGGCGGAAGAGCTGATGCAGTCATCCACCATGGTTTCGATGTCGGCGTAGTCGACGCCCCGCACTTCCCACGCCTCCGCGGCGAAGGCGGAGGACGACCAGAAGGCGAGCAGCAGACATACGGCTGCGAAGCTGGGCAGAAGGCGTTTTTTCATTTTAAATCCTCCCTTATCCGTTTGCATTGGAAATAATGTGCAGATCGTCACCGCTCTTGGCCTTGTCTGCACCCTGCACAAGAACTTCGTCGCTGCCGGAAAGACCTTTCACGGAGACATAGGCTCCCTGTGTTTCGCCGGAGATGACGGCGACTTCAGCGGCTTTTCCGTTCCGCGCGACGAAGACGACGCTCTTTCCATCCCGGTTCAGGACGGAGCGGGCGGGGACCAGAACGGTTCCCGGAGTGTCGGTTTCAGGGAAATGAATGGTCGCCTGCATGCCGTCCATCAGCTTCTGTCCGTCGGTCAGAAGAATTTTGACCGGGAACAGACCGCTCTGCCCGGAGGCCATGGAAGAAATCTCGCTGACTGTTCCCACAATCGGGCTGCCGCCGGACGCGGGGTATACGGTGGCTTTAGAGCCGACGGTCAGCTTCAGGGCTCGGTTTTCCGTCACATTGACATCGGCTTCCATGCCCGCGTTACCGGAAATCTGGAACGCCGGGAGCTGGGGGGACACCATGTCGCCGGCCTTCACGTTCACCGTGCCGACGGTCCCGTCGATCGCGGCCCGGACGGTGGAGTCCGAGATGCGCTTCTGCGCGACTTGTACGGCGGCCTCCGCGGATTTTACCCCGGCCTTGGCAGCCGCCGCATTGTCCGGGTTGACCGTCTGCTGGGTCAGCGCGCTGTTCTGCTCTGCAGAATTCAGGGCATTCTGCGCGTTTTTCTGCCGGGTATCCGCCGCGTTCAGCGTGTTCTGCGCGGCAGCCTTCGCACTTTCCAACTGCGCGGAAGCGCTGTTCAGGGCATCCTGCGCAAGTTTCAGGTCGTTCGGACTGGCTGCACCCGTCGAGACCATCAGGCTCGTCTTGGTATATGCGTTCTTCGCCTGGTCGTAGGCTGCCTGTGCGGAGGCGGTCAGTATGTTCTGGTCATATTGCTTTTTAATCAGGGCGTAATTCGCCTGGGCGTCGTGCAGTTCGTTCTGCGCGGCGGCAAGCACCTGAGAGGTTTGCTGCGCGGCCTGCGGGTTGGCTGCGGCGCCGACCTTGTCGGCGCTGATATTGGCGGTTTCGAGCGCGGCCTGTGCCTGTTTCAGCGCAAGGGCGGCGTCGGAGGTGTCAAGCTGCATCAGAATGTCGCCCGCTTTCACCTGCTGCCCGAGCTTCACGTTAACCGAGGCGACCTTCGCGGAGACGGTGGAATAGACCGCCATCGCAGACGCTGCGTGGATCGTCCCGATGTAATCCGCTGCCAGCAGGGTGCCCGTGTTTTTAACCTTTGCCGTTGTCACGTTGAGCCGTTCATCCGAGCCGCCGCAGGCGGTCAGTGCGGAAACGAGCACCGCTGCGCACAGAATCGTTGCAATTCCTTTTTTCATTCGGATCCCCTCCTTCTCAGTGCAGGTGAATAGCGGCTTCGCAGTTCATGCCGTAGACCATCGGAAGTTCGTCAGGATTGTCGATGACAACCTTGACCGGAATCAGCTGGGTGACCTTCGTGTAGTCTCCGCTGGTCGAAAAGCTGGTCAGGCCGTTGGAGAAATAGGTCTGGGTAACGGAGTCGATCTCCGTGATCTTCCCGTGGAAGACCCGGCCGCCGTACGCGTCGATCGTCACGTCGACGTCCTGGCCGACGGCAACCTTCGCGATTTCCGTCTCCTCAATGTTGACGCCGATGTACATGTCGTCCGTTTCGGCAATCACGGCGAGCTGGGTTGCCGGCGTGGCCGCCTCGCCCGCGACGACGTCGCATTTTACAACGGTGCCGTCCACCGGGGAGGTGATGACCGGAAGGGTCTCCTGGCGGCCGAGCACTTCATTTTTAGCTACAAGATCCCCCTTCGCGACATTCCATTCCAGCAGGCGGGAGGAGGAAAGCCCCGAAACCGTAACCATCTTGGCGGTCACGCGGGCATTGTCGGTTTTCAAAAGGTTCGCATTGGATGAAAAATAGTAGAATGCACCCGCACAGCCTCCGATCACGACGACGGACAGCAGCAGGATTAATCCTGTTTTCAGCTTTTTCTTCATGGCAGAGAGCCTCTCTTTCTGTAAATTGTATTTTGTGGCGGCCAAAGCCGGATTTATCCCGTTTCTTCCTCGTCTCCGTTTTCAAACTGGGACTGGTACAGGCCGGCGTAGAAGCCGCCTCTCGCAAGCAGTTCGCCGTGATTGCCCTGCTCGATGATGTCGCCGTCCTTCATGACAAGAATCAGATCGGCATTGCGGATGGTAGAAAGGCGGTGCGCGATGACGAAGCTGGTGCGGTTTTTCATCAGGGCGTCCATCGCCTTCTGGATCATGACCTCGGTGCGCGTGTCAACCGAGCTGGTTGCTTCGTCGAGAATGAGAATTTTCGGGTCGGAAAGAATCGTGCGCGCAATGGTCAGAAGTTGCTTCTGACCCTGAGAGATGTTGGAGGCGTCTTCATTCAGCTCCATGTTGTAGCCGTCCGGCAGCGCGCGGATAAACTCGTCGCAGTGGGCTGCTTTTGCTGCGGCGATCACCTCCGCGTCGCTCTTATTGAAAGAACCGTAGCGGATGTTTTCAAGAATGCTCGCGTGGTACAGCCAGGTATCCTGCAGAACCATGCCGAAGATGCTGCGCAGGCCGTTCCGGGTGTAATCCTGAATGGAGTGTCCGTCAATGCGGATGTCGCCGCTGTTGATGTCGTAGAAGCGCATCAGGAGCTTGATGATGGTTGATTTTCCGGCGCCGGTCGGCCCGACGATGGCAATCGACTGCCCCGCATGGATATCGCTCGAAAAGTCGTTGATGATGATCTTATCCTGCGTATAGCCGAAATGAACGTGGTCGAACGAAACGTCCCCGCGGACATCCTCGGGCAAAACAGGAGTGGAGGTTTCCTTCGTTTCCTCGTCTTCATCCAGAAATTCGAACACGCGCTCCGCGGCCGCGGCGGTGGACTGGAGCGTATTCATGATATTTGCGACCTGTGAAATCGGCTGGGTGAACGAGCGTACATACTGGATGAACGCCTGCACGTCGCCGACCGAGATGGCCTTTTTCACCGCGAGATAACCGCCGAGGCTGCATACCATTACATAGCCGAGGTTGCCCACGAAGGTCATCACCGGCATCATCATGCCGGTCAAAAACTGGGAGACCCACGCCGATTCATACAGCTTTTCGTTATTTTTCTTAAAGGTCTCCACGGCTTTTGCCTCGCCGTTGAATGCCTGAACGACGTTGTGTCCGGAGTAATTTTCCTCCACCTGCCCGTTGATGTGGCCGAGGTACTCCTGCTGCTGCCGGAACTGCTTTTGCGCCGGTTTGATGATGACGGAGAGCAGGAACGCCGAGAGCGGCAGAATCAGGAAGCTTGCCAGCGTCATGAGCCAGGAGATGGAAAGCATCATAATCAGCACGCCGACGATCGTCGCAACCGAGGTGATCAGCTGGGTCAGAGACTGGTTGAGCGTCTGCGAGATGGTATCGATATCGTTTGTCACGAGCGAGAGCGTTTCACCGTGAGTCCGGGAATCAAAATAGCGGAGAGGCATCCGGTTGATTTTTTCCATGATGTCCCGGCGCAGCTTATAGGTCATTTTCATGGAAATGCGCGACATGATGTAGCTCTGAACGTAGGAGAGCATGGCCGAGAGCAGGTACAGCACGACGAGCAGGATGATGTAGTGCCGGATGTACCCGAAATCCGTCAGAAGGCCTGTTCCGAGGGAATAGGCCATCAGTCCTTCGAAGAGCTTGGTGGTCACCTTGCCGAGAATCTTCGGCCCGAGGATGGAGAACGCCGAAGATGCGGCCGCAAAAACCAGTACGATAATCAGAGGGATATGGTAGTCGCTCATGTAATGGAGCAGCTTCATCATGGTCTGGCGGAAATTCTTTGCCTTTTCGCCCGGCACAGCGGCTCCTCCGCCCATATGCCCCCCGAAACCTCCCGGGCGGCGGGAGGGCGTGCTTTTGTTCGGTTCACTCATGCAAGTTCCTCCTTGCTGAGCTGCGACAGCGCGATCTCACGGTAGACCTCGCAGTTTTTCATCAGCTCCTGATGCGTACCTCTGCCGACGATGCGCCCGTTGTTCAGCACGATGATCTGATCCGCGTACATGATGCTGGAAATGCGCTGCGCGACCAGCAGCGTGGTCGACTGCCCGGTGCGCTCATGCAGAGCCGCGCGCAGCTTCGCGTCGGTTTTGAAGTC
>JAEWRF010000161.1 GCA_023460155.1 Bacillota bacterium | reverse complement strand
GTATACGACTCCTGCATGTACGCGCTGGTTCGGTGACGCAAACCGCCGATAAATCGCACAACCGCAAAATTACTACGCAATTAAAAAGAGCCCCCGGCTGGTTTTCCAGGCCGGGGGCTTGCTGTATTCAAGGAGCGAAAAGCAGATTCTAAAAGAAGAATTTATAGGGAATCTGGTTGATTCGGTTTGCCAGCAGCAGGAACGTGCTGTACAGGAAGCCGATAAAAAGGACGGACCCGGCGGAATAGTAGTAGACGTATTTGCGGGTGTTCAGCGAGGACTTCAGTTTCCGGCTTTCCTCATAGGCCTTCCGATTGGAAGCAGAGCCCTGCTTTTTCAGGGAGGTCTTCATCTGAGCGTATTCTTCTTCCTGTTCGGAATCTATCCCGACACTCTTCAGTATTTCCGGAATCAGCAGGATGGCTGTGGTGAAAAACATGGTGCCGACCCGCTGGAACAGGAATCGCTGGCAGGTCATAATAAAGAGAATTGCGGAAAAGATCGAAAAGTTGATCAGCGCCAGATTCGCCGGGTTCCGCCGCAGGAGCGGCTTCGTCAGAATCACCGCGACGACGGCCGTCAGCACCGGCACCACCGCCGTGTTCCAGTCCCTGCCGACGACAACGTAGTAGAGACCCTGCTGCGTGGCGTAATAGGTGAATATGTATTTGGTTACAAACTGGAACAGCGGCCATGAAACCGCCATAATCACTCCTGTGCCGACCGCATAGGCCGTGAGTGTTTTCCAGTTGACCGGGAGAAAAGCGACAAAGTACGCTACGATCATGATCAGCATAGATTTGTGGAACAATGCGGCCAGAATGACGATCAGCAGGTAGGGCACGAATTTCCGCTTCATCAGATAGGGCACCGCGAACAGGAAAATCGCGATGGCGATTGACTGCCGGATAAAGCTGAGCGTGTTCTCAAAGAAACCGAAGGAAGCGTAGATGTACATGGTCATCCACGGAATAGGCGAATACTTGTAGGCCAGCACGGCGGTCAATGTTGTGATCAGAACGGAAACCACCGCCATAAACACGCGGACGTCCGGCGTAAAGCGCGAAACAATATAATTCAGCAGGCTGAAGCCGGGTTCCGCCCGGTAGGTGTTGTTGCCGCCGAACAGATAGGCCAGTCCGCCGTCGTGCACCAGTTTGTAATAGCCCGCGTACATGTCGTAATCAATACCGACCGTATGGGCCCGCAGGGAAGAAATAACGATCATTGCAACCGAAACCGTGACAAGAAACAGTAAGTCGTTCCGCTTGCATTTTTTCCATTCGCACAGGAGGATCCCCAGCACGACGGTCAGCAAAAGCAGAAGATTGTATATCAGCATGAAAAAACCCCTTTCCAATCCTCGGTTTCCAGTATAGCATCAAATTTTCCAGCGTGCAACGAGCTTATAAAAAGTTCATAATTTCAACGCGAGAACATTTGCCATTTTTACATTCCGGTGTTACCATTAAGAAAAACAGGGAAGAGGAGAAAATTTTGGGAACTGTTGAAAAGAACAGCAGTATGAGAAAAGCGGCCGCCGCCGCGGGAATCATTCTGCTTCTGGCCGTAATACCGATGCTGCTGATCGGAATTTACGACCACCCCTGCGCGGATGATTTCACTTACGGACAGGCGGTCCGTCAGATGTTAAAGAGCACGGGCTCGCCCGCTGCCGTTCTTTCCGCGGCGGCAGGCGTGGCGGGGAGCGCCTACCGCACCTGGCAGGGGTCGTTTTCGGCGGTTTTCCTCATGGCGCTTCAGCCGGCGTCGTTCGGCGAAACGGCTTACCGGTGTACCCCGGTTCTGCTGCTGCTGGCTTATATCGGAGGAACCCTCTTCCTACTCCGCGGCCTCCTGCGCGGGGTGATGGGGGCAGACCGCTATGAATTCCGCCTGATCGCATTCCTGCTCGCTTTTGTTTCCATTCAATTCACCTATTCGCCGGTGGAGGGCTTTTACTGGTACAACGGCGGAATCTATTATACGTTCTTTTATTCGCTGGCGCTTGTTCTGTTCGGGCTCCTGCTGCTGGCGGAAAAAACACAAAGGGGCGGAGTGAAAATTCTGTGTCGGGCGGTTTCGTTTCCTCTGGCGTTTATCATCGGCGGCGGAAACTATACGACGGCGCTGACCGTTTCGCTGATTCTTCTGGCCGTTCTGATTTACCGCGCGGCCGCAAAAAAGCGCTTTCTGCTGTATGCGCTGCTGTTTCTCACCGTTCTGGCGGCGCTCCTTGTCAGCGCCGCAGCTCCGGGGAATGGGGTCCGGCAGGCCTCCGTCGGTTCGCCCAGCGCGGTTAAAGCGATCTTCCTCGGGATTGTGTTCGGCGCTTACAGCATCTTCAACGCGACAACGCTCCCGGTTGTGATCTTCTGGATTTTTCTCACGCCCTTCCTGTATTCGATTGCCCGCCGCTCTCCGTATTCGTTCCGGCATCCGTTCCTTGCGGGAGCTTTTCTGTTTCTGCTTTACAGCGCGCAGGCGGCGCCTCCGTTTTATGCCATCGGCATCGACTTGCCGGAACGCCTTATCAATATAATCTATTTCAGCTATTACATATTTACCCTGAACTTTTTGCTGTATTTTTGCGGCTGGCTGGCGCGCAGAGCGGAAAAAGCCGAAGCGCCGTCGCTGTTGGTCTTCCTGAAAGGCTCCGCGGAAAGCCTGGGAAGGAATCTGCCGCGCTTTGCCGCCGCGGCCGTCCTTCTGTTCCTGTGCGCCTGTGTGGGCCTGTGCAGGGTGCAGAAGGGAGCAAACGGCAAGGCGGTGTTTACGCAGCTTCCCGCAAGCGTCAGCGCGTCGAAATCCCTGCTGAGCGGAGAAGCCAGGGGATTTGACCGGGAGGAACGGCAGCGGCTTGCCGCATACCTGGATCCGGAGCAGAAGCAGGTGACCGTGGCGGAGCACGCCTATAAGCCGGCGCTGCTGTTCGAGAACGATGTGACGCAGGACCCGAACGATTGGAGAAACAAGGCGGCAGCGGGTTTTTACGGCAAGGAACAGGTCATACTAAGGCCTGGGGACGCAAAAAGCGCAGGTTGACAAATCGGGGGAAAAATCGGATAATAGGGGAAACGGAAATTCCCCGCGGCCCGAAATCCGGCGCCTGCGGATTAATGCTGAAAAGGGCGGATTGTATTTCATGAAAAAATATTGGATTATTTCTCTGGCGGCCGGAATGGCCGTGCTGTTTTCCGGGTGCGGAGTCGGGAACGTCGGCGGGCTTCCCGGGGGAGCGTCCTCGCAGGCATCTTCGGCGGTTTCCTCTCAGGTGAGCGCCGGCAGCTATGACGACAGTCTCGCGGGGCTTGAAAAATACCTGACCGCGGCCGCTCAGCTCTCCGGAACGCCGACTTCCATGCAGGCCGATGTGATCGGCGCCAAACAGGGAGACCGCTATGTTTACGGCAACAACGGCGGCAAAAACAACGTGACGGTCGAGCTTTACGAGTACGATCCCTCGTCGCTGAACGCTGTGGCGCAGAAGGCGATGGCCGAAGTGAAAAGCAGCGGTAAGCTCACCATTCTCGGGCAGCAGGTGAACGCCGCCGTTTCCGGCAGCGGAAAATACCTGATGATCTTCAAAAACACCGCGGCCGGCGATGGGGACAAGGCATACGATAAGCAGATCATTCAGCTTTTCACCGATTTCAAAAAATAAGTACGACGGACCGAACAGCCTCCGCTCAGGGGGCTGTTCTTTTTCATAGCAGGAGGATCGGAAAGGATGATGAGTTTCGCCTATGTTCGAGTTAGACTGGTTTGGGTCCGTTGTTCAGAGAAACGTTTTTGAATGTGCGTTTCTTCTGTTTGTTGCTACGGAATTTGCCCTGCTGTTTCTGTCGGGCAAAAACAGCAAAGGCCAAAAAGAAAAATCGGACCGAGGCTCCAAGCCGGTGATTATCCTCGGCTTCTGGCTGTCTCTGTTTGTGGCCTGGATTCCGTTCGGGCATACGCTGCCCGCACCGTTCTATTCTATTGGAATCGCCCTGCTTTTCCTCGGCACGGCTGTGCGCTTCTGGGCTGTCCATACGCTGGGCCGCTTTTTTACTCTTTCCGTTCAGACAAAAGAGGAGCAGAAGCTGATCGAGGGCGGGCCCTATCGGGTGATCCGCCACCCGGCATATACGGGAAGTATTATGCAGCTGATCGGCTTTCCGCTGGGCCTCCGCTCCTGGCCGGGACTCATCGCCGCGGCCCTGATTGCGGCTCTGATCTACGGCTATCGGATCCGCACGGAGGAAAAGGCTTTGCGGGAGCATTTCGGTGAAAAATACGAAGAGTACAGTCGGAGAACATGGCGGCTGTTTCCGTTCCTCTATTAGCGGGCCAAGTCCGTTTTCAAGGACCCGGCGTTATACTCGGCGCAGATTTTGAGCTTTGTTTGCCGGGATAGTACCGACAAATGCCGAAGCTGTAAAAGACGGCGGGAGCAGTCCTCAGACCGTTCCGGACGCAAAGCGCCTTTTTTTCTTCGGCACCAACGACTCCAGAATGAGAAAACAAGAAGCGTGCCCTTCGCTTACGGGTACGCTTCCCTTTTAATTTGCTCTAAATATTAGCGGGCTCTTGAAACGGACTTGCTTCCCCACCCTTTTTGTAATAATCGGTATTTGTAAAAACCATCCCGGCAAGCTAAGCATACAATTAACACCCCGCGAAACGCCGGGTCCTTGAAAACGGACTCGGTCCGCCTAACTGCAGAAGCGGTGATCGCCGATGACTATGATCACCGGGCGGGAGAGAATCCACTTGCTTGTGGATTTTGCGGGGTTATAATAGTAGATGGCTCCGCCGGAAGGATCCCAGCCGTTGATCGCGTCGCGCGCGGCTTTGTAGGCGGAGTCCGCGATGGCCGCGTTGATGCCGCCGTCCTTCAGACAGGAGAACGCGCCCGGCTGATAGATGACGCCAGCGAGCGTGTTCGGGAAGGAGGGGTGACCGACCCGATTCAGGATGACCGCCCCGACCGCCACCTGACCGTTGTACGGTTCCCCGCGCGACTCGGCGGAGATCACCTTGGCGAGCAGATTGACGTCGTTGCTGCTGTAGCCGCCCGCGCCGCCGCCCGAGCTGCCGCCGGAGGAATTGATCCCCAGAGCCTTCAGCGTAGCGACTCCCGCAACTCCGTCGGCG
>JAEWRF010000160.1 GCA_023460155.1 Bacillota bacterium | reverse complement strand
GCTGTGCACGTTTCTCTCGGGCGGGCTGGATTCAAGCATCGTCACATCGCTCGTTTCGCGGAACTGCGCCAAAAAGGGAGAGGTGCTCTCCACCTACTCCTTCGATTTCAGCGGGAACGACCGTTATTTTCACCCGACGGCGTTCCAGCCGGACGCCGACAGCCCCTGGGCGCTGGAAATGACACGGTACTGCGGAACGGACCACACCTGTCTGCAGTGCGATAACGAAAGTCTGGCCGACAGTCTTTACGAAGCGGTGGATGCCAAAGACCTGCCCGGAATGGTAGACGTGGACTCCTCCCTGCTCTATTTCTGCCGCGAAGTGAAAAAGCGGCATGTCGTCGCTCTCAGCGGAGAATGTGCGGACGAAATTTTCGGCGGATACCCCTGGTTCCACAAAAAAGAAGCCTTTGAGGGGCACTGCTTCCCCTGGTCCCCCGACCTCTCCGTACGGACCTCCCTCTTAAAGCCGGAAATTGCAGAGGCGCTGAACCTGGAAGAGTATGTGAACCGGCGATATGAAGAATCCGTTGCCGCCGTACCGGCATTGGACGGCGAGGATCCGCAGGAAAAGCGCCGCCGGGAAATCTCCTTTCTGAACATCAACTGGTTTATGACCACGCTTTTGGACCGGAAGGATCGGATGAGCATGGCAAGCGGCCTGGAGGTTCGCGTTCCCTATGCAGACCACAGGATTGTCGAATATGTGTTCAATGCGCCCTGGTCGTATAAATGCCACAACGGGGTCGGGAAAAGCCTGCTGCGCGACGCGGCCGCGGATTGGCTTCCAGAAGACGTGCGCATGCGCAAAAAAAGTCCCTACCCCAAAACGCACAACCCGGGCTACGAACAGCTGCTCAAGCAGCGCCTGACCAGGGTCATGCTGGACGAAACGGAGCCGATTCACCAGCTTGTGGCACCGGAAGCTGTGGAAAAGCTGCTGGCGGCACAATCGGATTACGGAAAACCCTGGTTTGGACAGCTGATGGCCGGGCCGCAGATGATCGCCTATCTGCTCCAAATGAACTATTGGCTGAAAAAATATCAGATCTCGCTGACTCTGTAGCGCAGAACAGAGGAACGGCTCCCTCGAAAATTCGAGGGAGCCGTTCCTGCCTTATCGGCAAAAAGCAGTTGTATTTGCGTTGCATTCGCAACGAGAAGTTGTAATCAGGATTTCGAAGTTTCAGACACCACCGCGCCGGAATCATCGAACGAATAGACCTTGCCGCCGATGGTACGCGTGGTGTTGACGACATATTGCCCGTTTTCATAATAATATTTGTCACCGTTGAATGTGACAAAACCGGTCGTAGGATATTTGAGCTGAGGAATCTTCAGCCAGTACTGCCAGTGATACCGCCCGCCGATTACGGAGCGGTAAAGAATATTTTCGCCGGACTCCCGGTTATCCACTTCCATATTGTCTCCGACATAAACTCCCACATGACCGGGGCTGTAAAGAATCAGGCCATGGACGCGCGGAAGGGACTTCGGATCGGAAAGATTGATTCTTCCCTTGGCGCTCGCCGCACTGAACATGGATTCCGAGCTTGCGGGAACGCTCCTCAGGCCGGGATTCGGATTCGTTTTATCCCCTGTCCACCAGAAGTAGGATTTAATGAGTCCGGAGCAGTCGGTAGCACGCACGCCGCCGACAAACTGCCCGTAGCACCCGTACTGATACTGCCAGCCCTCGTCATTCGCCATCAGAACATGTTCCGCCAGGCCTGTCCCTGTTTTTACCTCGGCAGCCTGAGCAGGCTGCACCGTATGTAAAGAAACCGCAATCAGCCCGCATACGCTGACGGTCAGTCCCATGAGAAAGCACAAAAGGTGTTTCTTCTGCATCCCGTACCTCCGCTGCAATTTATGACATGATGTTTACAATCGTTACAAATTGGTTACATCTTATCACATATTGGTTACAATAGCAAGAGGAGCGAGGGCATAAATTGAAAATTTGCATGGTTTTAACAGATAAGCTTCATAGAAATTGTAAGTTATGCCATATACTACCGAATCACAGTAAAGAACGCACGATCTCTTCCGTCTTCATACCGCGCGAGCCCTTAATAAGAACTGCATCCCCGGCGGTAAGGATCGATTTCAGCACCTGAATCGCCCGGGCATTGTCCGCCGGCAGAACACGGCAGTCGATCTCCGGGGCGACCGAGCGGGCGCCCTTCGCGATCGCTTCGGCGCGTTCCCCGACCGTAATCAGGATATCCACTCCGGCCTTTGCGGCGGCGGCGCCGACGTCAAAATGGGCCTGCTCCGAATACTCGCCGAGCTCCAGCATATCGGCCAGCACGGCGACCCGGCGGCCGGTCTGAAAGGAGGAAAGCACCTGCAGACTGCTCCTTGCCGTATCCGGACTTGCGTTGTAGGAGTCGTCAATCAGCGTGATTTCATTGACGTGATAGATCATCTGGCGCATGGCAAGGGGGCGGTAGGAGCCAAGGGTCAAAGCCGCATCCGCGGCGGCGATGCCGAAATGAGAGGCAACCGCAAGCCCGGCGAGCGCGTCGGAAACATGGTGCATGCCGGGAACGGGAAGCACCACCTGCCCGGTCTCCCCTTTCGGGGTATGATACCGGAAGGAGATCGATTCGCCCTCGGTCCGCACCTCCTCCGCGCGGAAATCACATTCCGGGCCCGTACCATAAAATACGGTCGTGTACGGAACCTTCCCGCGCAGTGCGGCGAGCATTTCGTCGTCCCCGTTCAGGAACAGCACGGCATCCTCGCGGAAGCGGTCGGTGATGTGCAGCTTTTCGCGCAGGATATTTTCCTTCGTTTTCAGCTGGCCGATGTGGGAAATGCCGATATTTGTGATTACGGCGCAGGCCGGCTCAACAATGCGCGCAAGGCGGCTCATTTCTCCGAAATTGCTCATGCCCATCTCAATGACCGCCGCCTGATGCTCCTCGGAAAGCTCCAGCAGCGTCTGCGGCAGGCCGACCTGACTGTTCAGGTTGCCGCGGGTCTTCATGACGTTCAGGCCCGCGGAGAGGGCAAGGGCCACCATTTCCTTCGTGGTTGTTTTGCCTACGCTTCCGGTGATGCCGACGATGGGAACCTCGAATTTCTTCCGGTGGAACACCGCCAGACGCTGCAGCGCCTCCAGGGTATTGTCAACGGCGATCCATGGCTTTTCGTCGTTCATGGCCGCGTGCTCCTGAGTAAACGCAGCGGACGAGCCGCCGGCAAGAGCTGCATGGATAAACATGTGAGCATCGGTTCTCTCTCCGATAATGGGTACAAAAAGCGAGCCCGGCTCCGTTTTCCGGCTGTCCGTCGTCACGGAGGTAACGATCGTTTCCGGATCTCCGCAAAGCAGACGCCCGCCGCAGGCCTCCGCGATTTCTTCCGCAGTCATTTTCATAAAAAGCACCTCACAGCCTTCCCGCAAGGACGTCTGCGACGACCTCGCGCTCATCCAGGTGCGTTTTTACGCCCCGGGTTTCCTGGTAATCCTCATGTCCTTTTCCGGCGAGGACGACAATGTCCCCCTCCTGCGCGTTTTCCATACAGTATTTAATGGCCTGCTTCCGATTTGGAATCACGACATATTTTCCGCCGGTTTTATCGATGCCGGTTTTGATATCCGCGATGATGTCCATCACGTCCTCAAAGCGGGAATTGTCCTCCGTAATCACGGAAAGGTCCGCAAGACGGCCGCAGACCTCACCCATATCGAAGCGGCGCCCGCGCGGCCGGTTCCCGCCCGCCCCGAACATGCAGACCAGGCGGCTCGGATGGTATTCTCTCAGCGTTTCAAGGATATTTTCCATACTGACGGCATTGTGTGCATAATCGATCAGCAACGTGTATTTCCCCGGTACCGGCACGGGCTCCACCCGTCCCTTGACCTTCACGGTGTTGAGGCCGTCGCGGATATTCTGCTCCGTGACCGGAAAATGCCGGCAAACGGCGACGGCACCGAGGGCATTATAAACGTTGAAATGACCCGGAATATCCACGTCCACGGAAAAGTTCAGCCGCCCCTCCAGCTCAAAGTGCGTGCCGAGATACCCGGGCCGGGAAAGCTTGCTCTCGTTTTTCGCGCGCAGCTCGGCGCTCCCGGAAAAGCCGTAGGTCTCCAGCGCGCAGGTGTGACCGGCCGTGATCCCCTGCCAGCTCTCGTCGTCGATATTGACGATCCCAATCCGGCACTGGCGGAACAGCAGGCTCTTGCACTGCATATATTCCTCAAGATCTTTGTGCTCGCTCCCGCCCACGTGGTCGGGCGAAAAGTTCGTGAACAGGCCGTAGTCAAAGGAAAAGCCGTCGACGCGGTGGTCGCGAAGGCCGATGGAGGACGCCTCCATTACGACCGCCCGGCAGCCGGCGTCCGCCATTTTCCGAAGAAACCGCTGAACATCGTAGGAATCGGGGGTCGTGTTATTTGTCTGAATCAGTTCGTTTCCGATCTCCGCCCCGATGGTTCCGATTATACCGGTTTTAATCCCCCCCGCCTCCAGAATCGACCGGATCATATACGTCGAGGTTGTTTTTCCCTTCGTTCCGGTTACGCCGATCATAGTCATCTCCGCCGCGGGGTGGCGGAACCATGCCGCAGAGACGTATGCCAGCGCCCGGCGTGTATCCTCCACCGTCACTACGCAGACACTTTTTACCTCTACGTTGTGCTGAACCAAAATCGCGGCTGCGCCCGCCTCCTCCGCCTGAGCTGCAAATGCGTGGCTGTCCACGCGGGAGCCGCAGAGGCAGACAAAAAGGCTGCCGGCCGTCACTTGCCGGGAATCGCAGACCACTCCCGTTATTTCCGGATTCCGGCCGTCTGAAGAGGTATACGCAAGATCCTGCAGCAATTCATTCAGAAGCATGACTTTTCCTCCTGTGGCATATAAATTCTGATAAAGACAAAGCGGCAAAAATCCGGACGGGTTCCATTTTTCTTTCGTAAGATTTCTTCCTCAATAGTATGAATCGGCAGGAAAGAAAAATGAAGAAGAACCGGAAAATTATCCCGATGGAATTTTTGGCATTATTTGCCTTTCTTAATTCCAATTTAATCATTTCTAATTCAGGGATGGTATAATTAGCTCAATATCCATCCACAGTTTTTTGAAAGGAAGCAGAGACACATGGGTAT
>JAEWRF010000159.1 GCA_023460155.1 Bacillota bacterium | reverse complement strand
GAACGGTCCAGCGTCAGGCCGTCCGCCGCGAAGCTTTTCAGTTTAAAAACATCGTAACTTCCCTCCCGGTCCGAGTCAAGAATATAATCGTATATCTCAACGTCCGTGTCGGTTACCGTGCCCGCGTCCGCCTTGAACACGGTTGTCCCGCTCTGAACCGGGCTGCTGAAAATCAGAAGCGGATCGTCCTGGATTTCCGAGTGAACGGTCATTTTGCCCGCCTGATAGGTCAGAGTGCCCGGGCCATACAGGGAATCCAGATCCAACGCGTAGGCTGTGATAAACGTCGCGTCCTTTTTTATGTTCAGGCAGTCCAGCGTAAGATTACTGCCCGCAATCGCTTTGCAGTTGGAATCCACCACGACACCGCTCATATTTTCAATATCGGGCAGCTTTTCCTTGTAATCCTTGATCTCAAGGGTCGCCTTATCGTCTCCGTCGATGGACTTCACCGTCAGGCTGCACTCGTTGAGGAGGATATTCTCCGTTCCCTTAACCGTTCCCGCGATGCTCGCCTTGACCCCCGAACCGAACGTGACGTCTTTCCCTGTCACATTGCCTCCGATGCTGACCGTACTGCTCAAGGTCACCTCGCCCGAATCGGAAAGCACATCGTGCCGGATGGTTCCTCCGCTGATTTTGATATCATCGTCCGCCTCCAGGGATTTCATGGTGCCGCCCGTTACGGTGGCATCCCCTTCGCAGCCGACATCCTGCATGGTGCCGCCCTGAACATTAAGGCTGTAGCCAGACGTACCCATGCGAATATCGCCGACGTTGCCGGATTTGACCGTCAGATCCCCCTGGATCTCGTCGGAAGTGACATCTTTGCCCGTGACATCCGTAAAATTATCCCCGTCCCATTTCTTGCCCCAGTCCGCATCCGGGCCGATAAAGGTCCGGGTTCCGTGCATGTCGATGGTCACGGCCGTCCCTGAAGCGGTGGCCGCCCGTGCGGGAATCCCCACGGGCAGTGCCAACAGAACGCAGGCAAGGCTCAAAACAGCCGCCGCAATCTTTTTCAATCTGATTCCTCCCCGGAAAGTGTTTTTGGACCCCACTGAAATCCGACAGATTCTTCCATAATTATACCTGACCCACCGGGGGATTTCAAGGCATTTCCCTTATGCCTCAGGCTGAGAAACCCGGATGGCGCCAAGCACCTTCCCGATGCTTTCCTGAATGACGAGATCCGCGGCGGAGTCCTGCGAGGTGGCCGATTTATTGATCACCACCAGGCGCTTCCCCCGGTAATAATCCACAAGCCCGGCTGCCGGGTACACCACCAGTGAGGTTCCCCCGATAATCAGCATATCCGCCCGCCGGATTGCGTCAACCGCACCGAGGATCACATCCTGATCGAGGCCCTCCTCATAGAGCACAACGTCCGGCTTGATCACGCCGCCGCATTCGCACCGGGGAATTCCGCTGCCGTCCCGGATAAATTCGGCGCCGTAGGGTTTTCCACACCGGACGCAGAAATTGCGCAAAACCGAACCGTGCAGTTCAAACACGTTCCGGCTGCCTGCCTTCTGGTGCAGACCGTCAATGTTCTGCGTCACAACCGCAGACAGCTTCCCCGCCCGTTCCAGCTCAGCCAGCTTCTGGTGGGCCGCGTTCGGTTCGGCGTCAAGATATAGCATTTTGTCCCGGTAAAACCGAAAAAACTCCTCCGTGTGAGCTTCATAAAAGCTGTGGCTGAGCATGACCTCCGGCGGATACCGGTAGTGCTGACGGTACAGCCCGTCCTCGCTGCGGAAATCGGGGATCCCGCTCTCCGTTGAAACGCCCGCACCTCCGAAAAACACGATCCGGCTGCTTTCGTCCGCCATTTGCTGAAGCTTTTTCATCCAATCGCCTTCCGGCATAAAGCATCCTCCCTTTCGGCCGTCTTTTCTTCATCTTATCCGTCCGCTCCGCAAAATGCAAGCGCCGAAAGCCGATTTCTTCCCATCAGGCGCAAAAAAGCCGGGCGGGCTCCGGAAGGAGCCTGCCCGGCCTGCGCCGGCACGATTCATTTAGCCGATAAACTGCTGCGTCCAATAATACTGGCCGCTGGAATTCTGTGCGATGCCGACGCCGAGTTTCGTAAAGGAGGAATTCAGGATGTTGGCTCTATGGCCCGGAGAATTCATCCAGTCCTGCATAACCTGCTGCGGAGAGGTCTGGCCCATTGCGATGTTTTCGCCGGCCGCGCGGTAGGTAATGCCGAATTGCTTCATCATGTCAAACGGGGAGCCGTAGGTCGGCGAGGTGTGGTCGAAATATCCGAGCTTCGCCATATCCTGCGACTTAAGCGTTGCCGTCTTCGTCAGTGCGGAATCCATGGAAAGAGCCTTGAGGCCGTTGGCGGCGCGCTGCTGATTGACCAGAGCGAGCACCTGATTCTGGAAGCTGGAATAACTGGATCCCGAACTTGCAGAAGGAGCCTTACTCGATGTTGTTCCGGAATTGGAAGAAGAAGAGGACGGTGCCTTACTAGAGGTAGACGGCGCCTTGCTGGAAGACAGGGTCGGCTGACTGCAGGAACCGTTGGTCATGCTTTTGAGCAGAGCGTTAACATAGTCGTTATAGGAGCTGCAGCTGCCGTTCGAGCAGTTAAGTTGCACCGTGCAGATGGTTCCGTTCTTCAGGCAGTTGTTCTGCGCACAGCTTTGCTGGGAATTGGCGCAAGCCGTGTTACCGGCACAGGTGGATTTCTGAGAGCAGCTCGGAGCAGCGGAGGCCGTATTTGCCGCCGTCTTCGGGCAGGAGGAAGCCGTTTTGGAAACCGGGCTGACCGAAGCCGCCTTGGAGGACGGAGCGGACGATGTTGTTTTCAGCACGTTGGAGTTCGGGCAGGTGGAAGAGGAATTTCCGACCACTACCTGATACTGCGGGGAAACACCGGCTCCGTTGCATGTGGAAGTGGGAACGGTGCTTCGGCTTGCGGTGTTTGCCGTCTGAGCGGAAGCGTTATTCTTGGCGTAGACGCCGACGCTTCCGGCAACAAGAAAGCTGACGAGTAACGCTACGATTTTCCTTTTCATTTTGTTCTCCTTTTGTTACAGCGTTTTTATTACACGTTTGTAATTTTTTACGATTAATTGTTACAACCGTGTAACTTTTATGTGCCTATCGTAACACGGAGCGTACAGGAAAACAACACTCAATTTCTTCCAGCGGAATTTCCGCCTCCTTTCGGGAAGCAGCGGTCGCGGCCTCTCCCGGTCGAAACCGGAAAAAGAAGCCGCGGCGCGATACTATCGCCGGCCGCGCGGGAATATATATGCAACAAAAAGCGGAAAGGTCGGGAAACGATGAATTGTCATTACCCGTTTGAGCTGCCCCCCCTCCCCTATGCCTATACGGCGCTCGAACCGCATATCAGCGCGCAGACGCTCACGCTGCACCATGATAAACATTTCAAAGCCTATGTGGACAACCTGAATCAGGCGCTCGAAAAATGTCCGGCATATCACGACTGGTCGCTGGAGCGTCTGATTACGGAAAATCGGCGGCTCCCGTACCGGATCCGGACGGCCGTATGGAACAATTCCGGCGGGGTCTACAATCACGCGCTGTACTTTTCCATAATGACTCCCGGCGGAACCCGTCCCTCCGGAAAACTGGAGGAAGCCATTCTGACCTGCTTCGGTTCTGTTGAGCAAATGCTTGTTCAATTGAAAAAATGCGCGCTTGCCACGTTCGGCTCCGGTTATGCCTGGCTGGCGTGCAGCGGCTCCGGGCGGCTGAAGATCATCTCCTCCGCCAATCAGAACACACCCCTGCCCTGCAGGCTTTCTCCGCTGATGAATCTCGACGTGTGGGAGCATGCCTACTATCTTCAATACCAAAACCGTCGGGCGGATTACATTGACCAGTTTCTCGAGGTAGTCGACTGGGAGGAAGTCGGGCGAAGTTATGCCGCGCGCATACGGTGCGTGTGAACCGCATTACGGCGGGAAACCTGCCGGCCATCCCCGCGGCGTATTCGGCAGGATTCCGCTTCGGGTAGGAAAGGAGTAATTTTTTATGAAGGTAATGACATTGAGCGGGAAAAGGATTCTGGCCGTTCTGGTCTGCGTTCTGGCAGCGGCTGTTGTGCTGACCGCCGGCACACAGGGGATCCTCGCGGTGCAGACCTCGGCGTCCAAGCGCGCCCTTCCAATCTATAACGTGAAGACGGACGAAAAAAAGGTGGCGATTTCCTTCGACGCAGCCTGGGGAAATGAAGAGACCCAAACCCTGATTGACATTCTCGCGAAATACAATGTGAAAACCACATTTTTTGTGGTCGGGGCATGGGTCGACAAATACCCGGATTCCGTAAAGGCGCTGGCTGCAGCCGGACACGAGGTATGCAACCACTCCAACACGCACCCGCATATGCCAAAGCTCAGCGCTGCCGAAATGTCCGCTCAAGTAACGGAATGCAATAATAAGATCAAATCGGTAACCGGAATCAGCCCCGCACTTTTCCGGCCTCCTTATGGGGATTACGATAACGCGCTGGTCAACACGGTCAACGGACTGCATATGTACCCGATTCAATGGGATGTGGATTCTCTCGATTGGAAAGACCCTACCCCGAAGCAAATTTCGGACCGGGTGCTGCAGCGGGTGAAGCCCGGCTCGATTGTTCTGTTCCACAATGGGGCGAAAAACACGCCCGCCGCGCTGCCGACCGTCCTGCAAACCCTGCAGGCCCAGGGTTATTCCATCGTGCCAATTTCGCAGCTGATTTATAAGGATAATTATACGATCGACGCCGCCGGGATGCAGATTCCAAATCAGATGGTGAAGAAATAATCCGCTATCTGTCTTCAAAATGACACAGAATAAACAGCACAGATTCCTTAATTGAGAATCTGTGCTGTTTCTATGGCTATTTAGTCGCTGCTTTCTTTCTGTTTAGAAAAATCCGTACTGCCTCGCGGAATTCCCGTTCGGCTACACTTCCTTAACGATCAGCCGCACGGAAGCATGGGTGAGGAATTTGTTTTTGCTGTCGTACACGTCGATCATCACATAGGTAAGGCCGGTTTTCAATGCCTTTGATCTACCGAAAATGGGAACGGAAACATCGCACCGATAAAAAGCTATTTCTTCTTAGTATCTCACACCGTCGTCTGATTTCACGGCTACCTATCGCCGCGATGTAGTTACCTACCGACAGCACAATCAACCCGGATCATAATACGGCCAGCGTGACATTTCACGTCCTCGGTGGCAGCTATGCGGTAACATTCATCGTGGTTCCGATCGGAGAAGTCAATTGGTCTGGTGCAAGTAACATACGCCGTCCACGCCAAGCACGGTAAACAAATCTGTTTCGGCCACAAAGGATCTCATAATATCGGGAACATTGCGGCTTCCGGTCCTTTCCGTAGACGGCCATGAGCCGCCCGATCCGACCGCCAGCGACCGCAACGACGGCTTTACCGCACCGACCGTCCCGTCACTACTCCCTGAGCGTAAATTTTTTGACCTGCTGCTGAAGAAGTTCCGCCTGCCGGAACAGTTCTTCACTGGCAGCCGCACTTTCTTCCGCTGTGGCGGAATTCGTTTGGACAACGGAAGAAATTTGGTCCATTCCATTTTTGATTCTGGTGACTTCCTCCAGCTGATCCTTTGACGACTGGTCCACGGATTCTATATTTCGGGTAACCTGCAGAAGGGTCTTGTAGATCTGTCCGGAACTTTTCGCCGTTTGGTCCGCAAGAGCGAGACCGTTCCGAACCTTTTCCAGGGAATCTTCAATCAGCGCCGCGGTTTCCTTTGAGGATTCGGCGGACTTCGCGGCGAGGCTTCGCACCTCGTCGGCCACGACGGAAAAGCCCTTTCCGGAATCTCCCGCACGGGCGGCTTCGACTGCGGCGTTTAAAGCAAGAATATTGGTTTGGAACGCAATATCGTCGATTGATTTGATGATTTTCTTGATCCGGTCCGAGGATTCTCGGATGCCGTTCATTGCGTCCAGCATCTCAGAAGCCTCTCGATTGGATACGCTGAGCTCCTCCGCAGCGCGGGTAACGGACTGTGCCATGCCGTGGATCTGTTCCGCCGTATCCCGAACCGTATCCGAAACCTTAGCGATTGTCCCGGAAAGCTCGGTGACGGAGCCCGCCTGCTCCGATGTGCCCTGGGCCAGAAGCTGGGAACCGGAGGATACCTCACCGGCACCGCTGTTCACCTCGTCCGCGGAGCGTCTGATCTGGGAAAGGGTCCGGTTGAGTGCATCCGAAATTTTCAGCAGTGCTTCCTTGATCGGCGCAAAATCGCCCACATAGTCATGTTCGATTTTTACGGTCATGTCGCCGGCGGCCATCGCTGACAGATTCAAAGATATATCGCCGATGTAACTGTTTAGACTGGCGGACATCGTCCGAAGCGATTCCGCAAGCTGTCCGATTTCATCTTTGGAAGAAAACGTCAGATCCGCACTATGCAGGTCTCCGTCGGCAAGACGGGCGGTCAGTGCAGACATTGCAGCTATCGGCTCAGTGATCTTCTTCCTGAAAAAGGTCACGAGGAAGGCGATGGAAGCACAGGCAAACAACAGCGCGGCTAAAATGGCGGACAAAAGAGACTTCTGTTTCATGCTCAGAATATTAGCAATCAGCTTTCCGACAAAAAAGACACCGATTGTTTTTCCGGAGCTGTCTGTGATCGGCTCGTACCGGGTATAGTAATCCCGGCCCATCAGATTTTCCTGGCCCGTGACGGCCGCTTTACGGGTC
>JAEWRF010000158.1 GCA_023460155.1 Bacillota bacterium | reverse complement strand
CACGGAGTACGGCGTAGAAAAGGCGGAAACACTGGAAGAACTGCTGGAGGCTTCGGATTTTGTGTCACTCCACATGCCCCTGAACGAGAAGACCCGGCACATGATCGGAGAACCTCAGCTCAAGCGGATGAAGAAGACGGCCTTCCTGATCAACACGGCCCGCGGGGCAGTCGTGGATGAACCGGCGCTGGTGGAAGCGCTCAAAAACGGCACGATCGCGGGCGCGGCGGTCGACGTGATCGAGGACGAGAAACATCACCTCAGCGGTTTGATCGGCCTCGATAACGCCATCGTGACACCCCACGCGGCGTTTCTGTCGGAGGATTCCTTTTACAGCGCGCGGAAAATCGCACTGCGCCAGCTTGTTCAGCGCCTGGTAGAGCACAGGGTGCCGGAAAATCTGGTTAACCGTGAAATGGCTGCAAAAATCTGACCGAATGCAGCTGAGGCAGGCCTTTTGGGGCCTGCCTCAGCGATATCTATTGCACAGCGGTTTCCGAGCTCACTTTTCCGGGTCGCTTCGGGCGGTGTGCCGCGGCCTCAATCAGCGGAGTAAGAAAATTCATCAGAACTACGGCAATCGGAGCGGTGTCAGGAAGATTCGTAAACTGCCGGAGCAGGATGGTAAGAATTCCGCAGCCGGCGGCAAAGATCGCCTGCCCCTTCCATTCGGTCGGTGAGGTCGTGTAATCGGTTGCCATGAAGATTGCCGCCAGCAGCAGGCTGCCGGAGAACAGATCAAACGGCACGTTCCGCCCCAGAATCAGGGAGAGAAGGGCCGCCGTGCCGACATAGCAGACGGGAATGACCGGAGTGATGATCTTCCGGAACAGAAGGTACAGCAAGCCGAGCAGCAGGGCGAACGCACAGGTCTCGCCGAGAGCCCCGGTCCGGTTGCCGAAAAACAGGTTCACAAGGTCCGGGATCCGCTCGCGCGGCAGGCTGAACGTGGATACACCCGGAACTCCGCCGTCCGCGTGCAGGTAGGAAAACGGCTGAATCCACGCCGTCATGGCGGAGGGGAACAGAATCGTAAGAACGATGAGTGCGGCCAGCGCCGGGTTGACGGGATTTTTTCCGATTCCCCCGAACGCCTGTTTCAGGAGCACAACGGCAATTACGCCGCCGAGCGCCGCAATCCAGAGGGGGATCGAGACGGGGAGAGTCAGCGCAAGCAGAAGGCCTGTGACAGCTGCGCTCAGGTCGCCGACGGTACTTTCCCGCTTTGCAATTCTGCCGAACACAAGCTCGCTAAGAACGCAGGCGGCGATGGAAACGGCCATGATCAGCATGGTGCGCGGCCCGAAAATCAGGATCGCAGCGGCAGCGGCGGGAACAAGCGAAAGAATTACCTCCAGCATGATCCGGTGTGTGGAAAATCCGGTCCTTTTCCGGTGTTCGGCCGCAATTTCGCCGCATTCCCGGAACTTTAGGCCATCCTGTTTCATAAAAAGCCTCCCCTGTGAATTAGGGCAGCACCGCACAATTCGTACGCGCCGCTTTTTGGGCGGACTCTGCGCCCCGAATACCCGGAATCCGGAAGGATGCTCACTTTGCCAGAGAATAGGAACCGTCGGTGATCCGGAAACGGGTTTTCAGCGCGCCGGTCACGGTGACATTCTTTGTTCGGCTGATAAAAATGCCGTCCGCATGGTATTGGTTCAAAAGAGCTTTTCCCTTTTCTGTTCCGAGCACAAAGCAGGCATAGGAAAGCGCGTCGCTGAGCGCTCCGTTTTCCGACCGCACCGTGACAGAGACCAGCTCGTTTTCGGCCGGATAGCCGGTTCTGGGGTCCAGAATATGGTGGTACAGGACTCCGCTTTTGGCGAAGCAGGTTTGATCAATCCCGCAGGTGGAAAGGAATCCGGAATCAAGATCAACCTGTCCTATGGTCGCCTGCGGACCACCGGCCGTTGCCGGGCTGCGGACCGCAACCTGCCAGGGGGTGCGGTCCGGCTTTTGCCCGTAGACCCCAACGCTTTCTCCTACCGCTGCAATCGCGCCGGAAACACCCGCTTTCCTATATTCCTGTACGGCCGCGTCGCAGGCAGCGCCCATTTCCACTCCGCTCAGATCGATCGCCGTGGAGTGCAGCTTCAGGGAGGCGGTGGAATCGGCAATGCTGACGCGCAGATTCCGGTAGTTGACATACGGCAGGAATTCCCGAATCTGATCCTTCTGGGGAAGATGCTGATTTTCTCCGCCGAAGTCCCACAGGGACGAGAGCGGCAGAATGGTCGGGTCGAACGCGCCGCCCGACTTTTCAGCCGCGTCAAGGCATGTCTGAAGGAGCGCAGCCGTCTGCGGATCAATGGAGATCCAGTCGGTTCCCGCGGCGTCGTTCAGCCGGGCGGCGTCGGAGCCGTCGACCTGCCAGGAGATTCGGCTTTCGAGACGCGCCACGCCCTCGGCGGCGGCCGCCGCCGCCGATTCCCGGTTCTTTCCGTAGACAGTCTGCTGCACATAGCCGTCCATTACGGCGGTCGCGCTTTCATAGCCCTGCATGTTCTGCCGGGCGCGAATGAAAAAAAAGACTGCGACTGCCAGAAGACCGGCAGCTCCGACGGCAACGGCAGCAGCCGCTTTTTTGTTCCGGAACATTCCTGCCTCCTGATAACTTTTCTATGTTGCATTATAGCAATTTTTTACCGGAAAGTCCAGCCGCTCCTCTGATTTGTGCTCCGGAATGCGGAGACTTTGAAACAAACGGCGCGTCAAATTTCATGCGGGGGCTTTTCATAGGTCGAAGATATTGTTATAATGGTAAAAAATCTTGCTTCCGGCAGCTCCGGACTCTTCTTCCGAAAATGCCGAAACACTGAGGAACCGTTCTCATCGGCGGTTCCCGGAGACGGAGGAAAAACATGTCGACGAAAAAAGTTGCGCAGTATCTTTCCCAAAGTCATATGGAAGACCGTCTGCGCGTATTTGAAAGCTCCAGTGCCACCGTGGAGCTCGCGGCGCAGGTGCTTGGCGTGGAGCCGGCCCGTATCGCCAAATCCATTTCTCTGCACCTTGGGGAGGGCTGTGTGATCGTTGTGGCCGCGGGCGATACGAAGATCGACAACGCCAAGTTCAAAACGGAATTCGGGGAAAAGGCGAGGATGCTGAAGGCGGAGGAGGTCGAGCCCATGACCGGTTATCCGGTCGGCGGTGTGTGCCCGTTCGATAATCCGCCGGGAGCGCAGGTTTACTGTGATGTTTCGCT
>JAEWRF010000157.1 GCA_023460155.1 Bacillota bacterium | reverse complement strand
CCCCCATCAACGTCGTCTCCAACGCCGCCATGTCAAGGCAGCCGGATAAGCTATACGATTTTATTGTCGTCACCAAAGGCGGAAAGTATCTCGGGACGGTCACAATTAAGGACCTTCTGCAAAAGACCACGGAAATCGAGGTCATTAACGCGAAGGGGCAGAATCCCCTGACCGGTCTGCCGGGCAACATTGCAATCGAGCGGAAGATGCAGCAGGTCATTCAGGCGGAGCAGGCGTACAGCGCGGTTTATTTTGACATCGACAACTTCAAGGCTTACAACGACGTCTACGGCTTTGAAAACGGAGACAAAATCATTTGCCTGCTTGCGGATATTCTGGTTGCGAATCTGCCGCAGAATCAGTTTGTCGGTCACGTGGGCGGCGACGATTTCGTCGTTATCCAGCAGGGAAACGACCCGCGGGCGTATTGCCGCAGAGTGATGGACAGCTTCCAAAGCAGGGTAATGAAATACTATTCGCAGGAGGATGCGGAACGCGGCTTTATTCTGGCAGAAAACAGGCGCGGTGAAATGGAGCAGTTTCCGGTTGTGTCGATTTCTGCGGCGGGGGTAATCGACGAAGGAAAAACCTTCACCGATGTCGTGGGCCTTACGGAAACTCTTGCAAAGCTGAAGAAAAAAAGCAAGCTGACCAAAGGCAACAGCAGCTGCTGGCAGACGGTCGGAACAGCGGTTTGATTCCGTTCGCTTTTCCTTTCTCCATGGCTATGCTATAATAATGAAAAACCGATAGGGAGAAAAAGCGATGGGCTGTTTGGGCAATGCGGTTTGGTTCCTTTTGGGCGGTGCCGTAATGGGTATCAGCTGGCTGCTGGTTGGCGCTTTGTGGTGTCTTACGATTGTTGGAATTCCCGTTGGGGTTCAGTGCTTTAAATTTGCGGAGCTCGCCTTTTTCCCGTTTGGGAAAGAGGTGGTTTTTGGTGGCGGAGCCGGTTCCGTCCTCCTGAATCTGCTGTGGTTGATTTTCGGCGGGCTGGCCCTTGCCGCAGAGGCGGCTGCCGTGGGACTTCTGTTCTGCATTACCGTTGTCGGCATTCCGTTCGGGCTGCAGTGCTTTAAAATTGCAAAGCTTGCGCTGATGCCGTTTGGTGCCCGAATCTATTAAAGCCTGCCCGCAGAAAGGTTTCCCTTTGCTGCGAACAGGCTTTTCCTTTTAGGCCAAACATTTAGGTCAGGAGTGGAGTACGGAAACCCACCGTACCCTTGAGATCAGGATCAGAGAAATAACCGCCGCCATATAATTCGAAAACAGATTGCCCCAGAAGACGGAATAATACAGAAGGACGTGTTCCGTTGCAAGAATGAATATGTAGCGCAGGAACCAGATTCGCAGGATTCCAAGCACCATGGGAATACTGGTTTTCCCGAGGCCGATGAACGCGCCCTGAACGGCCATGCAGACGCCGAAGCCGACAACGGAATAAGTGTAGATGTGCAGAGCATGATTTGAGATTTCGAGGACGTCGGGCCGCTGGGTGAACAGAACAGTCAGAAAAGGCGAGGCGGGAACGATGATCGCAATGATGGCTGCGGCGGTTACGGCGCTGGCGGCACAGCCGATATAGCAGGATTTCCGGGCTTTTTGGGGCTGTTGTGCCCCAATGTTGATGCTCACCATAGTTGTCACTGCGGCGCCGAATGCACCGGGCAGGTTGAAGCATACGGCGCTGATATTGTTTGCGATTCCCTGCCCGTTCAGCACAACGGCACCGTATTTCTGCGTTTCATGGTTGATGAGGAAAAATCCCAGGTTCAGCATCAGGCTCATCAGCATGGCGGGAATCCCAACGTGCACGGTTTGCCGGATGATCGGGCGGTCAAGCCGGAATCCGTTAAGACTCAGCCGGTCTTCTCCTTTTTTGATGAAAAGTTCGTGGAACATCCAGATGCAGATCAGAATGTTGGCACAAAGCGAAGAAAGTACGCAGCCATAGATTCCCATGCGAAAATGCATAATAAAAATACTGTTGAACAGAATTTTGAGCGCCAGCATGATAATCATGCGCACAAAGGTTGCCTCGGGCCTGCCCGTGGCATTTTTTATTGCGTTATAGATGTTTTCCAGAAAGGAAAAAGGGAGAACCAAAGCGTTCAGGCTTATGTAGAGGAATACGTTGTGAGATATTTCCGGGTCTACGCCGGCCGCCACCGGAATGGCGATCAGCGCCAGCAGCGGTGCAATGCAGATTCCGACGCAGGAAGAGAAGACGATGATCTGGGTGGAAATGTGACGGACCCGCACAAAATCCCCTTGACCGTTGGCCTGTCCGATAATTGCCATCGAGGCGACGCTGATCCCCTGTGCAAGGGCGATCATCATATTGACGACCGGTTCGCTGAACGTGACGGCGCTCGCTACAAGGGTCCCCGCCGCGTTGTTGATAAAAAGTCCGTCCGACAGGGGAAGAAGCGACTGGATCACGCTCATCATCAGAGTTGGGAACGAAAGCATCAATAAAGTTTTCAGAATACTTCCGTGGAGAATAAGCTCTCTTCGCTGTTCCGTGCTTTGGTGCAGAAAATCAAGTTTCAATCTAACCCCGCTTTCCATATGTGCTCCATTTTATCACCTTGATTTCGGTTTTTCAAGAACGGTTTTCTGCTTTTTCAGCGCATTTGTTTCGTATCCGGCAATCGGCGGAAAGGGGAAATTTGTTCTTAAACCGGGAAAAGCGCGTATAAATCACCCGGTTCCTGATGAAATTAAAGAGAAGTATGATTTTATCCGGAAAGGGGTCCGAATCGATGAATCAGACGGATTGCCCTACAAGGGGTGCGGAGGTTCGGGACCGTTTAAGCGGAGGCACGAATTTCCGACAATTTCAGGCAGAAGCCCGAGGAACTATCCGTTCGGCTCCGGAACTGCACTTTTTTATTGTCTCTTATCATGTGGAAGAATTCCGTTTTATTAACGAACTGTTTGGCTACGAAAATGGGACGAAGGTACTGCGGGGCATCGCCAAGGTCCTGCGTGGGGTCATTGTGGAGAAGGAGCTTTGCGCCCATGTATATGCGGACCGGTTTTGCCTGCTGATGAATGATGAAAATCCCCGCCTGCTTACGGAAAGGCTGCTGAGAATTTTTGATCTTTTGAAGGATGCGATTGAGTTCTACGGGATCCATTACAATATGATTTCCCGTTTCGGTGTATATGACTGCGGGCTGAATCATACGCTTGGTATCCCGCAGATGATCAATCGGGCGGTGATTGCCGAGAAATGGCGCACGGACTCCTCCAGCACCGTGTCGTTTTACGACGAGCGCATGAGCGCCGCACAAATGACGCAAAAAAACAAGGAGGATCGCCTTCTTCCGGGACTTGAAAAGCATGAGTTTGAAATCTACTATCAGCCCAAATATCAGGTCGGCGACCGGTCGGTCGCCGGCGCGGAAGCGCTGGTCCGCTGGCAGACGGATCGGAAGACGCTTGTCCTGCCGGATGAATTCGTTCCTGTTTTTGAAAACAGCGGAACTTCACCGCTGCTTGACGCCTACGTTCTTGAAAGCGTCTGCGTGGATATCCGCCGCTGGCTGGACCGGGGGGTCAAGGTCCTGCCGGTCGCGGTGAATGTTTCCAGGGTCAGTCTGCAGACGGAGGGCCTTGCGGAAAAGTACCGGAAAACGGCGGACCGCCACGGTGTTTCCCCGCGCCTGATCGAGCTGGAGATTACGGAGCGGGCTTTTTGTGAGTGTTCGGCCGAGCAGCAAAAAACTCTGGAAAAGCTTCATACCGCGGGTTTTGCACTTGCCATCGATGATTTTGGGGCGGGGTGCTCGTCCCTGTGCATGCTGAAGGATATTCCTGCCGATACCGTGAAACTCGACCGCATGTTTCTTAAGGATGTGCAGCATACGGAAAAGGGGAGAACCATTGCGGCTTCCATGATCGATCTCGCAAAGCGGCTGAATCTCAGGGTTGTGGCCGAAGGAGTGGAGTCGGAAGAACAGATGGCGTTCCTGTCCGAAAACCGCTGCGATATTGCGCAGGGGTTCCATCTTTCAAAACCGCTCCCCGCTTCGGATTATCAGAAGCTTCTCATGGTCAAGGAAAATGGCGGCGTTCAGCCGGATATCAGAAGCGGATAAAGCGATTTCCCCGGCGAAAAACGCAAAAAAATACGTCCCGAAACGGCTTTCATCAGCCAGCTCGGGACGTATTAATTTTATTGAAATGATTATCGGCGGCACCGTTTGCAGCGGAGCTTATTTCTCAATTGAAATTGTGCCAACCGGACATTCGTCGCTTGCCTCTACAGAAGAGTGTTCCGCTTCCTTTGGAACGGATTCGCGGATCACTTTCGCATAGCCGTCCTCAGCCATTCGGAAAACCTCCGGGCAAATGTTTCCGCAAAGACCGCATCCAATGCAATTCTCCCGGTTGAGTTTTGCTTTCATGACAACGCACCTTTCCTGTATTAAACAAAATCAGTATCAAAAAGGTATTCCCAGCCGATTGAAGCATTCTTTTGAGATGGGGCCGACCACTCAGCCGACCGGCAGCTTTTCCACGCCGCTGAATACGATTCCCCGGGAGGCGTCCACCGTAACCGCGGTTCCGCTTTTCAACAGCTGGGTCGCATTCTGCGCGGCAATGATGACCGGTTTATCCAAAGCAAGCCCCACGACTGCGGCATGCGAATTCTTGCCGTCACGCTCCGTAATAATGGCGGCAGCCGATTTCATGAGGGGGAGCAGTTCGTTAGAGGTCTCTGGAATGACCAGAATGTCGCCTTCTTTATAATTCCGCAGGGCTTCCACTTCGTTTTGGCAGACGCAGAGGTTTCCGCATACACTTCCCTTAGTCACCCCAAGTCCGGAAACAAGAATGTCACCGACCAGCTGAACCTTGAGCAGGTTGGTGGTCCCGGAAACGCCGAGCGGTACACCGGTTGTGATGACGACCAGGTCGCCGTCCTTCACCAGATTGTTTTTGCGAGCAACGTCGACAACATGCTCGAACAGGTCGTCGGTGCTGTGCTTTTCCTCAATCAGGATCGGAATTACACCCCAGGAAAGATTCATCTGCCGTAGCACGGTGGAATCCGTTGTACCGCTGATGATCGGGCAATTCGGGCGGTACCGAGAAATCATCCGTGCAGTTCTGCCGGACTGCGTAACCGTGATGATTGCTACCGCACCGAGATCATGGGCGGTGGTGCAGGTAGCGTGTGAAATTGCTGCCGTTACGTTGGGACGTTCGTGAATGTTGCGGGTGCGGAACTGCTCAATGTAATTAATGTCCCGCTCCGTCCGTTCGGCGATTTTTGCCATGGTTTTCACAGCCTGAATCGGGTACAGGCCGGCAGCAGTTTCACCGGAGAGCATGATCGCGCTCGTCCCGTCGTAAATCGCGTTTGCGACGTCCGTCGTTTCAGCGCGTGTGGGGCGGGGATTCTTGATCATGGAATCAAGCATCTGAGTTGCCGTAATGACCTGCAGGCCGGCGCTGGAAGCTTTTTTAATCAGTTTTTTCTGAATGATCGGAATTTCCTCGAGCGGAATTTCAACACCGAGGTCTCCCCGCGCAACCATGATCCCGTCGGAAACACGGATAATCTCGTCAATGTTGGCGACCCCGCCGGAGTTTTCAATCTTCGCGATGATCCGGATCTTATGGCAGTTGTGTTTTTCTAGCTCCGAACGCAAGTCAATAATATCCTGTGCGCTTCGGGTAAAGGAAGCCGCGATAAAATCGAAATCCTCCCGGACGGCGAAAGCAATGTCGGCTTTATCCTTTTCACTGATAAACGGAAGGGAAAGATGAATTCCCGGCACATTAATCCCTTTGTGCGCGGAAATCGTCCCGCCGTTTACCACGGTGCAGCGGATGTCCGTTTCTGAGCAGGTGTTGACCTCCAGCTCGATCAAACCGTCGTCAATCAGGATGGTAGCTCCCGGGCGAACCTCGGCAGGGAGACGGTCAAACGTAACGGCCGCGATGGTTTCATCCCCCACAATGTCCCGATTGGTAAGGGTGAAGGTATCTCCGGCTTTCAGAGTTACGGAAGGCTGGGAGAATTCCTTCAGGCGGATTTCCGGTCCTTTCGTGTCCAACAGTAGCGCGACGGGA
>JAEWRF010000156.1 GCA_023460155.1 Bacillota bacterium | reverse complement strand
GCTTTGGGTGCAGCGCATTACGACCAAGGAGCCGGACGATTCCATGATCGAGGTGGCCATCGCCGCAATCCGGGAAGTGATCCCGGAAAACGGAGAGGACCGCATCGCTTTGACCGGAGGGAATTCATGACCGTCGGCGAAGTGTACCGGAAAGGGAAGGCGGCCCTCAAAAAGGCCGGCACCCCGGACCCTGATTTTGATGCTTCCTGCCTGTTTCAAAAGGCATTCGGGAGCGGTCGGCAGGAGCGGATCATCGACTCCGGCGAACCCGCGGACGGCGGGCTTGCCGAAGCGTATTATTCCATGATCCGCGAGCGCGCGAACGGCCGGCCGCTTCAATACATTTTGGGGGAATGGCCGTTTTGCGGCCTAATGCTGGATGTTGGAGAAGGCGTTCTGATCCCGCGCGAGGAGACGGAACTGCTGGTCCGGGTAGCTGCAGAGCTGCTCGGCCCGGTTCCGGACTGCCGCGTGCTCGACCTCTGTGCAGGCACGGGCGCGGTTGGGCTCGCCCTTGCTTCTCTTCTTACCGGCGCGCATGTTTTTGCCGCGGAACTCTGCGGCGCAGCATTTGAATATCTGAAAAAAAATATCCGCAAATCCGGCCTTCGTACGGTCTCTCCGATCTGCCTCGACGTGCTGGAGCCCTGCTCCGCCGAAGGGTGCGAGCCGTTCGACGCCGTCGTGTCGAATCCGCCTTACGTCTGCTCCGGGGAGATTCCCTCCCTTCAGAGTGAGGTGAGGTGCGAGCCGCGCGAGGCGCTGGACGGCGGCGAGGACGGGCTTCGCTTTTACCGCGCAATCGCGGAAATCTGGCTGCCCCGCCTTAAGCCCGGCGGCGTCGCCGCCTTTGAGGTGGGCGACGGGCAGGCGCCCGCCGTTCAGGAGATCATGGAAGCCGGGGGGCTTCGCGGCGTTGCAATCCACCAGGATTTCAACGGGATCGGCCGGGTTGTTTCCGGCAAAATGAAAAACTAAACATTTGTTCGAAGTTTTAACCCTTTATTTGTTGCTTTTAAAGGGAAGATCGTTTATAATTATCGGTAGGAAACGATAAAATTTTCGGATTTTTCACGGGAGGTAGCGCAGATGAGCGAAAGGGGAACCGGGGCGAAAAAGTCCGCCTCAAGCCCGGCGGACCGTTCGTCGGATAAAAAAGCGGCGCTGGAGACGGCGCTGGCTCAGATCGAAAAGCAGTTCGGCAAGGGCGCGGTCATGCGTCTGGGGCAGAACGAGGCCATGCATGTCGCCGCAATTTCCACCGGCTCGCTCGGGCTGGATCTTGCGCTCGGCATCGGCGGCCTGCCGCGGGGGCGCATCGTCGAGATTTACGGGCCGGAAAGCTCGGGCAAAACGACGCTCGCTCTGCACTGCATTGCGGAGGGGCAGAAGAACGGCGGGAACGCGGCGTTCATCGACGTGGAGCACGCGCTCGACCCGGTGTATGCGGCCGCGCTCGGCGTGGATATCGACTCTCTGCTGGTCTCCCAGCCGGATACCGGCGAGCAGGCGCTGGAGATTACGGAGGCGCTGGTGCGTTCCGGCGCGATCGACGTCATCGTCGTAGACTCCGTGGCGGCGCTGGTGCCGCGCATGGAGATCGAGGGCGAGATGGGCGACACCCACGTGGGCCTGCAGGCCCGGCTGATGTCGCAGGCGCTGCGCAAACTGGCGGGCGCAATTTCCAAATCCAACTGCATCGCGATTTTCATCAATCAGCTTCGTGAAAAGGTCGGCGTGACCTACGGCAACCCGGAGGTAACCCCCGGCGGCCGCGCACTGAAATTTTACGCCTCCGTGCGCATTGACATCCGCAAGGGGGAAACGATAAAGAACGGCACGGAAGTGCTGGGCAACCACACCCGGGCGAAAGTGGTGAAAAACAAGATCGCCCCGCCGTTCCGTATGGCGGAGTTCGACGTGATGTACGGCAAGGGAATTTCTCATGTCGGCGAGATCCTCGACCTCGGCGTGGAGCTGGATATCATCCAGAAGAGCGGCGCCTGGTTCTCTTATGGGGAGACCCGGCTGGGGCAGGGGCGCGATAATGTAAAGATCTTCCTGGAAGAGCACCCGGAAATGGCTCAGGAGATTGAAAAGCAGATTCGGGAAAACACGGCGAAGCTGTTCGGCAAACCCGGAACACCTATTCCGGCGGCAAAGCCGGTGGAGGTGCCCCTGGCGGACCGCGGCGGTTCCGGTTACCGGCAGGCGGGCGGCATTGACATTGAGGCGGACGACCTCGATGCCGAGTCGGGAGACGCCGGGGAATGATGATTACGGCGGCCGAACCGCGCGGGAAGGGCATGACGGCCCTGTTCCTCGACGGGGAAGAGGCCGTTTGTCTTGATACTTTCGTTTGGGCCGGATCCGGCCTTGGTTTGGGTGACGAACTTTCCGACGGGCAGCTGCATGCGCTGCTGGAGGAAAGTGATACCCGCCGGGCGCAGGAAAAGGCATTGAAGCTGCTTGAACACCGCGCGTATTCGCAAAAGGAACTGGCCGAAAGGGTCGGCCGCGTCGTTTCGCGGGAGGCGGCAGAGCGCGCCGCCCGTCATCTGGCGGAGATCGGTCTGATCGACGACGCCGAATACGCGCATTTATTGGCTGATGAACTGTTCCGGCGCAAGGGCTATTCCGCCGGGCGGGTGCTGTATGAGCTGAACAGCAGAGGAATCGACCGGGAGCTCGCGGAACAGGTGGTCGGGGAAACGGCCCCGGACCCCGCGGAGAGACTTCGCGAGCTGCTCGGCCGAAAATATTCCCGTTCGCTCTCCGATGAAAAAGGCCGGCAGCGCGTCGCCGCTTCGCTGCGGCGGCTCGGTTATCAATGGGGCGACATCTGTGCGGCAATGCGTGATTTCAGAAATGAGGATGAATACACTTAATGGCGGAAACGGTTGGATTGGTGAACCTCGGCTGTGCAAAGAATCAGGTGGATGCCGAGATTATGCTCGCAACCCTAAAGAAGGCCGGCTATGAACCGGTGCCCGACGCGGCGGCGGCGGACGTTGCCATCGTCAACACCTGCGGGTTCATCGACGCCGCGAAGCGGGAATCCATCGGGGAAATTTTGGAGCTTGCCCGCTGCAAGGCGGAGGGAAAGGTCCGGGCCATCGTCGTGACCGGGTGCTTGGCGGAGCGTTACCGTGAACAGATTCTGCGGGAGCTGCCGGAGGTGGACGCCGTCGCGGGGATCGGCGCGGATTCCGACATTGCCGCTATTGTGGGCAAAGCTCTGGCGGGTGGAAAGCTGCAGAGCTTTCCGGAGAAAACGGAGCTTCCGCTCTGCGGGGAGCGCAGGCTTCTGACCCCCAAATGGACCGCTTACCTGAAAATCGCCGAGGGCTGCGACAACCGCTGTGCCTACTGCGCGATTCCGGCCATCCGCGGGCGCTACCGCTCCCGCACGATGGAAAATATCCTGGAGGAAGCCGAAACCCTTGCCGCCTCCGGCGTGAAGGAACTGGTGCTTGTTGCGCAGGATACCACCCGTTACGGCTGGGACCTCTATAAGCAACTGATGCTTCCGGAACTTCTTCGGAAGCTGTGCCGGATCGAAGGGTTCCGGTGGATCCGCGTGCTGTACGGTTACCCGGATTCCGTGACCGATGAGCTGCTGGAAACGATGGCGAACGAGGAAAAGATTGTAAAGTACTTCGACCTGCCGCTTCAGCACTGCAGCGGGCGGGTGCTGCGCAGCATGAACCGGCCCGGGGACCGCGCTTCCCTGACCGCCCTGATCCGCCGGATGAGGGAAAAAATCCCCGGCGTGGTGCTGCGCTCGACGCTGATTGTCGGTCTGCCGGGAGAGACGGAAGAGGATTTCGGCGAGCTCTGCGGCTTTGTAAAGGAAATGCGCTTTGAGCGGCTCGGGTGCTTCGCCTATTCTCAGGAAGAGGGCACCGCCGCCGCGGAAATGCCGGATCAGGTGGACGCGGACGTCGCCCTCCGCCGGCAGGAGCTGATTACCGAAATTCAGATGGATATCATGCAGGAGCAGGGTGAGGCCATGGTCGGCAAGACCCTGCCGGTGCTTGTGGAAGGATACGACCGCAGCGCACGTTGCTGGACCGGACGCTCGCAGGCGGAAGCTCCGGATGTGGACGGCAAAATTTATTTCAGCGCCAACACAAAAAAAAGACCGACCGCCGGGACGTTCGTTACCGTCGCAGTCACCGCCTGTGAAGACGGGGAGCTGCACGGGGAAACCGCCGACGAATCATAGAAAGGGAGACGCGAACGATGAATCTTCCAAACAGACTTACGGTTCTGCGCATTCTGCTGGCTCCGATTTTTGTCGCACTGATCCTGAGTCCGGGCCTGCCGCTGCACTATTTCTGGTCGCTGCTGGTGTTTGCGGCGGCGTCGATCACCGACCGGCTGGACGGGAAAATTGCCCGGGAGCGCGGCCTGATCACCAATTTTGGAAAATTCCTGGACCCGCTCGCCGATAAAATCCTCGTCATCTTCGCGCTGGCGTGCTTTGTTCCGCTCGGCCTCGCGAATATCTGGTGCCTGCTGATTGTGGTCGCCCGCGAATTCATGGTGACGTTTATCCGGCTGATGGCGGTGGAAAACGGCGTGGTTCTTGCTGCCAATAAATGGGGAAAAACCAAAACGGTCAGCCAGATCGTCGCAATCGTGTTCATCCTGGTGTTCCAGAGTCTGTTTGAGATACTTTCTGCGAACGGCGCTTTCGTACTGATTTCCGGGCCGGGCACCGGTGTTCTTGCGGGGATGGACGCTACTGCGATCCTTGTGCTTGCCGGGAATGTGCTTGTCTGGATTTCCACGTTCTTTGCGGTCCTTTCAGGCGGGATCTATTTAAAACAGAATTTTTCCGTACTGCGGGATGAAAAATAAAAGCCTATTAAACCTATAAGTTTACAAAATAAAAAAATCGTATTATACTGTGTAACGCCGGAACAGATTCCGGCTATACTGGTAAGAAATCAAATGCCATGAACGGAAGAAGTAACCGCCCCCTCGGCAGCAGAGAGAAAGCGTCATCGGCTGCAAGCGCATTCGGCCGGGGCGGCGGTGAAATGCATCCGCGAGCAGGCGGGGGGAATTTAAAGTATCCCCGCACGGGAAGTCCCGTTACAGACCTTTATGAGCGATAAAACGGAGTGGAACCGCGGCGGAAAGCCGCCTCCGTCCTTTCAGGGACGGGGGCGGCTTTTTTCTATGGAAGCCGGGGTCTCCGGTACGCGTCTTTTGTCCACAGGGGGGTACAATATGTTTCAAAAGCTCAAAGAAGAGCTCGATTCCATCATTGACCGCGACCCGGCGGCGCGCTCCAGACTGGAAGTCTATTTTCTGTATTCCGGCTTCAAGGCGGTGCGCTCCTACCGGCATGCCCACTGGTTTCTGCAGCACGGGCATCCGTTCATCGCGCGGTGGATTTCCCAGAGGGCGCGGCATAAGACCGGCATCGAAATTCATCCCGGCGCGACCATCGGCAAGGGGCTGTTCATCGACCACGGCATGGGCGTGGTGATCGGCGAAACCGCGGAGATCGGCGACTACTGCACACTGTATCAGGGCGTGACGCTCGGCGGCACCGGCAAAGACCACGGCAAGCGTCACCCGACGCTGGGCGACAACGTGTTGGTGGGCTCAGGGGCGAAGATTCTCGGCCCGTTCCGCGTGGGGGACAATGCCCGCGTTGCGGCCGGAGCCGTGGTGCTGGAGGAGGTTCCGCCCAACGCGACGGCGGTCGGGGTGCCTGCCCGCATCGTGCGCTTAAACGGAATCCGGCCGGCAAACCTCGACCAGATTCACATCGCGGACCCCGTTTCTCAGCAGCTTTGCTATATGAACGTGGAGATCCGGAGAATGCAGAAGGAAATGGAAAAAGCGCTTTCCAGCGCAGGCCTTAGTGTAAAGACCTGTCCGGAGATGCTGAAAAGTCAGAAAGCGGAGGAGAAAATATGAAAATTTATAACACGCTGTCGCGCAAAAAGGAAGAATTCGTCCCGATTGTCCCCGGCGAGGCAAAAATTTACGCCTGCGGCCCGACGGTTTACAACTATATCCACATCGGCAATGCGCGCCCGATCTGCGTGTTCGACGTGCTCCGCCGCTACCTTGAGTACCGCGGCATGAAGGTGACATTCGTGCAGAACTTCACCGACATCGACGACAAGATCATCCGGAAGGCCAACGAGGAGAATACCGATTACCTTACAATTTCAAAGCGGTATATCGAGGAATATAAGACGGACGCTGCAGGGATGAATGTCCGCCCGGCAACCGTGCATCCGCTCGCTACGGAAAACATCGATGAGATCATCGATATTATTTCCACGCTTGTAGAAAAGGGCTACGCCTATCCGACGCCGAACGGAGACGTCTATTTCCGCACACTGAAAGACAAGGAGTACGGCAAGCTTTCGCACCAGCCGCTGGACGACCTGCAGTCCGGCGCGCGCATTGCGGTCGGGGAGCTGAAGGAAGACCCGATGGATTTCGCCCTCTGGAAGGGCTCGAAGCCCGGCGAACCGAGCTGGGTTTCCCCGTGGGGCGACGGGCGTCCCGGCTGGCACATCGAGTGCTCCGCAATGTCGCGCCGCTACCTCGGCAAAACGATTGACATCCACTGCGGCGGCCAGGACCTCATTTTCCCGCACCACGAGAATGAGATCGCCCAGAGTGAATGCTGCAACGGAGTTGAATTTG
>JAEWRF010000155.1 GCA_023460155.1 Bacillota bacterium | reverse complement strand
ATCGCGGATACGGTTCAGGCCGTGAGCGAAGGGAGAAAGGACGCCGACCTTACGGCGAAGTCGCTCCAATCCATTATCGAGGTGGTTCGGAAAATGGCGGCGCAGGTTCGTCAGATCACTTCGACGGCCGAGGAGGAAGCGCACGCGATGGAGCAGGTCAACCAGAGTGTCGGACAGATTTCAAATGTGGTGCGCACCACTTCGGCTACGGCACAGGAGAGCGCGGCCGCGAGCAGCGAACTGGACGGGTTGGCTCAGTCGCTGAAAGAAGTGCTGGGGACGCTGGAACTTCTGCCGCAGGACAATGGGAAAGAAGGCGGGATGCCCCTCTCTGCGGATTAAAGAAGCATTTGCTTAACGAAACAGAGCCCCGCAAGTTTCTTCTTGCGAGGCTCTGTTTCAGACCGTCGGGAAAACCGCACATTTTTTAGCAGGTTAATCGGGGATTCTTTCGTAGGGAATTGTTTCCCCGCGTTCCCGGTAAAAGGCGATCCGGTCCAGATAGCCGCGTTCCTGAAGCTCAGGCTTCAGCGTTTCGTAAAAGGCGGGATTCCCGAAGGAGTGCATTGGAACGGCCATGGCCGCCCCAACTGTTTTCATAAAATAATCGAGGCCCAAAAGACAGCTGCCCTCCAGCCGGGAGTCGACCGGGAGAAAGGCGATGTCGATGGTTTCCCCGGCGAGCGTGTCGATCTGCTCGCGGTAACGCCGGGTCATTTCCCGATTGTCCGCATCGGGCTCCCCTTCCCAGTGCCACCAGTTCAGGTCCCCGGCGTGGTAGATGCAAAGCCCGTCGGTTTTTACCAGAAAGGCGCAGCCGATGTCCGTGGAATCCAGAGCGCGCACGGTCAGATCCCCGAGGCTGAGGGCTTGGCCGGCCTGCAGCCGGACGCAGTCTTCCTTCGTGCGGATCTCGTCCGAAATCACGTACCGAATCCGACCGATCTCTTTGCGCCAGGAAAAAATTCTTGGGCTGTAATGATCCGGGTGGCTGTGCGAGGCGAAAACCACGACGTTTTCATCTCGGATCTCCGCTGGATTGATGACGCCGGCGGAAAGTTTTCCGCCGCGCGGCGTGTCAAGGTAATAATCGAAAACCAGAAAATGCCCGGCGGTTTTCACCGCAAAGCCGCTGTGGTACAAATACCGGACTTCCGCGTCCATCCATTTTCCTCCAAATTTCAACTTTTTCCCGGCGGAATTTCAGTCCTTGACAGGTTGGCCCGGGGGTTTTATACTGAACAAAGGCTGCAGGAAACAAACTGATTTCCTGCATTTTTAAAAGGCCGGATACCGACGGGAGATTAAATGGCATGCCTGAATTTGTTCTGACCGTGTTTGAAAAAATTCTGATTCTGTTTTTGATGATCGCCGCCGGCTATGTCTGCGGAAAACGGAATATTGTTTCGGAGGACGGAGCAAAAGAGATGTCTTCCGTCCTTTTTTATGTGGTGACGCCGGGCGTCATTATTTCCTCTCTGCAAAGCGCCGTCGGAGAGGTCAGCCTGATGAACCTTGCTGTTTCCGGCGCGCTTTCCGCGGTGAGCTTCGGAATCTTTATCGGGGTTTCTTTTTTGCTGTACCGCGGGGAAGAACCGGAGCGGCGGAACCTGCTGCGGTTTGCCTCTGTTTATTCCAATTGCGGATTTATCGGCCTTCCGCTGGTGCAGGGGCTCATCGGAGCAAAGGGGGTCGTCTATGCTTCCGTCTATATCGCCGTTTATAATCTGTTTGTGTGGACGCACGGGCTTACGGTTATGGGCGGAAAAAGCGGGGGCAGCCGATGGAAAAAGCTTGTTTTTAACCCGGGAGTAATCGGGCTGATCGTCGGTTTTTTCCTGTTTGCGTTTTCCATCCGGCTCCCGGAAGTCCTTCTAAAGCCGCTCAACTATTTTTCCGATGTGAATACGCCGCTGGCCATGATTGTCATCGGTTTCTACATAGCCCGTGTGCCGTTTCGCAGCATGTTTGAGGACCGGTGCCTTTACCGGCTCAGCTTTTACCGTCTTCTCCTGCTGCCCGCAATTTGCTTTGCGGTTCTTCTGCTGTTCCATGCGGATCGCACGGTGTTTCTGTCAATGCTGATCCTCAACGCGGCTCCTGCCGGGGCGAACGCCGTCATGTTTGCCGCGCAGTTCGGGGGAGACACAAAGCTTGCCTCGCGCGCCGTGGCCCTGACAACGCTTTTTTCCCTGCTGACCCTGCCGGTTTTTCCAGTCCTCGCTAATCTGCTTTACCGGTGACGCGCCTCAGATATAGAACATGAACCCGGCGTTCTGCTTTTGCTTTTCCACTTCTGAGGTCAGGGTATAGAGGGTTATTTTGTTTAGGGCTTCGGTGACGGCCGCGTCAATTTCGGAAAAAACGGATTCCTGCATTGCCTTCTCAATGTCCTCCGCCTTTTTGGAAACGGATTCCTCCGTCTTTTCAAAAAGCGACTGCTCCAGTGCCTGCAGAACCTCAAGTACGGTGATCTCCTGCGGCGCGCGGGAAAGCCGATATCCCCCCTGAGCCCCTTTGATTGCCCAGACAAGCTCCGCCCGTTTCAACAGGGAAAAGACCTGCTCGAGGTAGATTTTTGAAATTCCGAGCTTTTCCGAAAGGCTGATAATGGTAACGCATGCGCCGCTGTCATAGCTCTGGGCCATGCAGATCATGGACGCCAGGCCGTATCTTCCTTTTGACGAAATTCTCATGTTTGGCTCCTTCTTTTTGCCTTCCTGATTTTCATATATAATATTATAATATATAGGTTTTCTATACAAGTCAAGGGATTCGGCTCTGCTTTCATAGTATACCCATATAAATGATTGCAGGCAGTTGACATCTTCGGTCAAAGGTACTTATAATGAAAGTCAGTGGGAACGCCCGAACGGCGTTTCGAATGGGGGAAAAGCGATGATTGCAAAGAATATTACGGATCTGATCGGTCATACGCCGATGATGGAGCTTTCCAATTACGGGAACAGCCGCCATCTTGAGGCAAGACTGCTTGCAAAGCTGGAGTGCTTTAATCCGGCCGGGAGCGTGAAAGACCGCATCGGCCGCTCCATGATTGAGGACGCGGAAAAACGGGGTGTTCTGAAGCCGGGTTCGGTTATCATAGAGCCGACCAGCGGGAACGCGGGCATCGGTCTCGCCGCCGTGGCGGCTTCCAAAGGCTACCGCGTGATTCTGACCATGCCGGATACCATGAGCGTAGAGCGCAGAAATCTGCTGAAGGCTTACGGCGCCGAAGTGGTGCTGACGGATGGTGCAAAGGGAATGCAGGGAGCGATCGACCGGGCGAAAGAACTGCTCGGCGAGACGCCGGATTCCTTCATGCCCGGCCAGTTTGTGAACCCGGCGAACCCGCGCGCTCATTTTGAGACCACCGGCCCGGAAATCTGGGAGGACACCGAGGGCAAAGTGGATATTTTTGTCGCGGGGATCGGCACCGGAGGGACCATTTCGGGCGTGGCGCGCTTTTTAAAGGGAAAAAATCCGAAAATCAAAGTGGTCGGCGTGGAGCCGGAGGGTTCCGCCGTCCTCACTGGGGAGAAGCCCGGTCCGCACCGCCTGCAGGGGCTGGGCGCGGGTTTCGTGCCGGAGACGCTGGACCGCAGCGTGATTGACGAGATACTGCCGGTCGGCGGGGACGAAGCTTATGAGTCGGGCCGTGAAATCGCCCGCAAAGAGGGAATCCTTGTGGGAATTTCCTCGGGCGCGGCGGTCTGGGCGGCGGAGCAGCTTGCGAAGCGCCCGGAAAACAAGGGCGCTGTGATTGTTGCGCTGCTGCCGGATACCGGGGAACGTTACCTTTCCACACCGTTTTATCTGGACTGACCGGGGGGACTTATGCCAGATCAATTTTCGCGTTCTCAGCTTCTGCTTGGGGCGGAGGCAATGGAAAAACTGAAAGCGGCTTCGGTCGCGGTTTTCGGCGTCGGCGGCGTCGGCTCCTATGCCGTGGAGGCGCTCGCCCGCGGCGGAATCGGAAGCATTGCGCTGTTTGACGA
>JAEWRF010000154.1 GCA_023460155.1 Bacillota bacterium | reverse complement strand
TTCCTCCCCCGTGTACCGCAGGTCGCAGCGCGTCCCCGTTCCCTTTAGAACTTTTAAAGTCTTCGGCTTTTGATTTACGCTGTTCAGAATTTTTTCAAAGGACGGAAGGGTCGTCTGAACGAGCGTTCCGCCTTTTCCGAAATAACTGCGGGTTTCGCCTTCCTGGGGCATCGGTTCCCCGATCGCGATATCGAACGGGACCTTCTTTCCTCCCGCCGTGACGGAAACCCCGTGCAGCCCGGCCAGCTCGGAAAGACTTGCGATCAGCGGAAAGGCCATGGTGGCGGAGACTGCTTTCGATGAGGTGTTTTTCATCACATAGGCGGCCGTCACCATCGCCTGCGGGCTGTAGGAAGTCCGTGAGCCCGCGGTGTGATCCTTAGGGATGGAAGCGGTGAAATCAAAGGAAAGATCCTCGCGCTCCACGGCCACCGGGGAGCCTTGAAGCGGCGTCATGGAAAGGCCCGGCGAGTTCTCCCAGTAAACCGGGCCGGAGTTCGCGCCCGCCGGAACAGCCGGAACAGCCAGCAGAGCGCAGAGAAGCAGGGCAAAAAACCGCTTTTTCACGCGAATCCCTTCTTTCGCGGGAGCGCGCACGTGCGTTCTCGTAGAACCTTTTCTATTTCGTCAGAATCTTTTCGATGCCGCCGACAAACATTTTGTGGTAATCCTTTTTCGCGTAGTTGGCCGAGTCAAGCGCCTGGTCGGCAAAACCGGTGGGGTCGAACGTCTGCTTGTAGAGTTTGCGGCAGATGAAAACGAGCTTTGCCTCCGCGAAATACGGCGCGGCCTCGTCGAACACCGGCGTCAGATTTGCAGCTTTGATCTTGTCGCCGTCGCGGCCGGAATGGCTGCCGCAGTAACTGAGCGCGGCGCGGCAGGATTCATCAAAGAAACAGAGGGAATAGTACTCCTTACTTTCCAGAAATTCCATCGTGTAGCGCTGCGGGCGGATGAAAATGAACGAAACAATTTTCGACCACAGCTCGCCGAGCCCGCCCCAGCTTGCGGTCATGGTGTTGCATTTCTGTTCGTCCCCGGCGGTGACTAGCATCCACTCGTCCCGGATCAGGGTGAACGGGTTGAATTTGAGCTCCTCTGCGGAAATTTCATGAAACGGCATGACGGTTCCTCCTTTAGAATGCGGTTCTGTTTTGAAATTTTATTCTTAAACTGTGATACAATAAATATCAACTTTATTGTATCCATATTCCCGGGGCTTTGCAAGCCGGTTTCCCTTTTGAAAAGAATTAAAATAGTCCACAATTCAGGCCGGATTTCAGACGGAATTTTATGAAAAACGATAAAATGTATAATTATGCAGAAAAGACTTGATTTTCTGCATAATCGGTGTATAATGAGAGCCAATGAAAACAAAGCGGCCGGGGTTCCGGGGCGGACGGGAAATCAAATCGGATCGGCGGCTGCGTCAAGATTAAATTGAAGAAAAGGGTGGCTGACCATGGCAGGCAAAATTAAAAAAGTGGTTCTCGCATATTCCGGCGGACTGGATACTTCAATCATTATTCCGTGGCTGAAAGAAAATTTCGACAACTGCGAGGTCGTCGCGGTTGCGGCGGACGTCGGGCAGGGCGACGAGCTGGAGGGCCTTGAGGAAAAGGCAAAGAAAACGGGCGCTTCCAAGCTTTACATTGCGGACCTGAAAAAGCAGCTGGTGGAAGATTACATCTGGCCGACCATGAAGGCCGGGGCCGTTTACGAAGGAAAATATCTGCTGGGCACCTCGTTCGCGAGGCCGCTGATCGCAAAGCGTCTGGTGGAGATCGCCAAGGCCGAGGGAGCGGACGCAATCGTGCACGGCTGCACCGGCAAGGGCAACGATCAGGTGCGGTTTGAGCTCGGCATCAAGGCTTTCGCTCCCGATATGAAGATCATCGCGCCGTGGAGAATCTGGAACATTAAGTCCCGGGAAGAGGAAATCGATTACGCCGAGGCGCACAACGTGCCTTTGAAGATTACGAGGGAAACCAACTACTCCAAGGACAAGAACCTGTGGCATCTTTCCCATGAGGGCCTCGACCTGGAGGATCCGGCGAACGAGCCGAAATACGACAAGATCCTTGAAATGGGCGTTTCGCCCGAGAAAGCTCCGGACGAACCGACCTACCTGACCCTGACCTTTGAAAAGGGCGTTCCGGTCAAGCTGAACGGCGAAAAGCTCTGCGGCGTCGATATGATCGCGAAGCTGAACAAGATCGGCGGCGCGAACGGCGTGGGCATCATCGATCTGCTGGAAAACCGGCTGGTGGGCATGAAGTCCCGCGGCGTGTACGAAACTCCGGGCGGCTCCATCCTGTACCACGCACACCAGAAGCTCGAAGAGCTCTGCCTTGATAAGGATACCTACCACTTCAAGCAGGGCGTCGGCCTGAAATTCGCGGAGCTGGTTTACGACGGCAAATGGTTCACCCCACTGCGCGAGGCGCTTTCCGCCTTCGTGGACAGCACGCAGGAGACCGTTTCCGGCGAAGTGAAGCTGAAGCTCTACAAGGGCAACATCATCGACGCGGGCGCAACCTCCCCGAACTCCCTCTACGACGAGGACATCGCGACCTTCAGCGAGGATCACGTCTACAATCAGGCGGATGCGCAGGGCTTCATCAATCTGTTCGGCCTGCCGATCAGCGTTCAGGCGATGAAGAAGCTGAAAGAGAAGAAATAAAGAACTCTTTCGATTATATATCCGGGGCGGACGCCGTGTCCGCCCCAAGCTTTTATTCAAAAACGAGGGGGAATCTCGGTTGAAACTGTGGATGAACGGACTCCACAAGGAACTGGATAAAACGACGAACGATTTCAACGCATCCATCTCATTTGACAGCCGCATGGTGAAGGAAGACATCGCGGGCAGCATCGCGCACGCAACCATGCTGGGCGAATGCGGCGTTCTCGCGAAGGACGAGGCCGACAAAATCTGTGAGGGCTTAAAAGGAATCCTTGCGGATCTGGAGAGCGGAAAGCTCACAGTCGACTGGGAAGCCGAGGACGTTCACACCTTCGTGGAGGGCGAGCTGACCGCGCGCCTCGGCGACACGGGCAAGCGCCTGCACACCGCCCGCAGCCGGAACGACCAGGTGGCCGTGGATTTAAGGCTGTACCTGAAAAAGGAATGCGCGGAGGTCGTTTCGCTGCTGCGCGCCCTCATTAAGATTCTGGGCGAAAAGGCGCTGGAGCACAGCGGCACCGTTATGCCGGGCTACACGCACATGCAGCGCGCGCAGCCGGTCACGTTCGGCCACCATCTGCTGGCCTACGCTGAGATGTTCCTGCGGGATATCGGCCGGTTTGAGGACGCTTCAAAGCGCATGGATTCCTGCCCGCTGGGGTGCGGGGCGCTCGCCGGGACGACCTACCCGATCAACCGGGAGCGCACGGCGGAGCTTCTCGGCTTTTCCGCCGTCGCGCAGAACAGCCTGGACGGCGTTTCCGACCGCGATTTCTGTCTGGAGCTTTCCTCCGCGATTTCCGTCGCGATGGTGCATCTTTCCCGCTTTGCGGAGGAGATTGTGCTGTGGTGCTCGTGGGAATTCAAGTTCATCGAACTGGACGACGCGTTTTCCACCGGCTCCAGCATTATGCCGCAGAAAAAGAACCCGGATATCGCCGAGCTGGTGCGCGGCAAAAGCGGGCGGGCAATCGGCGACATGGTGACGCTGTTCACGATGATGAAGGGGCTTCCTCTCGCTTACGACAAGGATTTACAGGAAGACAAGGAAGCAATTTTCGACGCATTCGATACGCTGAAAATGTGCCTGACCGAGGCTACCCCGATGATCGCCACCATGAAGGTGCTTTCACAGAACATGCGCGCCGCCGCCGCGAAAGGTTTCATCAACGCGACTGACTGCGCGGACTATCTGGTGAACAAGGGCATGCCGTTCCGCACCGCGTACAAGATAACGGGCGATCTTGTCGCCGCGTGCATCCATGAGGGCCTCACGCTGGAGACCCTGCCGCTGGAGCGCTACAAGGCGTTCGACCCCGCCTTCGACGAGGGGATTTTCGATGCGATTTCGCTGGAGCGCTGTGTGAACGGCCGGAAGACAACGGGCGGACCCGCTCCGGAAAACGTGGCAGCGCAGGCAAAGCGGATTTTAAAGCTTGTGGGAGATGAACCGAATGATTAAGGCGGGCGTGATCGGCGCGACCGGATACGCGGGCGCCGAGCTGGTTCGGCTTCTGAGCGGACACCCGGGCGCGGAAATCGCGGCGGTCAGCTCCGTCAGCTTCGAGGGAAAGGCTCTCAGTGAAGTTTATCCCTCCTATTACGGCCAATTTGACGGGATTCTCGGTACGCAGGAGGAAGTCGTCGAAAAGAGCGACGTTGTTTTTGCGGCTCTGCCGAGCGGCCTTTCGCAGGAATTAGCGGCTGAGTGCGCCGCCGGGCGCAAGGCGCTCATCGACATGGGCGCCGACTTCCGCCTCAAAGACGAGGCAACCTACAAACAGTATTACGGCGGCGGGTTTACCCATCCGGAACTGCACAAGCAGGCGGTGTACGGACTGCCGGAATTCTACCGCGACGCAATTTCCAGGACGAAGATCGTCGGGAACCCGGGGTGCTACGCCACGACGGTGGAGCTTTCGCTGATTCCGGCACTCAAAAACAGCCTCGCGGAGGAAACGGGGATCATTGCGGACTGCAAATCGGGCGTGACCGGCTCCGGCCGCGGCCTGACGCAGAACACGCATTACCCCGAGCTGAACGAGAACATGACGGCCTATAAGATCGGCAAGCACCGGCACACGCCGGAAATTGAGCAGACGCTCAAAGAGTGCAGCGGCAAAGCCGCGGCCCTGACCTTCACCCCGCATCTGCTGCCGATCAACCGGGGAATCCTCGCGACGTGCTATCTGCGCCTGAAGCCGAACGTGACGGAGGCGACGGTGCGCGAAGCGTACGAAGCGCAGTACGGGAACGAATTCTTCGTGCGTCTGCTGCCGCCGGGAGCGGTGGCGCAGATCAAATGCGTCCGCATGTCGAACTTCTGCGACGTCTCGCTCAATTACGACGCGCACACGGGAATGCTGATCGTGGTTTCCGCCCTCGACAACATGGTCAAGGGTTCGGCGGGCGAGGCAATCCAGTGCATGAATCTGATGTTTGGACTCAAGGAAACAACCGGACTCACCGCATTGCCGCCCGCATTCTGAGCGGACCGAGTCCGCAGTCAAGGCCCGGCGTTCGCCACGGAGTGAGTTTTTCAAGTTGGTTTGCCGGGACGGTTTTCACCCAATGCTATTTTTCGGAGTTGCTCTGTCAGTAGCACGCAGATAACGACCGGAAAAGTCAATGGCTATCCCTACACTTTAGAACATTACTAAGGTAAGACAGACGGAGAGGGCCCGCGCGGCCGGAGCGCAGACTGAAAATAAGAAATAGTTTAATGTAAAACATCTAAGCTGTAAAACTTGAAAAACATGAGTGCAGGCTCAGCCTGCCGGGCCTTTGGATCCAGCGTCACGCTGGGGGAGGGTGTTATGTGGTTCTGGCGACGAAAAGAAGTCTGGCTCGGCACATCCCTGGAGGAGTTCAGCCGCGCGCGAAATCTGCTGGCTGAGCAAAAGATCAAGTACGATACGAATGTGAAAGACCGGATGAAGCTCGACCTTGACGGGCGGATCAACGGAATGGCCCGCATGGGCGGCGACCCCGCCCTCGATACCATGTACTATCTCTACGTCGATCGTACCGATTACGATTTTGCGGTGTCGGTTTTGAACAGCTCTTTGAGAGATTAACACCCAAAGGAAAAGACTTTTAGTATAATAAATAATTAAATATACAGAACGACTCGCAAAATGACTGAATAGCTTAAAGAAAAGGAAATTTTGAAAGATTCCCTCAAAAACTGGAGGTTCGAATAAAATGGCGTATCAGTTTGTGGACGGCGGCGTGACCGCTGCGAAAGGTTTCAAGGCGGGGGGCATTCACTGCGGGATTCGGAAGAATCACGAAAAGCCGGATCTCGCGATGATCGCTTCTGAGGTGCCCTGTGCGGCGGCTGCGGTTTACACCCAGAATCTCGTCAAGGGCGCGCCGCTCCTCGTGACGAAGGAGCACCTGAAGAACGGGACGGCGCGTGCGGTGATCTGCAACAGCGGGAACGCCAACACCTGCAACGCGGACGGAATCGAAATCGCGGAGGCCATGTGCAAAGCGGCGGGCGAGGCCCTCGGTATTTCGCCGGATGATGTCATTATTGGCTCCACGGGCGTGATCGGGCAGCCGCTTCCGCTCGAACCGATCGTGAACGGGATTCCGAAGCTGGTTTCCGCTCTTACGGCGGACGGTTCCGAAGCGGCGGCGAAAGCGATCATGACGACCGACACGGTGGAGAAAAACCTCGCGGTGGAATGCACGCTCGGCGGAAAGACCGTGAAAATCGGCGGAATCGCGAAGGGCTCAGGCATGATCCACCCGAACATGTGCACGATGCTGTGCTTCCTGACGACCGATGCGGCCATCGCGCCGAATGCTCTGAGCGCGGCTCTGCACGCGGCGGTGGAAACGAGCTTCAACATGGTGAGCGTCGACGGCGACACCTCGACGAACGACACCTGCTCGGTAATGGCCTCCGGTCTTGCGGGGAACCCGCTGATCGAGACCGCGGCGGACCCAGATTTCAAAGTGTTCGTCGAAGCGCTGACGCAGCTCTGCGTCGCGCTGGCGCGGAAGCTGGCGAAGGACGGCGAGGGCGCTTCCAAGCTTTTGGTCTGCAAGGTAAGCGGCGCGAAGGACTACGAGAACGCGGTAAAGGCGGCGAAGGGCGTTATCTGCTCCAGCCTCTTGAAGGCGGCGATGTTCGGCGCCGACGCCAACTGGGGGCGCGTACTCTGCGCCATCGGCTATTCGAAGGCGGAAACCGACGTGACGAAGATCGACGTTTCCTTCACCTCAAAGGCCGGGACCGTTGCGGTCTGCGAATACGGCGCGGGGATTCCGTTCAGCGAGGACGACGCAAAAAAAGTCCTTACCGAGGATGAAATCGACATCAACGTCACGATGCGCGACGGATGCGGGGAAGCGACTGCTTTCGGCTGCGACCTCACCTACGACTATGTGAAGATCAACGGTGACTACCGTACCTAAGGCAGCGTGACGCTGCATCCAAGGGCCCGCCGTTTTGCACGGAGATAAATTTCCGGCTTTGTTTGCCGGGATGGTTTGGGGAAATGCCATATGAATGGCACAAAGGAAACCGACCGGGAAGGTTCAAGGAAGAGCTGCGCGGTTCTTCGGTCTTATACAGGCAGATGACGGGTGCCAGGGGTGTAGGGGGCGCGGTTAGGTACCCCTCTCGACGGGAGTTGTCAGCGCCCCCCTACGCGTACTTTGCGTCCTTTCGTACAAGACCGAAAGGACGTGCCCGTCCGGCATGAGGACAAACGAAAGATAATAAGAAATTAATTAAAAACCCACCAAGCCCTTGGGCTGATAAAGATTAAGCCGTCGGGCTTATAAAAATAGAATGCAGGCTCGGCCTGCTCAGTTGGGAGACAGCTACATGCAGATTTCAAACGCCGACAGGGCAAAGGTGCTCGTGCAGGCCCTGCCGTATATCCACACGCATGCGGGAAAAACCATCGTGGTCAAATACGGCGGCAGCGCCATGGTGGACGACAAGCTTAAGGACGCCGTGATGTGCGACATCGTGCTGATGCAGATGGTGGGCATTCGGGTAGTCCTCGTGCACGGCGGCGGCAACGAAATCAGCTCCACACTCAAAAAGATGGGCAAGGAGAGCCGCTTTGTGGACGGCCTGCGCTACACCGACCGCGAGACCATCGACGTGGTGCAGATGGTGCTGGCAGGCAAGGTGAACAAGGACCTCGTTCAGCTTCTGCAGAATCACAGAGGCCGCGCGGTAGGTCTCTGCGGGCTGGACGACGGCATGCTGCAGGCGGAAAAGCTCTCCGCCTCCGAGGACCTCGGCTATGTGGGCGACATTACCCACGTGAATCCGGCGGTTATCAACAACGCCACCCAGAGCGGCTACATCCCGATCATCTCCACCATTGCGGGCGGCGTGCACGGGGAGATCTACAACATCAACGCGGACATCGCCGCGGCCCGCATCGCCGCGGAGCTCCACGCCGAAAAGCTGATTCTGATGACCGACGTGCGCGGCCTCCTGCGCGACAGGGACGACGAAAGCACGCTGATCCCCGTGGTCCGGGTGAACGAGGTGTCGAAGCTGCAGAATCAGGGCATCATCAGCGGCGGCATGATCCCGAAAGTTCAGTGCTGCGTGGAAGCCGTGCACGAAGGCGTTTCCCGCGCGTTCATCATCGACGGGCGCATCCCGCATTCCATCCTCATCGAGCTGTTTTCCGACGAGGGCATCGGAACGATGTTCTATTAATAGAGAAACGAGGCCAAGGAGGCAATCATGACGAATTTTGAAGCAATCGAAGAGAAATACGAGCAGAATATTATGCCGACCTACGCGCGGTTCTCCGTCGCGCTCGTTTCCGGCAGAGGCGCCACCGCAGAGGACGCGGACGGCAAAACCTACATCGATTTCGGCAGCGGCATCGGCGTGAACTCGCTCGGCTATGCCGACGAAGCCTGGGCGAAGGCTGTCGCGAAGCAGGCCGCGACGATTCAGCACACCTCGAACCTGTACTATTCGCCGCTGCAGGCGGAGCTTGCCGAAAAGCTCTGCGCGCTCTCCGGTATGAAAAAGGTGTTTTTCTGCAACTCAGGCGCGGAGGCGAACGAATGCTGCATTAAGGTCGCCCGCAAATACGGCATGGAAAAGCTCGGCGCCGGGCATACGAATATCGTTACGCTGAAAAACTCGTTCCACGGCCGCACGGTGACGACGCTGGCTGCTACCGGGCAGGATGAGTTCCATGCCTCGTTCGCCCCGCTGACAGGCGGCTTCTGCTACGCGGAGCCGAACATGGAGAGCATCAAGGCGAACGTGAACGGAAGCACCTGCGCCGTCATGCTGGAAATGATCCAGGGCGAGGGCGGCGTCGTGCCGATGGACGCGGAATTTGTGAAGGCTCTGCGCACGTTCTGCACGGAGAACGGAATTCTGATGATTGTCGACGAGGTGCAGACGGGCGTCGGCCGCACGGGAAGCTTTTACGGCTACCAGAATTTCGGCGTTCAGCCGGACCTTGTTTCCACCGCGAAGGGGCTGGCCGGCGGGCTTCCGTTCGGCGCGTGCCTCGCGTCGGAGAAGCTCGGGATGCTGATGGGCCACGGCACCCACGGCTCGACATTCGGCGGCAATCCGGTGGGCTGCGCCGGGGCGCTCGCAGTTCTCGACCGCGTCGGGAACCCGGAATTCCTCGCTGAGGTAACGAAAAAGGGAGCGTATCTCGCAGAAAAATTAAAGGCGATGCCGGGGATTGAATCGGTGCGCGGCTCGGGCCTGATGCTCGGCGCGAAGCCGAAGACCGGGAAACCGGGAGAAATCGCCGCGAAATGCGCGGAGAACGGGCTGCTGATTCTGACGGCGAAGGAGATGCTCCGCTTCCTGCCGCCGCTGGTCATCACAAAAGAAGAGCTTGACAAAGGGCTTTCCGTGTTGGAAAATGTTCTTAATAAGTTTTGAAAGTGATCGGGCCGGGGCGCCTTTTCTGCCGCCGGTCCGGCCTGTTTTGTGAAGGAGACTGCAATGAAGCACTTACTGAAAATGCTTGACCTTACCAACGGCGATATCGTCGCGCTGCTGGATCTTGCCGACCGCCTGAAATATGAGCAGAAGCACAACATCCCCCACCCGGTTCTGCAGGGGAAAACGCTCGGCATGATCTTTGAAAAGGCCTCCACGCGGACGCGCGTTTCGTTCGAGGTGGGCATGTACCAGCTCGGCGGACTGCCGCTGTTCCTTTCCTCGGACGACCTGCAGATCGGGCGCGGCGAGCCGGTGCAGGACACCGCCCGCGTGCTTTCCCGGTATCTGGACGGCATCATGATCCGCACCTACCGGCAGTCGGAGGCGGATACTCTGGCGGCGAGCGGCTCGGTTCCGGTGATCAACGGCATGACCGATTTCAGCCATCCCTGCCAAGTGCTGGCCGATCTGATGACCGTGCGGGAGTACAAGGGCGCGCTGGACGGCCTTAAGCTGTGCTTCATCGGCGACGGGGACAACATGATGAATTCCCTGATTGTCGGCGCCCTGAAAATGAAGATGGAGGTTGCGGTTTCCTGCCCGGCGGGGCACAAGCCATCCCCGCTGGTGCTTGATTTTGCGGCGGCGCATCCCGCGTTCAGCCTCACCGCGGATCCGTTCGAGGCCGCGCGCGGCGCGGACGTAGTCGTGACGAATGCGTGGAACAACGAATCCGGCGAGGAAGCGGAAAAGCGCCGCAAGGAATTCGCGGGCTATCAGGTGAGCGAGGAGCTCTTAAAGGCCGCGAAGCCCGCCGCGATGGTGCTGCACCGCATGCCCGCACACCGCGGCGAGGAAATTACCGCAGAGGTGCTGGAAAAGCACTCCAAGGACATTTTCGACGAGGCGGAGAACCGCCTCCACGCACAGAAGGCAGTACTCGTAAAGCTGCTCGGGAAAGCAGGCTGAGCCTGCGGTCAAGTGCACGCCGTTCGGCAAGGCGGAAAAAGTGAAAATTGATGCGGCGGGACGGTTTTTCGAAACCTCCCGCCGCTTTTTCAGCTTGAGGCTGTGCACTGTTTCACTTGTAATAGAAGAATGTTGGAATTATAATAGAGAAAATAAATTTGGTTGACCACTGTAATCTCTGGAAAAATAGGAGTTAAAACCAGTAAAAAGCAAAGAAAAGAATTAGAGGTAATTTATATATGGTGCGGAGCAATATTTTTGAATTACTTGGTTCGAGATGGGATGTTCAAGAAGAACTTGCAAGAATAAACAGACTTTTCGATGAGGAAGATGTGATAGCGGATGGTTTAAGTAGTTACACACTTAAAGAATTTGTTGATACATATTGTTTTGAAGACTGGAAAAATCGAGGACGTTATATCGATGTAGACGATTACTTACAAACACTCGATTTTGATGGGCTATTCAAACGTTCTTCAAGTTGTATTGAAAATTTTATAACTATTATTGAGATCATATATAACTTTTTCTACTTAGCCTATCAAAATATAAATGCAAGCAACAAATGGGAATATTATTCGAATTTCATAATTTTGCAGAATAATATGAATATGTGTTTGGAGCATTATAATTATGCTGCTACTTATTTTGAAGATAAGGAACAAGTAATTATATCTGAAAAAGATCCCGTTGTCACAGCGGCTGCGGAGATATCCGACCCAGAAACTGCATTCCAAATAGTACAGTATAATCATTATTCATTAAAAGGCGACATAATGGCCAAAAAAAGAATACTGCTATATTTGGCCTCTGATTTGGAACCAAAACGATCAACGCTGAAGGGTATTAACAAGACCCTTTCGGATGATATATTTAAATTGTTAAACAATTTAAATATACGTCATAATAACTGTGATTCGCAATCTACGAATTATAATGAATATGTAGATAAAATGACAAAAGAAACGTTGGAAAACTGGTATGACGAATTATATCAGATGATTTTATTGGCAAAGCTTGAATTAGATAATATCGAACGGAAGAGTAAAATTGCAGAATTAATATCTCATTTTTGAAAGTGCTAAACAAGTGTAAAACGTTTAGCCCAATTTTGCATTCTGAGCTTAATAATAAAGCAGAGAATAAGAATTTAACTGTCCATGGAACCCCTACCACTTCAGAACATCGCCGGGGATGCTGGGGAGTGCCGGGGGGATACAAGGGGGAGCGCTTAGGTACCCCTCTCGTCGGGGGGTCGAAGCTCCCCCCTGTTCGGACGCAAAGCGTCTTACTCGCCTACGGCGACCCATGACTGCGGACAACTGAAAGAAGAAGTCACACACTCACCTTCGGAATCCACTAAGCCAGCTTTGAGTAAAAACTTACATGCAGGCCCGGCCTGCCCGAAAGTACGGGCCTGCGCGGCCTGAGCGCAGACCCAAAGATAATAAGAAATTAATTACAAACCCTTTAACTTATAAAACAAGAGCGCAGTCCAAAATAAAAAGGGGGTAATATCTTGATTGTAAATATTCTTTTGTTCCCGGAATTTGAAACTCTTGATGCTTTCGGCCCGGTGGAGGTGCTGGGGCACTTTCCCGGTTGTCAGCTCCATTATGTCTCAATGCAGGGCGGCCCGGTGAAGAGCAGACAGGGCTTCGAGGTGCTGACGGAAAGCGTCAAAGGGGCCGATCTTACCGGCATTCTGCTGGTCCCGGGCGGGCAGGGGACGCGGACGATGACGGACGACCCGGAATTTATTGAAAGCTTGAAGGAGCTTGCGGAGCAGTCGGAATACTGCCTGACCGTGTGCACCGGTTCGGAGCTGCTGGCGAAAACCGGACTTTTGAACGGCAGGAAAGCCACGTCCAATAAAATTGCGTTTAAATGGGTCCGTTTGGGGAACGAGGAGGTTCACTGGGTCAGTCGGGCCAGATGGGTCGCGGATGGAAAATACTACACGTCCTCAGGGGTATCCGCCGGGATCGATATGACGCTGGGCTTCCTCGCCGACCGGTACGGGGCCGATGCGGCACGGAAAATTGCCGACAGCATTGAATATATTTGGAACTCCGACCCCGAGGAAGACCGGTTCGCAAAATGAGCGCACGGGGGAAAGGGGAGCGCGGAATATGTACCTGTTTTGGGGTGTGATCATTCTGGCGGCGGGCCTCGTTATGATCTTTGCGCCCGGAAAAGTTTATGATTTTACGCAGGGGTGGAAGAATGCTTCGGATGCGGAGCCTTCCCCGGAGTTTCTGCTCAGCACACGGATCGGCGGAGTCGTGTTTGCCCTCGTCGGAATTGCGTCTTGTGTGAGCCAGTTTGTCAATTTAAAATAGCTTACTATTACGGGAGGTTCAGTATGGAAAACCAGCTTTTGGTCAACGTGCGGTATACGGTCAAACCGGGGAAGCGGGACGAATTCCTTCTCAAAGCCGAGCAGCAGGGAATCATCGCGGCGTCAAGGGCCGAGCCCGGCAATTGCGGATATGAATACTTCAAGCCGGTCGATTCCGAAAACACGCTGTTCCTGATGGAACTGTGGGCCGACGGTCAGGCTCAGGCGGCGCATGGTCAGACCGCGCATTATCAGCGGCTGCAGCTTTTAAAGCAAGAGTATGTGACCGACGTGAAGATTGAAAAGTACAGGGTCAGTGATCTGCCGAAAGCGTAACATAATGTGATGATGGGCAAAACAGAAAGGAAGCGATGGGATGAACCCGTTCAGCGAAGCGCTCGTCAGCGGCCGGAAAAGCCCGATCATACCGGACGACCGGGATCTTTTCGGGCAGTTTGTCGGAGAGTGGGATTTAGACTGGTATGAAGGCAAAAGAGAAGATGCGAAGCGGTATGTAAAAGGAGAATGGATTTTCTCGTGGGTCTTGGACGGAACGGCGGTGCAGGACGTATTTATCTGCCCATCCCGGGCCGAGCGGCTGACGAATCCTCAGCCCGATGGGGAATATGGCACGACCATCCGCTTTTATAATCCGAATACGGGCGCGTGGGATGTGTTTTACGGCTGCACAGGCGAGGCGTCACGGCTTGAGGCGCGAAAAGAAAAGAATGAGATCGTATTGACGGAGGTTCCGAACGGAAAAATGAAATGGGTTTTCTCTGAAATCACCGAAAATTCTTTTCATTGGAGCCACATGCGGACGGAGGACGGCCAAAACTGGGCTGTCAGCAGCGAGTTTTTCGCGGTACGGAGGAAGTAATAGAACGGATCCGCACAACGAAAAAGGAAATAGCTCTAAAAACTGGGAAATGCGTCTTGAAACGGGTGTTGAACCCAATCAAGACGCATTTTTTGTACGTTGTTTTTGTCAAAGCTGTTTTGCAGCGGTCTCGTGATCTATTGGCATTTGATAGAACAGTCCCGGGACGCAAAGCGCCCCACTCGCCTCCGGCGACCACGACTAAGCCAACCGGAAAATTCATGTCTTCCTCTTCGCTTTGGGTACGCACTCAATCGGCTTCGTGCCTTTTTGCATGCAGGCTCAGCCTGCCTACTTCGCTAAGGTGCCGCCGTCGCCGGAGGTAAGGATGAGGATGTTCTCCTCAAAGCCGTTCGCGGCGTTGATATAAACGAGCACATTGTCGTTGCTTTTGCCGGTGCACAGGAACTCGTAGCACAGAATCTCGTTGAGGCCCGACGTGGGGATCAGCGCCGGGCGCGCCTGCTTCACCTTGAGGTTCGGGCTGACGCTTTTCTGCGCCTGCGCCTGGGTGAGTTTGGCGGTGAGCTTCCGCTCGGTGTGGTTCATGAGATACCCCGCCGCCTCAAACCGCACGATGGAGCCGTTGTCGAGCGCAACACCGACCTTGATGAGGTCCGGGTAACAGACCACGCCGTCCTGCGTGTAGGCAAAGTTGATCAGGCAGAGGCCGTCGTTCATCGCGTAGTAGCTTTCCTTCATGTTCTTGTAGCCGCGGCTCTGGAGAAACGCCTCCGCTTTTTTGGAGGCGGCTTCGTAATCGAGATTTTTGTCGGAAATGGCGCGGGTGTCGGCCATGGTGGAGACGATGCCGCCCGTTTTGGTGACGGAAATGCTCACGGAGCCCGAGGAGGCCGTAAAGTTAAAGGTTGGCAGGTTCCCGGCGGTATCCTGTGCATGGACGAGGTCGCTTTGCTTTAAGCCGAGAAAATCCGCCGCGACGGTCTGGGCGTTCCCCTGAAGAACGGGTTTCTGTCCCTCGAGAAGCTTTGGCTTGCGCTGATTAATGTGATCGGAGAACGGGCCGTCGTAAATCAGAGAGGGGAAATCCGTGAAGTCCTGCGAGGTCTGCTTGAAGGAGTCACTGAAGTCCGTGCTGCCGAAATCCGGCTGCAGGCTTTCGAGGTCATCGCGCAGCTTGACCGAATATTTCTGCAGGTTCTGCATGGACTTCATTTCCCCGTCGGAGATTTTATAGCCTTCCGCAATTTTGCGGGAGATCGACATGGAAAAGTCACCGACCTGCGTGATGAATTTCGTAACGTTGTCGAGCGAGTTCCCGGAAAGAGGAAGAACCGATACCGCCGCCTTCGCCATGCTGGATTCCCGCATCAGGTTTGCGGCGAGGCCGTTCTGCTCCGTCGCGGTGTTCGCATACTGCGCCTTGGTGAGCGTGGTGTCGATGTTTTCCACGCAGTCGCGCAGGTCGTTGAGAGAACGCGCGTAGCCGTACTGCAGGTCGAGCTTGTACTGCTGTGTCTGCTGGTAGTTGTAAACCGCCGCGCCGCCGAGCGCAAGTGCCACCACGGCGACAAAGGCGGCCGTGAAAGCCCTGTTCCTTGTCATGATCACACCCCCATGCCGATATTTTCCGCTCCGCTCGAAAAATTATACGGTTTCGCCGTCACTTTCCGCCCTCAGGTCGGCGCGGAACGCCCGCCGTTTTATGAATATACAGGTTTATACACCTCCGTGCGGGGAAACGATGCCGCTTCAGGCAGTTAAATCGACCACTTTACCACTTTTTCGCACAAAATCGCAGCCTGTTTCTTGTTGCCCGTTCCGAATTTTTAGAATTTTTGCCGACCCTCTATACTTTTTCCATTTATTTAGGTATAATGATGGAAATAATTAAACACAAGGGGAGTTTACGGCGGAATGGATGTTGCCGTCCCTTTGTGCAGCCTGCTCCTGCAGGGAAGTTCAGAAGGAGGAAGAGGAATGTCCGATACGGCAGTCCTAGAAGAACAGCCGCGGGAGGATGCGCCGAAATCCGCTTCCCGGACGCAGGAAATAGAAGACCTGCTGGCCGATGCCATTAAGAACAACCGCTTTGAGGTTTACTACCAGCCGCTTTACACCGTTTGCGACGGCCGTTTTACCGAGGCCGAGGCGCTTTTGCGCCTGCGTGGAAAAGACGGCCGTTTTATTTCTCCGGATGAATTCATACCGGTTGCCGAAGCAAACGGAATGATCGTGGATATCGGCCGCATCGTGCTCGAAAAGGTGTGCCGCTATATCAAATATCTGCTGGCCTGCAAGATCGACATCGACTCCATTTCGGTCAACCTCTCCGTCATGCAGCTCCTTCAGGACGACGTCGTTTCCAGCCTGATGAGCATCATACGGGAGAGCGGCATTTCCCCGAACCGCATTCTGTTTGAAATTACAGAAAGCGTCCTGATCCTCAGCTACGACGTCATCGCTGAAAAAATCCGCGAGTTCAGCGCTTCCGGAATCCAGTTCGCGCTGGACGACTTCGGAACCGGCTATTCCAATATCACCCGCGTTGCCGACCTTCCGTTCGACGTGGTGAAGATCGACAAAAGCCTGATCTGGGATTCCATCTCGAACCGCCGGTGCGGCGTGATGATCCGCGACCTGACCCGCGCGTTTCGGAATATCGACCTGACCGTCACCGCCGAGGGCGTGGAGACCGAGGATCACGACCGGTTTGTCCGCCAGTGCGGCTGCGACAAAATTCAGGGTTTCCGATATGCGAAGCCGATGCCAGTTTCGCAGGCCGTCGATTATTTCGGCCGCAACGCGGTGTGACCATTTTATATGTAAATATGACCGCTTCCCAAATGGGAAGCGGCTTTTTCATTCTCTCTTGAAATCTGATCGGATTCTGCTATGATGGAAATAGAAAAATCTTTACAAAAAATGCGCCGTAAAAAGAGGTTCCCAGCGGGTGCCAGCATATTTATGATTGGGATGGAATCCAACCGCCTTCGTCCGAAAAGGAGCGTGAGTAAATTGCTGAGCAGGAAGAGGAACAGAATCATTATTCTCTGCGCGCTCGCCGTACTGCTGGCCGCGGGGGCTGTGTGGGCCGTGTGGGCGACCCGCAGCCAGAACCTGTGGGAGCCGTCCCGCGGGAAAGTCAAAAGCGCCCAAATTATCTTCCAGTGTGAGGATCCGGGTGCCGGAGGGAGCAGCACCTGGCACAGTCTCACCACCGACTCTCCCCCTCAGATCGCGGAGCTGGTCAGTCTGGTCAGCCGGTATCCCTATAATCGGAAAGCGGACTTTTCCAAGGCTTTCGGCCCGCGCAGCAAAGCAATGTACGGGCCGGAAACGACGCTGTGGGTTTCCCTGACCTGCGGCCCAAAAAACGGAAAGAATGACTGGGTGCAGGAGCTGGTGCGCTCCGACGGGGCCATGCAGGCGGCCGTCTCCGACGGGAAGCTGTTCCCGTGCGCCGTGGGCCGGTTCGGAACCGCGCAAACGATCGAATATTTCACCAAGCTGCAGCAATTTTTTGCGGAGAAGACCGAAAATCCGGATTGGAGAACGGAACAGGACATCCGGCAGCCGTGGAGCGCGGGAACTGCCTCCGTTTCCTCGGGTGCCGGAAACTAAAGAAGCAATGGAAAGGAGTATTCAAATATGAAGATTGGGAAAGCGATGCTCAGCTCAATCGTCTGCGCTGCGCTGCTCTTAGCACCGGCGTTTCCCGCGGCGGCAGCCGGAACGGCGGGCGGAGTCCGGTCGGACACCACAGCCCCCGTCAGCCGGGCGGTCGGGATGCGCTACTGCTTTACGGTGAATCCGCAGGCGAAGGGTGCCGCGGTCGGCTATACGGTGGGGAACGGAAAAATCCTGCGCACCTTCACGGCGGCGAAGCCGGTACAGAACGCGGACGGAACCGAAACCGATACGTTCGGCTTCGAATGCCTCAGCCCGGGCGAGACCGGCGTTTATGTCACAATCGGCGGGAAAACGGTCCGGCTGTTTTCAGTGACGGTGACGAGTGAAGCCTCTGCCTCCCAGCTGACCTACGCGGAGCTTCAGGAAGAGGTTGACAACGGCCATCAGCCCTGGCGGCTCAACCCCGCGGAGGTCGCTTCGGAGTTCGTCATGGAAAACAATCTGGCGGCGAAGACCGACACACTCAATGATCCGGGGGTAGCGAAGAATGTGGACGGCTCCGCGACGGTGTTTTTCGCAAAGGACGGGAAAACGGTGTTTAAGGTTGTTTGTTACCAGCCCTTCCGGCGCGCCGGCGGGATCTGGGTGGTAAGAAGTGCAGGCTGAGCGGACCGAGTCCGCAGTCAAGAGCCCGCCGTTAATAGAACAAAGCGAAAAGGTAAGCGTACCCATTGCGAAGGGTATGCTTATTTTTTCTCTTTTTCCAGTCGTGGGTGCCGAAGGCAAAAAAGGCGCTTTGCGTCCGGGACGGTCTTTAACTGCTCCCGCTGATTTTTATGTTTTGAAAGATGGGCCCGCACGGACTGAGTGCAAACTAAAGCAAAAAGAAAATTAGTAGTTAACTCTTAAAGTCCTTGAGCTTAATGCCCTGCTCTGCCCCAAACCGTCCCGGCAAACCAGACTAAAAATTTTCTCCGGGTAAAATGCCGGGCCTTTGGATCCAGCGTCACGCTGGGTCGACAGAACCTCCTATATTTTGCCTTGCACTTTTTTGGGCACAAAAGTATAATTGAATTATTAACCTTTGTCCGGAACTGGGAGGAATTGAATTGAACATTTCGGAATTTTACCGATTCATAAAAGGAAAGACCGTGGCTTTCTGCGGCATCGGGGGCAGCAATCTGCCGCTGGCGCTTTCCTTCGCGGAGAAGGGCGCCGTCGTTTCGGCGCGTGACCGGCGTACCCCGGAGCAGCTCGGCGAAGCCGCCGCGAAGCTTCGCGACGCGGGGGTTCGGCTGATCACCGGCGACAATTATCTCGCAGACCTCAATGAGGACATCATTTTCCGCACGCCCGCCATGCGCTACTATCTGCCAGAGCTGAACGCGGCCCGCGCGCGCGGCGCGGCGGTCACGAGCGAAATGGAGGTCTTTTTCAGCCTCTGCCCGTGCAAAACCTACGGCATTACAGGCAGCGACGGCAAAACAACAACAACCACCGTCATTTCGAAAATGCTGAAGACCGCGGGCAAAACCGTGCACCTCGGCGGGAATATCGGCGAGGCGATGCTGCCGCGCATCGGGGAGATTTCCCCTGAGGACGTGGCCGTCGCGGAGCTTTCGAGCTTCCAGCTCATTTCTATGAGGCGCAGCCCGGACGTCGCGCTGGTCACGAACGTAACCCCGAACCACCTTGATGTCCACAAGGACATGCAGGAATATATCGACGCGAAAAAGAACGTGATCCTGCACCAGGATGCCTTCGGCCGCGCGGTCCTCAATGCCGACAATGACGTGACCGCTTCCTTCGCGGAAGAAACACGCGGGCAGTGCCTGCTGTTCAGCCGCCGCCATCCGGTGGAAAACGGCGCGTGGATGGATGAAAACGGGGAAATGTACGTCACCTTCGGCGGCAAGACGGAACGCTTCATGAACGCCTCCGAGATCCGCATCCCCGGCAAGCACAACATTGAAAATTATCTCGCGGCCGCCGCGGCCGTCTGGGGCGAGGTTCCGCCGGAGATCATCCGAAAGGTCGCTATGGAATTCGAGGGCGTCGAGCATCGGAACGAATTCGTGCGCGAGCTGGAGGGTGTGCGGTACTACAACGACTCCATCGGCACGACGCCGAGCCGCACCGCGAGCGGCGCGCTTTCGCTGTTTGACCGGAAGATCATTCTCATTGCCGGCGGATATGACAAAAAAATCCCGTTCGACCCGATCGGGCCGGTCATCGCAGACCGCGTGAAAACGCTGGTGCTGATCGGAGCGACTGCGGAGAAGATCGAAACCGCTGTAAAAGAAGCCGAGCATTATTCGGAAGGGAACCCGGAAATCCTGCATGCCTTTTCGCTGGAGGAAGCGGTGAACCTTTGCCGCGAACACGCCGAGAGCGGCGACGTCGTCGTGCTTTCGCCCGCGTGCGCCAGCTTCGATATGTTCCCGAACTATGAAACGCGCGGCGAGCGCTTCAAGGATCTGGTCAACGGACTGAAGGAAAAATCATAAAACGGACGGATGTGTTAAAATGCTGGAAGAATTAAGGGAAATGCTCGTCCGCCTGTGCGCCGCGCCGGGCGTGTCGGGAAACGAGGAGGACGCCGTAAAGGCGGCCGCAGCGGAATTTGAGCCGTATGCCGCGGTATCGGGGGACACGCTGGGCAGTATGACCGCCTGCATGGGCAGCCCGGACGCCGAAAAGCGCATCCTGCTGGACGCTCACATCGACCAGATCGGCCTGATTGTAACCGGAATCGGGAAATCCGGTTTCCTGCACGTGGATTCCTGCGGCGGGGCCGACTGCCGCGTCCTGCCGGGAACTCCCGTGACCGTGTACGGAACGGAGCCGGTCTGCGGAGTGGTTTGCTGCACGCCGCCTCATCTCGCGCAGAGCGGAGACGAGGAAAAGGTGGAAGCAGTCGATCGCATGTCCGTCGACGTCGGCCTTTCCCGGAAAGACGCGGAAAAGCTGGTGCACCCCGGCGACCGGGTGCTGTTCGCGACGGAGCCGCGCGCGCTGCTCGGCACGCGCTTCACATCCCCGGGGCTGGATAACCGTGCCAGCGTGGCCGCTTTGGCTCGCTGCGCACAGCTTCTTTCGGGCGAAGACCTGAAATGCTCGGTGAGCTTCCAGTGCAGCACACGCGAGGAAGTCGGCGGGCAGGGCGCGAAAACCGCCGCGTTCACAGCCGACCCGACGCAGGCCATCGTGGTGGACGTCAGCTTCGCCGTGCAGCCCGGCGTGCAGCCGGAAAAGAGCCATCCGCTCGGCGGCGGGCCGATGATCGGCTTCGCGCCGATTCTGAACCGGAACATGAGCAAAACTCTGGTCTCCCTTGCGGAAAAGCGGAACATGCCGTACAAATACGACGTGATGGGCAATTCCACCGGGACGAACGCGGACACCGTCGCCGTGACGCGCTCCGGAGTCGAGACGGGGCTGATCTCCATCCCGCTCCGGAACATGCACACCAACGCGGAAATCGTCGATCTGCGGGATATTGAAAACACCGCGCAGCTTCTTGCGCAGTACATCCGGGAGGCGGAATAATGGCGGACTGGAGACTTTTGAAACGGCTCTGCACGGCGCGCGGCATTTCAGGGCAGGAGGACGAGGTGCGCAGCCTGATTCTGAAAGAAATCACGCCGCTGGCCGACCGCATTGAAATTTCCCCTCTGGGGAACATCCTCGCGTTCAAGGCCGGGGAAAAACCGGCGAACTGCAAACTGATGCTGGCCGCTCATATGGACGAGGTCGGAATGATTGTGACGCAGATCACGGAGGACGGCTTGCTGAAGTTTTCGCCCGTCGGCGGAATCGACCGGCGTGTTCTGCCGGGGAAATCCGTCCTCGTAGGGAAGAACATCCCCGGCGTGATCGGCGCGAAGCCGATCCATCTGCTGGAGAAGGACGAACGCGAAAAGAGCGTCCCCGTAAAGGACCTTTCCATCGACATCGGCGCGCTCTCGGAAAAGGAAGCGCTGGAATCCGTGAAGCCGGGCGACGCCGTCACCTTCGATTCGGTGTTCGACGTATCCCGCGGCACGGTGAAGGCGAAAGCGCTGGATGACCGCGCGGGCTGCGCCCTGCTGATTCAGCTGATGAAAACCGGACTGAAACACGACGCGTGGTTCGCATTCACTGTTCAGGAGGAGATCGGCTTTTCCGGGGCGAAGACCGCCTCCTGGAGTCTGGAGCCGGACGCGGCGATCGTGCTGGAGAGCACCACGGCCGCCGATGTGCCCGGGGTGGACAAGGAGCGGCAGGTCTGCCGCCTGGGCGAAGGTCCGGTGATCTCCTTTATGGACCGCAGGACGATCTACGACCGGAAGCTGGTTGATCTCGCATTCGAGACGGCGAAGAATATCGGCGTAAAATGTCAGGTGAAGCAGGCGGTCGCGGGCGGAAACGACGCCGGCGCCATCCATGTTTCCCGCGGAGGGGTGCGCACGGTCGCCGTCTCGCTGCCCTGCCGGTATCTTCATTCGGCGGCGGGAGTGATCGCGCAGGAGGACTTCCTCGGTGCGCGGAAGCTGGTCGCAGAGCTGGCCGACCGCATCTCCGGGGCGGAGCAGGCATGATTCGGGTGGTTGAATCGCCGGAGCAGCTCGGCTTTTTGGGAGAAACTCCGTTCGGATGCCGGATCCGCTCGCTGGCCTCCGCCTACGGGGTCGGAGAGAATTTTGCCCGGTTCTGGGTTCAGAACGGAATCGCGGCGATTTCAAAAATCGACGACGCGGCGGTGCTGGAGGATTTCGGCTCCGATTGGGAGGAGCTCAAGGAATTCCTGAAAGTTATCGACGTAAAAACCCTGACCTGCGCGGAAGCGGCGGCGGACCGCCTCGGCTTCCCGATTGCCCGGCGGGGCGAAATCATGACGCTCGGCGCGGAGATTTCGGGAGTTGAGGTTCCGATTGAAAACGACCCAGGTCTGAGGGAGATTTACGCGCTGCTGTGTACCTGCTGCGGGCCGAATTTTCCGGTGCCGGAATTCGAGCCGTTTTACATGGACATGTCCTACCGCCTGCGCCACGGAGCGGGCGCGGCCTCCGGCGTGAAGCGGGACGGCACGCTGGTTTCCTGCGCGCTGTGCTCTTCGCTGACGGAACGTTCCGCCGTGATCAGCGTCGTGGCAACCAAACCGGAATACCGGCGTGCCGGTCTCGGAAAAACGGCGCTCAAGGCGCTCGCCGCGCGCCTTCACCGCGAGCATCTCTACATTTTCCGCGCGGACGGCGAAAACGAGGAATTCTACCGCGGAATGGGCTTCCGGCCTTACGGCCGCTGGGCGGAACTGCGCATATAGTGGGAGGACAGACATGAAGGAAAAACGCTTTGAAGTTGTTTATTCTCAGGGGACGCTTGATGTGATGAAAATCATTCGGGATACCGAAACCGGCGTGCAGTATCTGGCTATGCAGTCCGGCTATGCGGGAGGGCTGACGCCTCTGCTTGATCGAGACGGCAAGCCGCTTATTGGCCCGATCGGGCCCGAAGAGATACGCTGAGTTAGCGAAAGGCCAAATAGAACGGCCGGGAGGCGTACGGGGTGCGGCTTTCGGTTTGCAGAGGAGTCAATTTATTGTATCCGTATTTTAAAATAGACGAAAAAATTCGGAAGGCGGCGGAGCAGGCAGAAGAGCTGGCCGCGCCGCAGCTGAGGGAAATCGACCGCACGACGGACTGGAACCAGCAGAAAATGCTGGCGGCATTCATTAAGAACGGCGTAAGCGAGAGTCATTTTGCCGCTTCGACCGGTTACGGCTACGGCGACCGCGGGCGTGACGTGCTCGACCGCGTCTATGCCGACGCGCTGGGCGCCGAGGACGCGCTGGTGCGCCACAACTTCGTGAGCGGCACGCATGCGCTGACGGTCGCACTGTTCGGCGTATTGCGTCCGGGCGACGTGATGCTGAGCGTCACCGGCATTCCGTATGACACGCTCCGCGCGGTGATCGGCCTGACCGGCGACGGGAACGGATCCCTGAAGGAATTCGGCATCCGCTACGAGCAGGCGGAGCTGACGCCGGAGGGAAAACCGGACTATGAGGAGATCAAGCGGCGGGTTAGCCCGAAGACGCGGATGGTCTACATTCAGCGCTCGCGAGGGTACAGCCTGCGGCCCTCTCTGTTTGTGGAGGAGATTGAAAAGATCGCCGCGATTGCGAAAAAGCAGGCACCGGACTGCATCGTCATGGTGGACAACTGCTACGGGGAATTCGTGCAGCGCGACGAGCCGGTTTCGCACGGAGCCGACCTGATGGCGGGTTCGCTGATCAAGAATCCCGGCGGCGGGGTCGCTCCGACGGGCGGCTACATCGCCGGGCGGCACGATCTGGTGGAAAGCTGCGCTTACCGCCTGACCACGCCGGGAACCGGCCGGGAGATCGGCGCGACGCTTGGGAACAACCGCGAATTGTTTATGGGAGCGTTCCACGCGCCGCACGTGACGGGCGAAGCGCTCCGGACGGCGGTGTTTACGGCGGCGATGTTCCACTCCTTCGGGTACGGGGTGTCGCCGAAATTCGATGAGCCGCGCGCAGATATCATTCAGACCGTGCAGCTCGGCGGGGAAAAGGCGCTCGTCGCCTTCTGCCGCGGCGTGCAGAAGGGTGCGCCGGTGGATTCGTTCGTTGTGCCCGAACCGTGGGACATGCCCGGCTACGACTGCAAGGTGATTATGGCCGCGGGCGCGTTCACGCTTGGCGCCTCCATCGAGCTTTCGGCGGACGCCCCCCTGCGGGAGCCGTTTGCCGCGTGGATGCAGGGCGGACTGAACTACCACAGCGGAAAACTCGGCGCCATGCTGGCGGCGCAGTCGATGCTGGAGGACGGCGTCCTGAAAATTTAGATTGCGTCCGGCGGCGCGCCGGGGTATAATAAACAAGCGCGGGAATCCCGCGCACATGCGGGTGTGGTGGAATTGGCAGACACGCAAGATTTAGGTTCTTGTGTCGTAAGATGTGCAGGTTCAAGTCCTGTCACCCGCACCATCAGAGCCACGAAAGGAAATGCTTTCGTGGCTCATCTTGTACCGTCTATTTTAATCTGAGGCAGTAAAATAAGCTGAAAAGGCGCAGCCGTGGAGTGAGAACTCTGTGGCTGCGCCTTGTTTTGTATAGATTATGAGTTATATGTTGTAATTAGTTATACATGCGAATATAATGAGTGCTGAACAATCATTCTGTTTCTGAAAATTATTATCAGGAGGAGTGTTATTATGCCATCGCTTTACATAACCGTAGGACAAAGTGTCAAATCTGATAGCAATAATTACTATAAGATCCTTGAGTTCCTAGGTAACGGCGCGAATGCATATGCTTATCGCAGTTTGATGGGGGGGGATAGGCTGCCTAGGATACAATATTGTCAACCAGAAATATGTGATAAATGAGAAAGAAGCTGAGACGGTTCGTCTGATATTCCAGATGTACTCCGAGGGTTACGGTTATTACATGTATCCGTTAACTTTGCAATGAATTATCTTTCAGTTCGCCGCACTGATACGGCGTAGCTGTTTTGTAATCATGAAACCATCTGTATACGTTGGATTTCACACCGTACCGGTCTGTAACGGTTACGCACAGTTCCCCATTCCGGGCTGGCAGAATGAAATCGGAGCTGTCGGCGAGGTTTACCTCGTCACTTTTAACATCATCTTCCCAGTGGTAGCCGCACTGAGCGATGGCGTTTTCCGTTCCTCTTGCGTTCAGGGATACCGCAATGCTGTTTACCCGGGAGGCATCATCCTCCGACACAATTTTGAAATGGCATGCGGCGCCGAAACGGCATCCCGCTGAAAGCATCCATACGGTTGCCCCAATGATGGCAATACGTTTCCATTTTAAGGCGGGCAGTTTGTGCAGCGGATTTTGCAGGTGAAGCGATACCAGTACAACCGTGGCAATCCCGAAGATAAATGCGATAGCGACATAAGAAGCCGAAGTGTTGAACCATAGGGAAACCAGAATAGCAACCAGCACCGCGGACGCGGTAATCAGGTATTGCCAGTACAGCCAACCGGTCACCCCTTTTTTTGTTTCTCGCAGAAAACAGGCTCCGACTACACACAGAATAAAGAAAAGGCACGGCGTCATCCAGCCGAAATACAAAGCCGTCTGGAGAATAAGAATTGCCGCCGCCGCCGCTGTAAAGAATGCGTCTTTTGTATGAATCTCCGCTCCGAAAAGCCGAAATATGTTATCTCCGCCCGGCCCGAGAAATACGAAAATATTCAGCAGAAACATTCCGAGAAAAAACAGCGGCGTGTATTTTGTGTAAACCAAGGCCGCAATTACGGTACACAGCACGTCCGCGAGCATCACTAAATAAAGCCTCGCGTCGGAAGATGTTTTTGCCTTATCGGTACCGCTTTTGGCCTTGCAATCGAAATATCGTGTCGCCGCCATGCCGGCCACCAGAACGGCTGAAACGACAACCGTATCGTACCATGAAAACGGGGGAAGACACTCAAAATTCCGGATGCTGTCAAGGATGGAAATGGAAATGGCGGGCGCAATATAGGCGATACCGTCAAAGAGGTACAACACAGCGATCGCCCCAAGATATGCACCCGAACTTTGCTGTGAGCTCTGAATGCCAACCCGGTCGATTACAATGAAAATCAGGAGAAAGGCGGCGACAGATAGAACAAGGGACCAGTCGGTCCACCGGATGAACAGGTTGGCAAGGCCGATGGTTATACCGCCCAGAATCAGGTATTTTACGGTAAAGCCCAGACCGTTTCCGGCTTTTGCTGGATGGTTCGTTGCAAAATACAGCAGGATAGGGAGAAGTGCCAAGAGAATCACGCCCATCCATCCCCCAGGGTTCAAGATAATGGCCGGACCTTCCTGCGGAATTCCGCAGGAAAAACAGTAAATACCCAAAAGGCCGAGAAGCAGCGAGCTCAGGTAGCTGCCGGCCCGGGCGCTGACCGGCGACTTCTCAGACGCCCGGAGAGACACTACACAATCATATAACAGCACCGCTGCCGCGCAGACACATCCGGCTGGTGAAAAATGGTGGAACAGAAAGATCAGTTCCAGTAGTGAAAAAACAGTTGCCGCACAAAGATTTTTATACTTTCCGGCATTCATCTTTCATTCCTCCGTTTTAACGCGCAAAAAGCGTGCCTATCATGATGGCGAGCATTATCGCCGGAGCAGCCCATTTCAGGCTGTTGAATTTTCGTCTGGCGTATTGATAGATCGATCCTCCATAGATTCCCAAACCCAATAGTCCCGAAAATGCTGCCCAGAACCAATGACTTTCCGCATCCGCCGAGAAACTGCCCGAGCCCAGCATCCAGTTGAAAACCAGGCACAGCGCGAGCAACGCCGTATTCAGAAACAAAAGCTTTTGGTTAAGAGGTTTTTCCTCAAGTATGGTCTTCAGATTATCCCGCCGCTCATGAGAAAGAGCAACAGCGCCGATTCCGGTATAATGTTGGTATGCTTTCGTAAAATCCGGGTGTGCAGCGCCGAAATAGTAATCTCCCAGCGCGGCATTTGCACCCGCGTATCCGCCCTCCGCGGCGGCCGCAATCAGCCGATAGGCCTGTGCCTCATCTTTTTCCACAGCAAAGCCTTTCAGGTAGCATATTCCTTTCCAATACAGAGCCTCGGGAATTCCAGCCTTTCCGAGAAGATCCAGTTGCGGAGCCAGTTGGACGAATGCTTCCGTGTTCTGGTTCTCCACGGCATCTTTGATATTCTGCAATTTGCGGAGATATCTGTGAGGCGGCAAAAGCGCCGTATCCCGACTCTCCACACCGGCTTTACCGAGAACCGGAATCCGGGCGAGGGTGTTCGGCAAGTTCAAACCGAATAAAACCGCTGTAAGAATGTCTTTAATTGCAGCTCTTTTTAGCCCGGTATCTCGTTCCGCACAGGTCACAGTCGTATTGATGTCTATCATCGTGATATTTGTGGAGATCCTTGTCAGGTAGCTTCGCATATTGTCCGTTTCCAGCAGCAAAGCCGTTTGCAGCGCCAGCATATGGGTGACGCCGTGACGAATCAGAAGCTCGGCGGTCTTTGGGCCGTCGGAGAAGGTTTCCACGCCGCTTTCTGCAAGGATACTCCGCAATGCATTGCCCAGATGGGTGATTTCTTCCCCCTGAGGGTCCTCAGTATGCAATACAGCCATTCAATGTTCCCTCTTTCCCGATGTATTCCCGCAAAAGCATTCCTGCTCCAGAGCTTTCAGCCATTTTGCGGGGGAATAGCATCTTCGGCGCTCAGGCACTTCTTCTACGTTTTTCTGGCAAAGTGCCTGCCGGAACATATTCTGCACCCGGTCCGGAAGAGATTCCCAGCGATCGGTGAATTTCTGCTCGCTTGACAGCAGGCCGATTGAATTGACGTTGCTGCCCGGATCGAAAATGAAAATCGGATTGCTCAGGTAATGCCGGAACATGGCGGCATGATTTCCCTCATCCGTATCGCGCAGGGGATTCATCATATCGCCGAAGCCGTCCATCAACCTGCCCTGATAGGGCATACGCCCGGTCATCAGCCGAAAAAGCATTACAGTTATGGAATAATAGTCATCCGCGAGGCTCATCTCACAGACTTTCGACGCACTATGCCAGGGCGGCATCATTTCGATGGCAACACTTTCGCTCGGGACCGGCTCCGTTCTGCGCAACTGACCGAAGGTCTTTGTCATGGACAGGGAAAAGTCCAGAAGTACCGTAAGGTCCTCCGGATTATAGTACATCCGGTCCAGATCAAAGCAGTGGTAGGCATATCCTGAGGCGTGCAGACTGCAAAACGCTTCCAAAAGATGAGAAATCAGTGTCTGAATTCTGTCTTTCCGCCAATCCAGAAGCTGGTCGCTGTACAGAATCGTTCGAAACGGCTTCAATTTTGGGAGACCCCTCACCGGAAAGGCAAGGCCGAGCTGCTTCTCTTCGTTGTCCAAAGAGACGACGTCCACCGGCCAAAGGAACCTGTGAAGATCAGCCGGAAACTCGATAAAACTGCGCCATTTTTCCGTGCCTGCTTCCTTGGACAGAGAAACCTCGGGGCGTATGGCAACTTTTGTGCCGCTCAGCACATGAACCGCCCGAATATCGGCATCTCCCTCTGAAACCGATCCGGTTTTTTGGTAATAATTATAGCCGTAAAGGCAGCTAAAAACCAACGCATCCGATTTACAGTTTCCTGATCGCATTTCTCAACACATCCTTCCAGCTGCGATTCATACCCGTTCCCGAACCGCAGCAGTCAGTGTCTGCCGTTTCTATGATTGCCGAAGAAAAAGAGCCCGTGTCCCTTTTGCTCTTCGCTGCCCGGCGGATTGCTTTCCCCCAATTTTTCCTGTCCTCGGTTCTGCCTGTCAAGTTCCTTCCGCCGTTCCTTTTGCTCCCGGCGAAGTTCCTTTTCTCTTTCACACAAGCGGGAAACGCGGCGTTTGAGCAGTTTGTAATCTTCCGATTTTGGGTCTATGCCGTCCGGACCGCTGCCGTTTCCATTTGATTCGCCAATCATTAGGATCAGGCTTCCCAGTCGATCGGCTACTTTCGGGTCACAGACGGCACGGTCAAAATCATAATCGGAGGTTATCACCGGCAATTTGTGTACGATCATCCATGCAAAAGGATTAATGCCGGGGTTGACAGCTCTTCCGAAAGTCGCGACGTGGTACCAGAACAGCAGGTCCTGTCTCTGATATTCGTAAAGCCCCGACAGCAGAAAGCCCTGAATCTGGCGCGCCAAGGCAGACCCCTCCTGCGTGGAAACGTTCCAATCCCGCTCAATTTTTTCGAGCAGAACTTCGATGGTCTCCAATACCACCTCGGGTGCTAAGGCGTACGGCTGTTTCACCAAATGGTACAGTTTCATCAAAGACTGCACTCTGATGAAAGTCGGATGGTCAAATTTTTCCATGCACTGATAGCTGTTGATCTTGGCCTCCGTAAACGCAAACGAAGCAATCGAAAATCTGTTCCAATATTCGTTGGTCAGAGAGTCTACCCTGTCTGAAAAATCTTTTTTGGATTCGCCGGACATGACTGTTTCAAAAAAGTTTTTGTATTCGTCGAGCGCAAGGCAGCAGGAGTCCGCAGCAACCGGTTCCGCGGTTAGCGCACGGAGGGTAATGTCTTGACTCTTTTCATCGAGCGGTCCGACAATTTGATCAAATGAGGTCAGCTGCCCGCAATCTTCGTAGACTTTCAGCAGTGTTTCGAGTGAGGTGCATGCGCGGATTCTCGCAATGCAGTACTCGGCCGCAACCTCCGGACCGTTTTTCATATCGGCAAGGTATTGAAACCAGTGAAGAAAGTGTTCCTGCCCGGATTCGCGCTGCCGGAGTAAAAATTCAACAGCGTTGAGGGTTCCGCTGCTGAGAAGACATCGGATCTGAAGTCGCTCATAAAGAGCCACAAAAGCGGCGGAATCCGTTTTTTCCGCCCGTACCCGCAGCTTATTCATCAGAACGTCGTTCGGAATCAGGCCGCGCAGATCGTAGTTGCTCAGCAAATCTGCCAGATAGGCATCCACATAGCTATTCTGGAGCGGCGCATAGCTTGCCACGGCGAACAGCAGGCGGGTCAGGCTTTCATCCGTTCTGCCGTACTGTTCTTTTACACCCTGCATCACGATATCCGCCAGTTTCAGAATGTTGTAATCTCTGCTGGAAGAAAGCTGCATCTTGATCAATTCAAATTGCAGCAGATCGCAGTAGTTGGAAAATCGGTCAATGCCGGTCTGCTTTAATCTGTGATAAAACGGGAAACGATCCTCCGATCGGTCCAGGCTTTCGGGATTCATGTTGCTTTCTCCCGTATCCAGATTGAAATAGGATCCGTTGGCCGGAATACTGTCGACAAACATCAGGCTTTTGAACTGCGCGCGTTCAAAATTATTAGAATTTGAAACTGAGAGTACGTATCGAAGGGGATAAGGAAGGGACCGGCAGATGCAGTAGAAAACCGGTTTTAGAACCTCCTCTTTTTTAGAAGAGACGATATAAATGGGAAAATCCGTATTGCTCGTCAGCGAAATATAGACGCATGCGACAAGCCGGATAATATCGCTTTCCGGCCGGCCAATCGCTTGTAGCGCTTCGGCGACGGTATAGGGCCTGTCACGCAGAAGGTTGGCGGGAATAGCCTCGGTTGCATCCGAATCAAATTTAAAATTTTTGTCAGATACGGAAAGGATGAAGTTCGGATCACTCCAGATATTCTCTGACATAAAGATAAAGCCGTGGGCAAACATTTTCCGGCGTCCCTGTGCATCCAGATCTGCGGCGCCGTATTTCACCTGATTGACGCAGACCATGGAATCCCGCGTCAATATTTCCGTAAGGAGAAAATCCTTGGCTCTGCCCTCAGAGTCGCACAAATCGTCCTTAGGCATATTCTGAGGCACGTTGTTGCTTTCTGCTTTTTCATAAAACGCACTTGCGGCAAACGGAATGTCCGCAGACGTATGGAAAAGCTCCCAGTTGACATTATGGGGCTTTCCATAACATGCCTGATAAAATTTCATTCATTATCGCTTCCTTATTGCCGGGCGGTATCAATTGGGTCCTCTTCATAGGTGGCATATCCGTCGTCGACTTCGACCGTAATGGTTTTGAAAAGCTTTCTTTTGCTCACAAGCCGGCTCGGCCGCTTGATCTTAAATGGCCTGTAGACGTTGACATTCGATCGGATAAACCCGAACTGTTTAAATAGCCACAGGATTGGCTCCTCAATCCTTCGCGGCGTTGGTGCGAACAGCGGTGCGATGCCCTTTTCGGTCATGCCGCACTCGCAGCCGATTGCACTGACCGAAAAGAAGTTGAAGTTCCAGTAGTTATTTTCAAGGATATTGCAGACGGGCAGGGCATGCTTTTGCATGAGCTGCGTCAGATCCCGTTCCAGTTGATTATAGGACTTCCCGTCGAATTCTTTCGTTGGCATCCCGTTCTCATCCCGATCGGCGTATTGCACCGGATCCTGGGCAATTGGCGGCAGAATATTGAAACACTGGTCCCCCTTGGAAATGCAAATTGCCATGGGAACCTTGCTTTTTCTGCCTGCGTGAGTTTCCAGAACGGCGTGCAGGGTATTCAGCGCAAGCGACGGTGCATCGGTATCCGAGGCCTTATCATCGGATACCAGCAATTTCAGTTGTTTCGGGTCGATCAATAATATGATCCCGTTCGAGTGCTGAACGAATTTCGCAAAGTTGACCATTTTTTCCGCCTTGCGGCAGTTTTCCCCCGCAATGTCGTACAAAACAATTGTATCTTCTCTTTTGCGCTGGCCGTCGCTTTGCACAATATCGTAAAACATAGGCTGCGACAGACGGTTCGGCGACGTGCTTCCGGGCAACGGAACGCCTTCCGCAACAGGGTTGTCCTCAATGAAATTTGCCTCGTGACTGGAGGTGAAGAAAGCGCTCAGCCCCGCTTTTGCTGCATACTCCATCATGCCCTTGAGCAATTGGCTGATGTAAACCGTCTTGCCAGCGCCGGTAATTCCAATAATGGATATGTATTTGACGCTGTTTTTTCCATAGCCCAGCGGCAGGGGATTGTGGCAAAAGGGACAGACGCGCCGGCGGGTAATTCTTCCGTATACATCCACAGCGGCGGTGACAAACCCGTCGTCATCTGCAATCAGCTCCGCGATTCCTCTGCCTGTCTGGATGATCGGCAGTTCCCACGGGCGGGGACCCTGGTTCAGGCGGTCTTCCTGCTCCGTGGTCTGCTTGTCGTAGCTGTCCCAAAAGGCCTGATATTTTTCATCCTGTTTCAGAACGAAGCACTCCGCCTGCTCATAATTCTTCTCTTTTTGTTCGCGCTCATAGGAATCCGGCATCATCTCTATGTCAAGTTTTGATACACCCAGTTTTTGCTCGACGGCACGCTCGTCCTTGAAGTAGGTCTCCGCTCTGAAATGTACGGCAGTGTGAGAAAACGGCTGATTTCCAATGTTATCACCATCTGAAACCTCATTGAAGCAATAGGGACAGATAATCTGATATTGGTCTTCCGGCGCAATTTCATTTGGATGGGATTGATTCGTTGACATTTCCTCGATGTACCCCCCTGTTGTTACCTGATTCTAATTCCTTCCTTATCGGTTGCATAAAATCTGAGGAGATTTCCTTCAGGACATCTCACATAAAACGAACCGCCTTTTGCAACGACTTCGTCCGGAAAAGGATAGAGATAGCCATTGACATCGACAGTGTAATAAAGAGAATTGCTTCGAATGCCGGGAACCCCTTTCGGGACGGTCACTTTATGGTAACCGGAATATTCCTCATGCTTGTGAAACAGACCCTTCGACTCCATTACAGGGCATTCTTCCACAGTAATGTCCACTCTGAGGCGGATGATATTCCCTGCATTTGGCACATACACGGTATCATCGCCGCCATCGGTTGACCATCCGTAGACTGCATAGACACCCGGCCGTCCCCGCACTTCGAACCCGCCTTTTTGCTTCAGCTCCGAAAACCGGATGCTATGCAAAATGATTCCGGGCTCCGGCAGAGACAGATAGCCGTTGCGAATCAGTGCGTCGCCGGTTTCTGCAATCCGCTGTTTCAGAGTTTCCGCAGTCTCACTCTCTGCACCTAAAGACACCTCGCTTTCGGTGCTTCCCTCCAGAATGAGAAATGCATGAAGGCCGATGGAATCCCAGTTTAAGCGATAGTCTTCTTTGAATCCTGTTCTTCTGACACCGCTCACGCTGTGGGAATCGTCAGCATCCACAAACCTCATAATCTCCCCTTCTTTACAGTTTTAGCTTATCGCCACCGCAGTCAATGACCTTTATAGCTTCCAGTGCGTCATCAAAGCCGGTGTTGAAAAACTGCACGCCTGCAATCCCCTCATAAGTCCGGCTAAGATAGTCGCACAAATTGGTTTTTCGGTTTTCCTCCGTATCATATGTATGAAACAGATAGATCTGGAGCTTTTCTTCAATGGGAAAATTCCCAAACAGATGAATTCGGTCGTTTGAATTTTCGTCGAGCGAGGTGCGAATCTTCCGGTACACGGCATCCCCCGCCAGCTTCAGCCGTTCAGCCCATTCGTTGATAAAAGACAGGGAGAATTTCTGCCGATCATATTTCACGGCGCCTCCCACCATTTCCAGCAGCTGGTTCAAAATGTCATCGTATTTGTTCCCCGGGCGCAGCAGCGCTTTTCTATCGTTTTCTCCGGACTCGGAGCGCAGGTACATATCAGCGATCGTCTCATACATTTTGCCAAGGTTTTCAAAACCTTCGATGGGTATATATCTTTTTATGTCCGACCGCACACGCTCAAGTTCCTGAAGAGTTGCCGCAGCATCTTCGTAGATGTCCTTCAGGACCGCCTTGCATCGCGGGTAAAGGATATTCTCCCGCAGAAAACGGTTCAGCGTGTCCCTGAGGCAGCCTGCGGCATCTGCTTTTCGGTCCACTTCTCCGCAATTTAACTGCGAAAAGATCCGGTCAACGGTTTCATTCGTCAGGGCGAGCGCATCCTTCGCGCTCAAATTATGACAGACAGTTTCCCGGAAACGATCCGCGCAGCGGTTGATCTCCACCGCAGGCAAGGCATCCGTCCTGTAGTTGAAATCAATAAACTGGCTCAATATGCCTGAAAAGCTCGCTGAATGAAGCTCTTCATAGGTCAGCATGGCCAGCGTTGGTGAACCGCTGCAATTTCTTCTCGGAAGATATTCCAGAGCGTCGCTGCCGAAGCATACGCCGGAATTTTTTAAAAAGTCTTCGCAGACCGGAAGCTTATTGTCAACGATGCCAAGCGCGCTCCGCAATTTCTGCGTATCTCTGTCGATATCTTCCTCTTCGACGGCCGTTTCGGCGGAATCCAGAAAGCGTTTAATCAGTTGAAGCGCAATTTGTCGGTTTGGACGTTCCAGCAGCAGATAGGAAACTGTATTGACATGGCCGTTGTAAAAGCCGGACGTTCTGGCGGAAGCATCCGGATCACCGACCTCGGAAACGGCGTCGTTGTTGGAAAGAATGAGAATATCCGCCACAATGCGGAAAAGCGCTTCAATTTCATACAGGCTGTTGTCGCGGGTACGCGTAGCAATTATGAAAGTGCCGTCGTAATCACCGTTGCTGTCTGCCAAAAAAGCCTTGATCGCGTTCGCAGTTTCCCTGTGTATGGAAGAGTCGTCGAGCAATACTATGAGCATCGACAGATAGCTATCGGCCACCGTTTCCCGCAGCCTGAGAATCATGCGGTAATGCTCCTGAAAATCTTCTAGAGATTCACAAACAGAGGTATCCAGAATGTGGTACAGGCGGAGCTGTCTCATTTCAGAGACAACATTCCGGGTCATTTTAAGCCGGTCCAACGCGAGTCTGATATCATCTTGCCCCAAAGTTTTTCCGGTGGAGGGATCTGTAAACGAGCCGTCCGGCCCTCCGCTGTACGAAGCAAACAGCACCTGTGCAGCTGCCTGAGGCCAGATGCGTTCCATCTGCCTGTAAATGATTTGGTATGCGCTTCCCCAATTGCTGCTGTCCATGACGCAATATATTGGGAAATGTGGCCGGTTGCCGACCATATCGGAACTTTTGGTTGTGTTCTCCAGTTTTCGGGTAGCGAGGCCGATTAACTGTTCCATGGATTCCATTGTTCTTATATCACCTTTATTACGATTCAGAAATTCTGGATTTCAAAAGCGACATCCTTGAGAAAACCGACAACATCCCTGTAATCGGAGGAGAATGTCTTCTGCGCACGGGCCGCCATCTGGTTCATTTTGTCGGGAACAATCAGGGCAGTTGCCTTTTCCACGGCTGCGGGCAGCTCATCGCGGCAGTTGATCTTTTTATTCTTGACCGCGGCTGCTATTTCGGACTTCACCGACTCATCCAGCTTCGAAAAGCCGACGAACGCACTGTAAAACGGCAGATATTCGCCGAACGGAGTGCTTTCAATCGTTGTCAGTTCGACCTTTTCGGCAAGGCCAAAGCTCTCTTTTACATACAGATAGGTAAACTCGTTTAAGAACGTGATGACGCCGGTACAGAGGGCGCCGGCAAAAGTCTGTACGTCGCCGGCCTTTTCGATCCTGCTCCGGACAAATTCGTCAAGCTCCGCGATTGCAGCACGGTGTTTTTCCAGCTTCCCAACCTCTTCTTCCAGAATATCGCACCAATATTGGGACGCAATAAGTAGATCCTTCACCACCGTGTCTTCGCATCCCTGCGCGCCGACGTTTTTGATGGTGCGCTCGGAAGCGACGGGAAGTCCGCCGGACTTGAACTCCTGCTGAAGCGCTTCTGCCTTTTCCACATCTCCGGCGGTTACGGCAGCAGTGATTCTTTCACGGGCATCATCCATCTTTTTGCCGTCAAGGATGCAGATCCTGTAATCAAACGTATCGTCCGTTCCAATCGGATGACGCTTCAAAACACCGTACTGCTCTGCCTTTTCCACCTTGGCAGCCTTTACCTTCAAGCTTTCGGAACAATCGCTGTCGTTGACGCAGCTGTAAGGCGTGATGCTATACAGGGCTCTCCAGTCTCTTTCATCCCCGTCGGCCGCCTCGTACAAATGTGCGCCGATCACTCTGTGCGCGGACCTGTAATTGTCGACTCCCTTGTATCCGTACATCGGAATTCCGCATTTGGAAATTAAAAAGCTGATTCTCTCAATGTTGAAAGAGGGTCTGATTACAGTCGTGAGGTGAGACTTGTGGTATTGCTGCGCCGCCGCCAGGATCTCGGGTGATATTTGAGGTAACGTGCAGAAACCAAGTTCCCCGGTTTCGGAAATCTTATATTTGCTGCCGTCCACCCAGAACAGCGGAGCGGCCTTGTCAGCCAGCGGCATAAAGATCCCGTCATACACCTTTTGGGCCAGTACCTGCGGTTCGGTCGTATTATACTTAATCTGCAGATAGTCCACGATGGTTCTGTCCGTAAACTCCTCCAACTGCCCCAGAAAATATGCGGAGACCGCGTATGCGATTTTGTTCTCGTCCTGGGCAATCCAGACATCCGGAGTCTTCAGCATGTAATCCGTGAATCCGGAAATCAAATCGTCTATGCTCATGCTCTTAACGGAGTCATCCAGAGACTTCTGTAAATCCTGAATTTTCATCAGTTTTACGGCATAGCCGTTATCCTCTGCAACCGGTTTGGCTAATGCGGAGAGGTCTGCGGAAAAAGTCGCTTCCAAATTCCGCAGCACATTCTCAAAAATCCCGAAAAACCGGGTATAAAGATCATTGATCTGTTTCTTAAACGCAACGAGCACATCGCTCATATGACTGTAAAGGTCGATTTTTGCATTCTGACGGTAATAGGCGTTTACGGCGGCGACATAATCCTTGCCGCGCCCCTTGCGGTTGAAAGCATTGGAATTCTGTAAAAGCATCAGCGCATTTTCCATCTCTTTTGCCCGAAGAGACAGATCCGCCCGCACTTTGGAAATGTTGCTGTCATTCTGATCGATATATCCGGCAATGATGTTCTGCAGATCATGGCTTCTGACGTTATAAAGAACCGCACCGGCATAATAAGGGCCTTTCTCCGGCTGCGCCGCAATCTTAAGAAGCTCATTTCTGACGCGGGTAATCAACGACGCAACACTTTTGCCTCTCTCAGTGGCGTTCGAATCAAACTCATCCAGCATTGCCTTCACGTTTTCGGTCAGCTGGCCGCTCACTTTGGATGTGGTATCGCGCATCGCCACCAATACCTGAGGAATCACATCGGAAGTGATTCCTTCCGTCTGTTCATAGATGGTTTTGGTGTCTACCGCGTAAAGCAGGATGGGCGGAACCCGGTCGTTGAGCGCCCGGAGGATTTCTTCATAGGGAAGACCGATATTGTGTACCAGAAGATCGATATCGTTATCTCCAGGCAACTGATGATTCAGCCGGCCAAAGCCCTCAAAAATTTTGGAAGTGAGGTAGGTGGTGATTTCTTTATAGGGCAGATATGCGCTGGACGCGCCGAGTGCGCAGTAATTATAGCCGGCCCCATGCTTTTTGTTCACCATGGTAATCAGGCTTTGAATGTTGGAAATATAGGACCTTGTCGTAAACGAATTTTTATCGTCGGAATCGGCCGGAACATCAGGCTTCGTCATAAAATCCATCACGTAGTCGACTACAACATGCATGGCGTAGTCGTACGCATTGGCGCGTATGGCCCCGTTTTCGTTGGTTGCGGTAATCAGGTAGGCAAGATCAACGGGGGGATTCTGCGTTTTAATGGAAAATCCGTCGTAGATCTGGTTCCACTCTCCACCGTTTATATCAAAATTCATGCAATAATCGAGCTCTTTCATGCGTGCGAAACCGTTGCTTTTGATGCATTCCTGAATTTTCGGATCCGCAACTCTGTCCAGGTTAACATCCGGCATAAAGAAGTAGCCACAGGTCTGTGCCACTCCCTGTAGCCCCAAATTCCCCAGAACATGCTGCACCAGGTAGCACACGTCCAGAAATGTGCCAGAGCCGGTGCCGCCGCCCATTCCGGAAAAAATATGGATATTGATTTCGGCTCCCGCACGCAGCTCGCGCTTTGCCTCCGTTATCATGGCAGTCAGCTTTGCTACGAATCGCGTACAATTTTGGAGCAGCAAAAGTCGGCCGATCTGGGGGACTCCGCCAGCTCCCGCCTTTGCATTCTGTATGGAAATGCCGTTGCCGTCGCGCTGTGTGGCGGAGGCTTTCAGCCACTGGAGGGATGGATTGTGCTTCAGCACTGCCGCTCCAGCCAGCAGGGCCGAGATATCCGCACAGCTCAGGTCCATAAATTCCGTGTTAGCATCCAGCGCGTCGATACTGTTGTTACTGGCAAGAGAGGAGCGGTCTGCGTCTACGGCGAGAAATTTAATGTGCTGATAGCTTGGAACCGGAGAATCTTCCTGATCGGGTTTCAGGCGGTTGTACACTTCCTGCTTCAACGCGCGCAGGCAGTCCACACCTGTGCCGCCGAGGCCGATTGCGATGGTTGCACATTCGTTCTGTTCGGCCTGCTGCTTGTGGGAGATGATGCCGCCGCCCGCAGAAATCAATAACTTGTTATACATGTGTTCTCACTCTCCTCTTTATTTTTCAGAAACTCAGCTAAATCCATTAAAAGCAATTGCTGCCGTCCAGCATGCTTTCAAATCTGATAAGAATTCCCCGGGACCGGTCCTCGTCCGAATAGATTCTGACGTCGCTGCCGCTGATGATTTTGACCTTTTTGACCTTGCCGACGGCGCCGTCCGAAAGATAGGACTTTTTTGAAATAAAATAGATATAATTCTTTCCTGTGGCCTGAAAATAACAGTTACCGCGCAGCCCCGTTTGCCCGATTTGGAAAGCGGACAGGTGTAGCCTCCCACGGCTCTTGGTATAAGCCGACGATTGGCCTGTTTCAAGATTTTCCGCGGTCACCTTGCCCATAAAAGGCCTGCCCAGTGAAATCTTCAGCAAAATCAGCATGGCCGCGAGCAGCAGTACCGCCCCGGCAAGCAGGATGATCATAGCCAAAACGCCAACGTTGGTGGATGTGACCACCACTTCAAAAGTACAGTACGCACCCTGTGAATCGTAGGCCTGCACAGTGAAGGAGCCGTCGGAAACGCTGAAATGATTGATGGTCAGTTTGGATCCGTTCAGGGTGTAATCCTGATTCATCCAGGTGGAAGAAATGATCTTGTAACGGAGGGCAGCGTCCTCATTATCCTTGGCCGCGCCGCTCAGGTCGATGGTGGAATCGGTTCGAAGCAGGAACGGCCACCGGTAAATGTGCTTCTTCAGCACGGAGATTCTGGCAACGGGGGGCGTGTTTCCGACATTAAGCGCGAGCGGGTCCGAGGATGCGTGCTGTTCGCTGTCCTCAGCGGTTACGGTTGCGTAAAAAGTTCCGTATTTTGTCGGCGTGTAGGCAAACAGGAATCCGTCCTGCGTGGTGCTTTGAGGCACGGCGGTTGCCAGAAGGTCCCCGTTAAAATTCCTGATTTGCAGCGTCGCCTTGCAGCTACCGTATTGGGCCGCGTTTGTAACTCTGTTGTCGCCCTCGTAAATCTGGCCGATAATATTCACGGGCGTGCCGACTCTGCAGGCCTGGCTGTGGGATGCCTGAAGAGCCTTGATCTGAAAATTGGAATTGTAGATTTTATATACCTTGATTGCAGAGCCTGGCTTCCCGTAGACCTGCAGCTTCCAGTTCCCTGCCTGGGGCTTTATGATTTTAAGAAGGGTGAACGTTTTTCCAGCATAGGAAATCTTATTGAGTTCGCTGTCCGAATATGTATTCGACCCCGGCGGCGTCAGAGAGCATTTGGTGGAGTCCCCGAAAATAACGATATTTACTTCTTCCACGCCGAGTTTCGCAACGTCAAATTCCCTGGTTAATATACCGGATGCCGGAATATCCTCGTTCATCAACTGGGTGCTCTGGGTGGAATAAATCAGCTGGTAATACAGATTGAAGACTTCCTGCAGATCCGAAGCTTTTGTGACTTCGCGGAAGGCCCCACCTGTGGCATTTGCAATCTGTTTGAGTTCAGATATATTTGCCTGATGACTCTCATTCAAACAGATTGTGTAAATTTTGCACCCTGCCTCGCGGGCTTTTTCCAGCGCAGTTTCCTTGTTTTTAACGGAGGCTTCCGTCGCGCTCGGAGTGCCGAGTTCAGTATTTCCGTCGCTCAGCAGAATGATGATGGACGGAAGCTCTTTTTTGCCACTGCTTTGAATCATATTCACAGCCGACAGAAGAGCTCCGCCGATGTCAGTCCATCCCTTTGTCGGCTGGCCGCTGATCTGGCTGCCGACCGCCAACTTATCGGATTTTCCGGTTGCCTCGATCAGATTGTTGGGAAAAACATTCGAGTTGAAAACCACACTGCCAACCATATTTCCGCCATCGGCCATCAGACCGAGAAACAGATTGGTCGCTTCAAATCTGTATTCATCCGGATCCGTTGAAGTCATTGAACCGCTGGCATCCGTAACGAAAACCACGTTGTAGCGGTTGACGGAATTTTTTCCGGTTTGAGCGGCAGAGCCTGCAAAAGCCATGCCGACACAGGACGCGATTACCGCCAGTACCAGCAAACCAGAAAACAGTCTTTTCTTCATATAAATCCCTTCCTCCCGGGAGCTTTTCGGCAATACTTTTTGCACCCGGTTGCCGAAATGTTCCTATGTCAAATCCGGCGGCGCTATCCTGAAATCCAGTTTTTCGAAAAAGGATTTCCTCCCATATTAAAAATTAACATAATAATACCTTTTTCGCGTAAATATATCAAGGAAAAAATAAATCTGAGCGGGGTTTTTGCCGGAATTTTCAAGATGTTGCGTGTATGCGCTGTTTACTGTTGTCACATCCAGAGAAAAAACTTCCAAGTCCCACTCCAGGTGAGGTAATTGACAATCGCTTTTTGGAGTGAAATCCAGCAATCAGGTGCCGGATAGCGATACCATCGGCAGATTTCAATTCTGACGCGCAACGGTTTGGAACAAAAGATTTTCGCGCAAGTTGTGACAGCACGATTTTGCGCACCAAAAACGGCAGTCCGCCCCCTAAGGGGCGGACTGCCGTTTTCGTACGGTGGCCGTCGAGAACCTGCCGGCGCAAAGTCCTGTCACCAGCACTCAGAGCCACGAAAGGAATCGCTTTCGTGGCTCATCTTGTACCGTCTATTTTAATTTGAGGCAGCAAAATAAGTCGAAAAGGCGTAGCCGTGGAGTGAGAACTCTGTGGCTGCGCCTTGTTTTGCAGTTAGCTCCAATCTTTATGATAAGATGCATTTCAGAATATAATTGAATTAGAGATGGTGTTTTCAAATTTGTCAATGTTTGAATTTGTGGATAGGGAATGCCTATTATGTGATGTGGAAAAGTTATTTTTGCAGGATTTTAAAAAGAACCAAAAAATTGAGTATGATTTTTATTACGCAAAACGGATTGTAGGGAAATAAAAGCATGTAGGTTCAATACGATCTGTATCCAAATACATCCTTATAATGAGCCGTGACTTTAATTTTGTCTATTTAGAATAAGGTCGTCAATTTTCAGAGATCTTCTGGTAAATATGTCCCGAAGAATCTGTACATTTTCCTCTAGTGCAACAGCATAGATCAAGAAGTCATCCCAAAGCACTAACTGTTCTTTTCTTGCCTCAGAGAGGTTGGAGAAATCGTGCAGAAAATTTTTCATAGCGTAAATGTACTCAGTCATTTGTTCTCCCTCTTCAGTACGTCTTATCCTTGCAACGCCTGTTATCTTGGTAGTAGAACTTATGAAAGCAGCAATAGGCCAAAAGACTGCGACAACTAGAAGAAGCACAAATAATAGCATTAACATTACGCCCATTGCCAGATTAGAATCCGTAGAGATCAAATGAACTATCTCGCTGTTTGCGGTTTCTTTCGGCATATTTTCAATCAGATTGATGGAATATTTAATTGGGGTGCAGTTTATAATCAGAGAAAAACCCGCCCCTATTATAATAGGGATTAAGGCCGCGCTTAAACACCCAAAAAGACACCCCTTATTTTGGTTTTTGATTATCATATTTCCATCGTTATTACGGAAATACTTCCCTTGCAGCACTTCATTGGACGCAGTACTTTTCCATTCCGACAGATGATTCAAAAGAGTATGGGATAATCCTCCATGCTCTACAATGACTTGGAGCAGGAGTTTATCACTAGGTAAAAGGCTTGCATCATCCGGACGAAGAACCTGCACGTCTTTTTCGTCAATTTTCAGAATGCCTTTCATCTGATATTTAAGAAGCAGAGCGGAAACGTCCTTTTCCGGCTCTATTTGAAAATCTGTGAGCATACTAATCTCGATCGGAGAAACTCCTTCAAGCTTGTCGCGGTAATAATCGATGTCCAGCTCCGCCTTAAAGGTACCTCGTTTAATGGCATTGTGCTTTAATTGCCGGAAGAGTGCATGCCAAAGCAATATAATAGGAATAGAGAGCATCATGGTTGCAAAAATAAGAAGTAAAACATTGACTATTTCGTTTGAGGTTTCGGGATCTGCTGGTCGACGACTTAGGCAGAGGCGAATATACAACAAGGCAAATATGGCAACCGGAAATAAATAACCGATAGCCTCAAGGCGCTTCCACTTTTTAATTTCACTAGTTTTAATGTATTTTTTTTTCATAAACAATCCCCCTAAAATATTTAAGGGATCTGAATCATTTCGTCTTCGTGTGAAAACCTTGCGGGTGAGATTATGCTCAAAATCCTACAGCAGAAAGCATATCACTTTGTAGAAAAGAAGATGATGAATCAATTTTTATTTTCCCTAAACTTTATCCAAATTTTCTTCTCGGGCATTACCATTATGAATAATATCTTATTTATTTCAATTTGTCAATTATAGTCCCTCATAGTTCAAACTATGAGGCATGTTTTTTATGATGTGCTTAGGCCTTTGTAGTCATGGTTAAGGCAGGCGCAAGTTGGGAACCGAAGGGACACGCGCAACGCGAGGAAAGGATAAATACCTTCAAGTCCTGTCACACGCACCAACAAAAGACCGACGATTTTGAATCGTCGGTCTTTCGATTTTCCTGTATTTATGCGGATTCGCGATCTCTGTTGTTTTTGATTTCATTGAATTTTTAACGATTAAATCTAATCTAAACTTTATAACTTTCTTGCCAGCAACACATGTAATAATTATTTCTGACTCTTTACCAATTATATTCTTTATTACTATAAAACACATTGTTTCTATATTTTCTGTAAACAGTATTGAAACAATATGGAAACTACGAGGCTTCACAGAATTTCAGATAAGCCCTCTAACAGATAAATTTTCATAAGTTGCCTTTTCTTTACCCTCTTTATTTTTCAAAATATAGGAATGGAATAATGGCTTTAATGACAAACGAACTATCAGCCTCATCATAAGGTTTTGAAATGGATATGTATTTTTTTTGCGGATGTCGTCAGTCAGTTTTTTCCCTAATTCCGCCGCTCTGCGCAAAGCATCCTGATTTTCCGAAATACGTACGAGATTGCCGTTTATAATGGTACGAACTCCGAGTGTTCCTGTGATAAAAGCCCTTTTGAATATCCCCATTTTTGCCATTTCCACAAGTTTCTTTGCTGTCTTTTTCGAATCGTCTCCGTTGGACGTGGATATGCCGACAAAATATTTGCCGCCCAAGGAAGAAGTATATAATGTATAGGGGCCCAGCCGTTCAAAAAAGTTTTTCATGATTGCGTTGTAATCCATGGCGTAGGTTGGGGAACCCAGCACAATGCCATCCGCTTCATAAACCAGTTTTCGAATATCTTCAAGTCTGTCGGGTAGTGGACATTTTCCTTTCGCTGTGCACTGCAGGCATCCGGAACAGAATTCCAGTTTATAATCCTTCAAAAATATCTCTGTTGTTTCTGCCCCGTTTTTTCCGGCGCTGTTAAGAACCTGACGCACCAATGTTGCAGTGTTGCCATTTTGGTTTGGACTGCTGATAATTCCAATGACTTTCATTTTTTTACTCATAGTAATGTCCTTTCTATCCATACGACCACTTAAGGAAACGCTGATTAAAACAATTCTAAAGCCGTTCAGTCAAGTATTTTCGCGGCTTTGAATTGCTGCCTGCGGACTTAGTCAGTGTATTATTAAATGTATTTTATGATTTTTATTATGGGCTCTATTTAAGCAATAGCATAATTCCCATACTGACTGTACTGATAAAAACGGCCGGACCCATAAACTTGCTGAACAGGTCTTTATTGATTTTTTTAAGCGTCAGCGGGCCGACAACAGCGCCGCTCACAGTGCCTATCAACAGAAGACAAACAAGCGGCCAATTTATGTTTCCGAGACCCAAATGCATAAGAAAACCGGTTACAGTAATGGCAAACAACACAAATACGGAAGTGCCTACCATTTCCATTGCACTGCAGCCCAAAACGGACAATCCCGCAATTACAGGTGAACCGCCGCTGAGGCCAACAATGCCTGACATTGCTCCGCCGATAAATCCAAAAGCAAGGGCTTTTGTTATTTGCGACAATCTTGGTGAATTCGCCTCGTTCCCATCGCTATAGTGCTTTTTGCATTTTTTGATATAGGGGTAAAGTATCTGAAGGCTGATAAGAAATAAAAATATCCCAGATATTTTTGAATAGATTTTTATTGGCAGTAATCCAGAACATAGACAGCCCACCACAGAACCGACTACACCGCCGCAAATCATATAGATTCCAAATTTTAAATTGATGTTTTCGGCCCTCCAATGACTGAAAGCGCCTGCGGCGGTTGTCGGTATCATTGTTGCGAGCGATGAGGATGCAGCAACCGCAGGAGAGATATTGAAGAAAACTGTCAATATGCCTACATAGAATGCTCCGCCTCCGCCGCCAAATGAAATAATGACCAGACCTATCAAAAAACCGACAATGGGTAACGCGATATACTGAATCATTTGCTTCTCCTATTCAATATTAAAATTAATGTTTACCAGATACAAATGAGTAGGCATTAAGAATGTCACATACCTTGACCGGAGCTGCATCTCCAGGGCATATCCATTCGAAAGCAAGCGATGAGATCTTTTTTGTGGATTTCACAAGCTTTTCTTTATCCCAGGTTAATAAATCCGAATGATATGCTAAGCGGCGGTTTTTGACCAATACAAGGTCTCCGGCAAACAGGATATTACGATAGAGAATACACACATGCCCCGGAGTATGTCCAGGCGTTGGGATAATCTGAAATTCTCCCATTCTGCCCGCATTGTCATATGCCAAGATGCTTTTGGGCCTTTCAACCGCATTGATTATTTCAAATACGCGCTTGATCCCCGGACGCTTTTGCCTGCCTGTCACATAGGGCAGGTCATGCTGCGATATGTAAATACTGCATCCGGTTTCTTTTTGCAGCATGGCGGCGTTCCCAACATGGTCAAGATCATGGTGTGTTAGGAAAAGCTGGCTGATACTTTCTTTGTCAACATTTATTTCTTTCAGTTCATTCTGAAGGGCTTGATAGCTTCCAGGAAAATGCAGCCCGGAATCAATTATTGTCGTTGTGGTGCCTTTAATAACGTAAAGAAAATTTCTGTTGGTAATTGGAATAGCGAAAACATTATCTCCGATAGGAATAGCTGGCATTTTAATATCTCCTTTTCCACTCGGTATTCTTTTATCAGTGAGCTTGACAATAGTAAAGCTATACTATAATATTATATACATAATGTGTATATAGGTTACACTGTGTATACTAATATACATAGTGTAACCTATATTGTCAATAGAAAAGGAGAAAAAAGTTATGGATAGAATGCCGAGACGAGACAAGGAACGACTGATGAGAGAAAATGAAATCATGGACGCAGCCGAAAAAATATTTGCCCGATCGGGGTATGAAAAGGCATCTGTCGATGAAATTGCGGCAGAATCACAATATACAAGGAAAACGATTTATCAACATTTTAAAAATAAAGAGGATTTATACATGGCCGTTGTGGTCAAAGGCTTTAAGCAATTGCTTTTATGCATACGGCAGGAGAAAAAGGAAGCAGACTGCGGTTTTGAAAAGCTACGGAAGATGGGGATGGCTTACTATCAGTTTTATCAGCAGCATCCTGATACGTTTCGCCTGATGAGTCTTGTGGGGCATATTAAATCAAAAGAAGAAAACACGGAAAATCATAAAGAGTTCGACAATATAAACGACATGATTGTGGAGGAAATTACTCATGTAATTAATGAAGGAAAACAGGATGGCAGTGTGCGAAATGATTTAGATACAACGATGGCCATATTTGCAGCACAGTTTATGATGACCGGATTCTTTTATCAACTTTCGATAACAGGGAAAACGTTCACTCAACATTTTTCGATCAATCTAAATGAATTTGTTGATTTCAGTATGGGATTACTCACTGACCTTTTTAAGGCATAAATCAATCAGCAAGATAAACAAAGGGACACGCCCTGAAAATCTCAGATGATTACTAACTTCCTATCTGGACGACTTTGGGGGGCAGGTTAGAACATTAGAGATAAAATAAAGGCGTTCCCTCAATGGAACGCCTTTATTATGGTTGTAGCTTTTTGAGATTTTCGTGTAAATACTGCTTTTCGACTGCCCATGAACCCTTGATTTTACTGTGTTTGTGCCGTAAATCCTATAAGACCACTCGCACCATATAAAAAACCCGAAAATATGAATGGAAGATATTAAAGGAAATAATATGCAAGCAATGGATGATATTTTAAAAGGGATCGGTATCGTATTGATGCTGTTAGGGACCCTATTCATCAAATTATTCGGGGAAGAATCGTCTGTAACAATCTGTTCAATGTACGTTGGCTTTTTACTATTTTGCTTTGGCATGTTGATCAAAGGAATGGCAATGCTGAAAGAAAAAGATTTACTATTGGGGGAATCCGCACGTAAAGCCGATCATGGAATAACCTACTTCCGGATGTTTGTAGTTTCTATTCTCATGATAGCTGTACTTCTGTTGCTTTTTGTGAAACTGCTTCATTTGAGCTGGTTTATACAGCAAGGCTGCATCTGTTTCATCCGAAATAGATGCAGCCGGCTGAACATTTAGCAGCTGGAAGATTCCATACCGCACAGAGGCAATTTTCCGAACTTGTCCCTCAGAAAGTTATTTGCATTCACGATATCTTTTTCCCATTCCTGCTGCCCGACATACCAGAATTCAGCCATATAGCGCCGAACTCCCATGCCGTATGCTTTCTGAATGATTGACCGAAAATCGACATGGCCCGTGCCGTAAGGAATCTCCCGGAATTTTCCCGGAACGGTTTCCTTTAAATGAAATGCGGCGATATGCCCCCGACCGGTTTCTATGTCATCCAGCACAGACGTTTCAGCGGCCACCGCGGCGTTGGTCAGATTGCCCGAATCGGGGTAAACCATCAGATACGGAGAGTTAATTTCTCCGACCCAACGCATCGCCTTCTCTACGGTGTTTAGAAAGGGAGTCTCCATGGTTTCAAAAGCAAGCAGGACTCCCTGCTTTGCAGCAAACTCGACGCTTCGCTTCAGTCCGTCGGCAAAAAGCGACCTGGTGTGCTCCGTCGACGGCTCATAGTAGACGTCGTAGCCCGCGAGCTGAATAATGCGGATTCCGAGGTCGCGCGCCAGCAGAACGGCATCCTGCATGATTTGAAGGCTGCGGGCCCGCGTTTCCTCATCGGGGCTTCCGAGCGGGTATTTCCGGTGCCCGCTCAGACACATCGTCTCAAACCGGATTCCCCTGCGTTCCATCAGAGCAGCCAGGTCGATCCGCTCCTGCACGGACATGCCGAGTCTTTTGAGCTTTTCTTCCGTTTCGTCGATGCTGATCTCCACGAAATCGAAGCCCGACTCCTTCGCGGCGATCAGCTTCTGTTCCAGGCTCAGGGTATTTGGCATCGATTTTTCATACAGCCCCAGGCTGTAGGTTTTCTGATTCATTTTTTTTGCCCGTAATAGGCGTTCGCGCCGTGTTTGCGGAGGTAGTGCTTGTCCAGCAGCTCCTGCTGAATGGGGCTGACGTCGGCGCCAGGCAGCGCCAGAGTGTGCCAGGCCATCATGGCGGCTTCCTCCAGCACGACCGCGTTGTGCACGGCGTTCCGGGCGTCGGTTCCCCACGTGAACGGCCCGTGGCTGTGAACCAGAACGGCCGGAATCTGCTCCGGATTAAGCCCGCGGAACCGTTCCACGATGACGGTGCCTGTATTCTTTTCATATTCCGAGCCGATCTCGGCGGGTGTCATTTTGCGGGTGCACGGTACCTCGCCGTAAAAATAATCGGCCTGCGTTGTGCCTAACTCCGGCACGCCCATGCCGCCCTGCGCAAAGATCGTGGCCCAGCGCGAATGGGTATGTACAACGCCCCCAATGGTCGGAAACGCCTTGTAAATTTCCACATGGGTCGGCGTATCGGAGGAGGGGTTCAGTTCCCCTTCCACGACTTTGCCGTTCAGATCGACCACAACCATGTCTTTTTCCGTTAAAACGTCATAATCCACACCGGACGGTTTAATCACAATTAGACCTTTTTCGCGGTCGATTCCGGAAACATTGCCCCACGTGAAGGTGACAAGACCGTATTTTGGCAGCATCCGATTCGCTTCAAAAACCTCATGCTTCAGTTGTTCCAGCATTCTTTTGTCCTTCTTCCTTAAACCGTGCCGTCTTTATAATCCGGATTCAAAATGCACTTTGACTCCTTGCCCTCAAAAAAGTCTGCGGTTATATCGATTGCCATCTTGTAAATCCGCCACAGCGATTCCTGTGTCTGGCTGGAAACATGCGGGGTCAGGATCATATTGTCGAGTTTCAGAAGCGGGGAGGTCAGCGGGAGCGGCTCCTGGGCAAACACATCGAAGCCTGCGCCTGCAATTTTTCCCTCGGAAAGAACACGGTACAGGGCTTCCTCATCCACGAGATTTCCGCGCGCCGTGTTTACCAGCACCGCGCTCGGCTTCATCAGGTCAAGCAGCTTCGCGTCGACCAGATGATGCGTTTCCTTCATGTAAGGGATATGGATCGTAATCACGTCGGAGCTCTGAACAAGCTCCTTCAGTGAAACGAGCGTCACGCCTTTCTCCTCCGCCGCTTTCCGGTTCGGGAACGGATCGTAGGCGATTATGCGGCAGCCGAAGCCCTTCAAAAGCTCGGAAACCCGCTGACCGATGGCACCGTAACCCATGATTCCGACCGTGCTTTCGCCAAGTTCGTGCACAACATCCTTTTTCCAGTCGCCTGCCGAAACATAACCCATGTTCTTTTTCAGCTGGCGAAGCACGGAAAGCATCAGCATAACCGCCATTTCGGCAACGCCGTTCGTGTTGGCTCCAGTGGTTCTCGCAATTGCGATACCGTGCCGGGAGGCCGCTTTCAGGTCCACTTTGTCGAACCCAACACCGAATCTTGTCAGAATGCGGCAGGAAGAACTGATCTGCCCGAAGATTTCTTCTCCGTACGGTTCAATATCAATAATACCGGCGTCGGCATTTTTCAGCTCGGCAATCACATTTTCACGATTAAACGGATTTTGCAGCGACCATTTATATTGCAGTCCCCGTGTTGCCGCATATGCTTCGGCGTCGCGGTTCAAAAGTTCGAAGATCGGGGTTTTTTCCCCGAAAAATGAGACGATTTTCTTCATTGTTTTTTCCTTCCCTGGATAACGTAGCTTGCCACTTCGTCAATTTCGCGGTTCGTGGCGATCAGCACGTCTGTCCCTTTCCTGACGTAATGCAGCACATTCGCCGGGCCGCAGCCACAGTCAAGGCATTCTTCCTCATAGCTTTTTGTTGCGCTGTTGTAGGTAAACGCCAAAAGCTCCTGCTTGCCGTTCCGATATCCGACCACTACCGTCGGACGACCCCCAAACGAACCGCCGTAAAGCGCGTGGATAAACTCCAGCTTGTGGCTGCATTCAAATACTTTTTCAAATTTCTCGCCGGATTTTTTATAAAAGCGAAATGTGTCGCCGTGATAAGGGGATAGGACGGCCAGTTCATCCTCGCCGTCACCGTCCATATCGACAAGGACCGCATCGCTGGCCGGGTCGGAAATCAGCGGTTCGATTTTCCACTCGCCGTCCGGTGCATCCGGCGGAAAGAACCGGCAGACTCCGCCCTCAAAGGAAATCACGCAGCTTTGCTGCCCGTTCCTCTCGATTCGGTAATATCCGTGATTTTTCAGCATATTGTCTTTCAACACTTTGAGCGGGAGCGGCGAGCTTTCGTCGAACGCATCCAGCTTTTCCGGCAGACGGGCAGCATACACCTTGCCCGGCATGGACCAATCCTCATCGAACCGGTGCCCCGATTTCAGAGCGCAGGCGATAAAGTAGCACGCGCCGCCGCTTTGAAGAATGTCGATCCGGTGTACAAACGGCAGCTCCGTCAGAGTGCGGACATGCCATTTTCCATCGACCGGCGTCACCACGACAACCTTCGCGTGTTCCGATTCATTCGGCGAATAAAAACGCTGTACGGCCAGGAACTGCCCGTTCGTGCCGGGGACCTGCACCATGCTCATGGTGCCGCCCGGCTTTTCCCAGATTGTATCTTCCAAACGGCCGCTGTCGTCAAACAGCAAACAACGGTCCTCCTTTTCGGAGGCAACGACGAAGTGATGTGCGCCGTTATACTGCAGGTTGGTCATTGCATAGCATTTGTTCAGGTGATAAAGCACCTTTTTTTCAAAATTCATCCTGTTCTCCCTGATTTCGGCGGCGTGGGAAATCCGTCGGAATTTTCTCACTTCAGATAGGGCCAGACCGGTGACAGCGCCTCGATCACCCGCTGGTATGATTCATACTTCTTTTCACAAACATTCCGCATTTCCCGCCTGGGCTGCACCGTATGACTGACATGCACCATATTCCGG
>JAEWRF010000153.1 GCA_023460155.1 Bacillota bacterium | reverse complement strand
GCACCGCACCCTGACCGGTTACTCCGTTTTCAAGCGTTACAGTTGCCTCTACGGTTGGGTTTCCCCGGGAATCGATGATTTCCATTCCCTCCGCTTTGCAAATTCTGAAATCCTTCAATGAAATCCCTCCTTTTTCTTCGATCATCATTCCCGAAACCGGAGAGTTCCATTCCTGAAACCCTAAAAAACCGGTGACGGAGAAGGATCATTGGTTAGCTAAAGCTTACTGCATCATCAATATAACACAGGATTTTCCAAATGTCAATAACAATTCCTGTTTTTATTTTAGTCTGTAACCTATATTTCAGCCGGGGCGGACTGTTAGGGAAAATCAATCGCCTTTTGGCGGGACCCAGTTTTCCGCCTCTGCCCGGTATTTTTCCGCGTCGTCGGACATCCCGAGCGCCCGGCAGCACTCGGAGAGCCGCAGGAGGGGGAGGTTCCCGGAGCACCGGATGTCACATTCGCTTTCCGCACCGAAAGCGGCGGTATAATACCAGGTGGCGGCTTCCTCATCATCCCCGTTCTCCTGAAAGAAGGCGCCCAGCTCGCAGCAGACCTCGGCACTCGGCTTACCGCCGATTACGTTTTTCAGGGCGGCCTTAAAGAGAACCGTACTTTCTTTTTTCAGGCAGGCGCACCTTGCGACGACGCACTGCGAGACGCGGATGTCGTCCAGACTTCTGGCTTCGTCGTGCAGCGTGCTTTCAAAATAGGAGTAGGCATCCAGAAAATCGGAGTCCGCCCCGGCGATGAACAGCTCCTTCCCGTACATCCGGTGAAGACGGGAATTCAGGCCGCCCTGTCCTGCAGCCCTACGGAAAATGGAGAAATCGCGGGGAGAGTGCTGACTTTCAGGCGCGTGAATAATTACGACGCTGCTTTCCAGAACATGAACCTTCAGGTCGACCATTTCGTGAATCGGTTCCACCCAATGAAAGGTGCGGATCCGCTTAAACAGCTTGGGCCGGTACTCCGTATCGAAGTTGCAGGTAGTGTTGAACCGGAGCTGGTTCGCGTACCGGAATTGCACCACCTCGGCTTCCGGGGCGATGCTTTTCTTCAGAGCCAGAAATGCGGCCCGGTTTTCCGCATCGATCACCTCGTCTGCGTCAGCGGAGTAAATATAGTCCCCGGTCGCCTTGGAGAAAGCAAAATTCCGGGCTTCGGAGAAATCTTCATGCCAGGGGAAAACGTAGACCTTCGGCGTGTATTGCCGGGCGATCTCCAAAGTTCGGTCGGAGGAGCCGGTATCGACAATAATGATTTCCTCCGCGAGGCCTTTCAGGCAGTCTAGACAGCGGGCCAAAACGGCCTCTTCGTTTTTTACGATCATGCAGACGCTTATGGTAATCATGGAGTTTTCCCCTTCCCGGTTTTTTCAGGGCCGGAATCTGTCCGGCACTCCGTTGTCCCTGTTTTCCGTTTTATTCTAACACATTTTGCACCTCATTTGTGAAAGAGATCATAAGAGTTTGCCAAAAGATGCCGATATATTATAGAATAGAGACAAGTCGCAAAACATGGTTGGAACAGATCGGAGGATATGACATAGATGAAAGCGCGCAAACAACCGCCGCTGAGCGTTTCGAGTGGAAAAACAGCCCGTATTGCAGGAACCGGCCCGTACCACGGCCACCCCATTCGGCTTACGATCGCCCTGATTGTCAAAGACGAGGAAAAGACTCTGGACCGATGCCTGAGCTCGCTGCAGCCGCTGCGGGACGCGGTGGAAAGCGAGCTGATCATCACCGACACCGGCAGCACGGACCGCACGGTGGAGATTGCCCGAGAATACACGGACCGCATCCTTTTTTTCAAATGGTGCGACGATTTCGCTGCCGCCCGCAATACCGGCGTGGAAGCCGCGCACGGGGAGTGGTTTTTATTCCTTGACGGTGACGAGTGGTTTGAAAATACGGATGAGCTGATCGCTTTTTTTACGAGCGGGGAATGCGACCGGTACGGCTCGGCAACGTACATCATCCGAAATTACGCCAACCACACCGGGCAGGATTATATGGATTTCAACGCTCTTCGTCTTTCCAGAATGCACCTCGGATTCCGATTTGACCATATTATCCATGAGGATTTTGTGCGCATGCTGCCCACAAGGGTTATTCACGATTATGCGCATCATTACGGATATGTCTATCGGAACGAAACGGAGCGTTTGGCAAAACACAACCGAAATGTCAAGCTCCTGAACAAGGCACTCGAAAAAGATCCCCAAGATCTCAAAATGTATTATCACCTTTCCCAGCAGTATTTTTTGACCGAAGAACCGGCACTGGTTCAGAAGTATGCGGAGCTGGGGCTGAGCGTAGAGCAGCAGCATCCTGACATAAAGCTAAGGCTGATGCTTTGCCATAGCCTTTTTACGGCGTTGTATCAGGAAGGCAAATTTGACGAATTGCTTCGGCGTGTGGACGAGATTACCCGGGAGGCTCCGGAAATAAATATTTACTGGCTGGATTATGATTACATAGCGCAGGCGGCTGCGCTGAAGCTGAAAGACTATGAACGCTCCGTTTCCTGCGGGGAGGCGTATCTCCGCGTCTGGGACATCCGGGCGGCGGGGGAGCTGGACCCGGATCAGGAGCTTGCTCTGGACTTTAAATATATCATGCCGCTGAACCGGGAGCAGGTTCTCCGGCGAATCATGCAGGCGCAGCTGAAGTTGGAACGTTATCTTCCCGTACAAGAAACACTGAAGAAGATGCCGTTTTCGGAGAAGGAGTCGTTTCAATTCCTTCCCGGTCTGGTTTGTGATTACTGTTCCCGGACAGGCGACTGGAAACAGCTTTCCATGTTTTACGCCTCCGCCCTTTCTGTGCAGGGCAGAGTGTATTGGAAGACGCTTGTCGGTTTGCTGGAAGCTTCCCTTTTAAATGAGCCGGAGAAAAACCGGGAGGCGGCGTCATCAGCCCTCGCCGCGCTTTCGGACGACGGAGACGCCTATATCAGGCTTTGCCGCCTGAGAACTTTCGAAGCGAGGGAGGATCGGGAAGAGGCAAGGCAGGAGTTGGACTGGTTCGGCCGATGGAATGGGGAATGGAGCCCGGCTTTTTCCGACGCCGTCTTTTTCGGGATGCGTGAAAAGATCAGCCTGACGGCGTTTTACCGGAACATTGAGCCGGAGGATGTCAGGTTTTTTGTAAGTGAAATGTGGAAGCATCACGACGATTTTGAAAACGTCGCGGCGGATTATCTGGCTTCCGTTTCCACGGAGGATCTTGGAGCGCTTTTCTGGGCCGTCTGCATCCGGGAAAGCATCATCCTCCGCCAATCCGCGGAAGAACCCGAAGACGATAATATAAAGCTGTTTGAAACATATGCCGGAGATTTTTCACGGTATGTGCGGAGGCTTTACCGCCCGGAGCTCCTTTCACCGGAGCGGATCTCCGTATTGCCCCGCGCGCACCGGTTCGGTTATTTTATGGGCTGCGCGCTTTCCGCGCGAAACCGGGGGGACGGCGTTTCCTATCTTGCCAACCTGCGGTTTGCTCTGCACAGCTACCCGGTGATGGAGCGGCAGGTTTCCATCCTGCTCGAGCGGTTTGAACGGAACGACCGGCAAGAGCGGGCAAAGGCGGAGGAGTTTCGGTCGCTGGCGGGTCAGGTCAAGAAAAATATCCGCGCGCTGATTGCGCAGGGAAGGCTGGAGGAAGCAGGGCAGTTCACCATGCAGCTTGCCCGGCTGATGCCGAGTGACCCGGATATCGTCGAATTCCGGTCTCTGACGCACACGGAGCCGGATCTGAACGAACTGGCGGCCCGGCTGCCGCAGTGACGCTTTCCGGCCGCGGGCCGGCGCAAACTCAGGGGAAAAAAAGGGGAGCTTCCGGAATTTTCCGGAAGCTCCTTTTTTGGACTTAATGATTAGCCGGGAACTCAGCCCTTCAGCAGGGACAGAACGCTCTGCGGCAGAGAATTGGCCTGCGCGAGCATGGAGGTTGCGGCCTGTTCCAGAATCTGGTTCTTGGTCAGGTCGACCATCTCGGAGGACATATCCACGTCTTTGATCGTGCTCTGCGCGGAGGTGAGGTTCTCGTTCATCGTGGACAGGTTGTTGGAAGTGTGCTCCAAACGGTTCTGCAGGGCGCCGAGGTTGGCGCGTGCGCCGTCAACCGTGTTGATAGCGTTCTTGATCGTATCGATCGCACTTTGCGCATTCGGCTGGGTGGAGACATCGAGACCGGTAAGGGAAAGGCCGGTGGTGCTCATGCTGGCGATCGAAAATTGAACCTGCTGGTTCGTGGAGTTGTCGGCGCCGATCTGCAGAGTCAGATTATTGGCGCTGGAAATACTGATGGTGCCGGAGCCGTCGACAGCCGCGCTGCCCAGCGCAAACGTAACTTGCAGCCCGTTGTACTTGTCGTAGGTGGCTTTTGAAGCGGTGGCTGTATTAACAGTTGCCTTGAAGGTATAAGTGCCCTTACCGGTTGTGGTAACCGGATCGAACGTAAGGCCGGCTACAGCGCCGCTGGCGGTAGTGAGGGTAAAGTTGCCCGACGCAGCAGTAGAACCAAGCGTAAGGTTGTCGGCGGAAGTGGCAGTCAGTGCTCCGCCGGAAATCGAGACGGAAGTCACATTCGCGATACCGCTCTGGGAAGCCGTATAACCCAGAGAGCCGTTCAGCAGTTGGATGCCGTTGAAGTTGGTGGACTGAGCAATCGTATCGATTTCGTTCGACAGAGAGTTGATTTCTTTCTGCAGATTGCTGCGGTCCGTCGTGTTGTCATAAGTGCCGTTCGCGGATTCGACAGCCAAGGTGTTCATCCTCTGCAGGATGGACTCGGTCTCATTGATGCCGCCCTCGGCGGTCTGTACAAGGGAAATGCCGTTCGCAGCATTGTCTTCCGCCTGAGACAAGCCGTTGATCTGAGCCTGCATTTTTTCGGAAACAGCCAGGCCGGCGGCGTCGTCGGCAGCACTGTTGATGCGGTAGCCGGAAGACAACTTCTGCAGGTTCTTGCTAATGGCGGAGTCGTTTGCCTTCAAAGAGTTGGAAGCGTTCAAAGCTGCAAGATTGTGATTAATACGCATATTTATTCCTCCTGAATTTTAGCCCGCGCGGCGCAGCCGCCGTACGCGGAAAAGAGAATCCATTCTCTTTGCGAATTTATCCCCAAGAAGGGTCGGGCATGCAGTTTGCCCCGCGGGCCCTGCGGAACCGCTCCGAACGCCGTGACTGCTTCTTTTTGGATTCAACTAATATATCGTATTTTCAGAACGAAACTTTAGGGTTTTTCGGCATTTTTCAGTTATTTTTTTCCTTTTCCGGGGCTTGAATCAGCAGTTCCCGCAGCATCTCTACTTTTTCACGCCCGGAGGCCGCGCTTGCTTCCTGATTCAGTTTTTTGGTTTCCATCAGTTCCCTGCGGATGATGGGGATGCCCTTCGGCGCCCGGATGCCTATTTTTACCCGCTCGGCGCCGATTTCGGTGACGATCACCTCAATGTCCTCTCCGATGAGGATGGATTCGGATTCCTTCCGTGTCACGATCAGCACAGGGCGCCTCCTATTCTGTTTTGACGCGGTTGCCAAACGGACGGTACCGCACCGGGTAATCGGTGTCTTCCATGATGATCTGGCGGCCGGTTCTGGTTTGGGCGTTGATTACGATGGGGCTTTTCAGGTTTACCGCGGAGTCACGCAGATTTCTGCGGATGACCGCGATGGCGAGAAAGCACAGGTCTTCTTCCCGCGGATTTCCGAGCATGCGGTAATCCTCTTCGGTCAGGCGGGGATTGTAATCCTTTATGAGGAGAAACGGATTGACGGCGATGAAAGCGGTGCAGGGGCTGTACGCGGCCTGAAGGGTCCAGATGACCTGGGACTTGTCCTCCTGAAGGAGAATGTAATCCTTAATCTCTTCGAAGCCGTAGAGTCCGTCCTCAAACCGGAGGATGATTCGTGAATCGTCTTCGGAAACGGGAATTTTGTGAGCCGTTTTTTCCATGGAAATCTCCTTCCAAAACAAAACGAGGGGGGAAACCGCCCGCGGCGGCCCGGAATTATCCGACTGTGTTCAGCTGCGGCGGCCGGAGAAGTTCCGGCCCGCCGCTGGTTTCCGCGGCTTTCAGGAATTGCCGGATCTTCCCGGGCTCCCCGCATTCCGCCGGGGAAAGGCCCGAGCCTTCGAAACGCATCTCAAAGAAAAACCGGTCAATCGCGTTCTGCACCCGGAGCTGCTGCGGCTCCAAAGGGTAAAACACCGTAACTTCGGGCAGAGGACGGCCCTCAAAGCCATCGGTCAGGTGGCCGCTCATTTCATGAAGTCAAGCAGAGTCGGCTGCAGGATGCTGTTGCCCGTCTGCAAAGCGGCCTCGTAGCTGTACTGCTGCATGTAAAAGTTCATAATGGCATCGGAAGGATCAACGTATTCCACGTTTTCATCCTTGGTCTGCAGGTTGGTGTTGACATCCGTCAGGTAATTGTCCGTTGAGGTGAGAAAAGTCATTTTGGAACCGACATCCGCCTGCTGAACCGTAAAATTGTCCATGGTATTGGAGTACGCAGTCATATAGGGCGACATTTCCGACGTGAGCGCCGTACCAGTATCGCCGCTTTTTAGAATATTCGCCATTTTGGTCAGCAGGTTGTAAGCGTTGTTGGAAACGCCGTCAGAATTCGTACCGCATCCGAGAAAATTGATTCCCGGCAGTGCGGCATTGTAGGCCGTCTGGTCGATCGCGTTGGCGTTCAGACCGAGGCCGATATCCACATACACCTTTTCGTTGGTGAGACTGCTGAGGTTGACGTAGCTGGAAATCGCGCCTCCGCCTGTGCTGGCCTGAACGGTGTCCCCCTTGACCTCCGAAATGTTGTCGATTGTGATGCCGCTGCTATCAAAGGAGAAGGACTTAACGCTGTTGTTCAGGGTGTCCTCAAAGCTGCCGCTTTTCAGAAAATCCTGAAGCTGCTGGTTGGTTGTGACGCTGTCCTGATATTTAATGGTAATCGTTTTGGCACTGGTGTCCACTGTGGCGGCCGGATCCGCATCCGTCCCGGTGTTGTCCAGATGAATGGAATAACCCGCGGCTGAAAAAGCGCTCGAAATGTTGGAACTCAGGGAATATGAGGTAGATCCGGAAACAGGATCGGTCAAAGTACTGCTGACGGTATTCCCGCTCATGTCCGAGGAGGTGATGCCGAAGGCGCTTTTCAGGGAGTTCGAGAACGAAGTCCCATCCAGATAAGTTTGAAGATCCCCTTTGGTCTTGCCGGCGGGAACCGTTATTTTCAGCGTTTTGGCTCCGGTGTCTACAGCGGTGCCGAAGGAGGAACCGGCACTGCCCGATTCAATGCTGAGGGTATACCCTTCCAGCTGCTTTTTCATACCTGTGCCGAAATTAATCTGCATGGTTTTGTCGGCGCCGCCGTAGGAGTATTGAACTGCGGCGGAGGCTCCGTTCGTATTTTCGCCGGTGTCAACGTTGATGCCGCGGTACAGCAGGTTGCCGTCCGCGTCCGTCGAAAAAGGCGGCTGGGAAGTGCCCGCACCGGAAAACAGATACTCGTCGGCATATTCCTGATTCATATCTGAAAGGATGGTGTTCCGCATGTTGAGCAGCTCCGTCGCGATTTCGGAGTTGTTGGAGCTGTTCTTGTCGGCGCTGACCGACTTGAGAGCAGTGTTTGCGTTGGTCATTACGCTGTAGACGTCCCGCAGGGTGCTTTCCGCCGTGGTGACGGCGCTCTGCACGTTATCCAGATTGGATTGGTAATCCTCGTTCATGTCGGTTGCCCGGCGAATCTGGAAGGTCTGCCCGGCGGCAAACGGGTTGTCGGAAACCTGATCGAACGCACGGTAGGTATAGGCCTGCCTTTGTGCCTTGCTCAGGTCGGTTCTGCTCTGGTTCAGGTTACTATTGTACCCGCTGGCAATCATTCCGGTTGTAATTCGGATGCTCATATTTTAACCTCCTGCCGCGTGCGGAGTCAATCAGGTCCCGGCCACGCCCATATTGTTGATGATGGTTGACAGGCATTCGTCCACCGTCGTTGTGAAACGGGCGGCCGCGGAGAGTGCCTGATTATACACGGTAAGGTTGATCGCTTCCTCGTTGATGTCGACGGAAGAAAGAGACTCTCGCCGCGTTTCAATGTTGCTGAGCATGTTGGAATTGGTGTCGTCCTGACTCTCAATGCTGTCGATGTCCTGCCCCAGAGTCAGTGAAATATCGGAAACGGATTCCTGAATTGTTCCCGCGAACAGTGTTTTGGAACCGGTCTTCAGCGTGTATGACGTTGACTGCAGGGCGGTCAGCATCGCCGTTATGTTGGTGTTTGATCCGCTTGTATTGTCCCCTGCGTTTGAGGCACTCTTGGAGGTGGTCAGGTAACTGGCCGTCCAGTTGCTTGAGATTCGGATGTTCCCGGCGCTGATGTCGTCGGTTTTTCCATCGGAATCCGTGAACAGCGGCTTGTTGTCCCCCGCGTCGTTGGTACTGTTCAGCTGGTTCATTACCGTGGCGAAATTCTGCGCGACCGTGTCCAGCATCTTCCGGTAATATCCGATCCCCCGGAAATCGGTGGTGGAGTCGAATTCCCCGTTCTGGTTGAGCAGCTTCAGGTATCCGTTCAGCTTGCCGGTTT
>JAEWRF010000152.1 GCA_023460155.1 Bacillota bacterium | reverse complement strand
CGAACAGGAGCGGGAGGCTTTCAAATAGATGCTATTTTTCAAAGTCGGAGCAAGTGATGCCGAACATCCTTTTACAGGTGGCAGCGTAATGGGAAGGACTGCTAAAGCCGGCATGAATCGATGCCGTCGTAATATTCTCGCCGTTCATCAGATAAATAAGCACTTTTTCCATTTTCGCCATAACCAGATAGCTTGAAAGCGAAATCTTCACCTGATCACGGAAAAGGTGAGACAGTCTGCTCTGAGAAAGACACGCAGCTGAACAAAGCTCCTTTACGATGCTGTCGTCAATGCTTTCCCGGGAATCAATTTCCCGAAGTACGCCGGCAATCCGTACATCATAAGCGAATCTTGCATGTGAGTCGGGCGCACATGCTTCCAGTACGCGGGTGTCGGCCTCCCGAACACTGCGTGAACTTCCGAGAATATCGCCCTCTATTACAGCGTATGGGCTCTCGCGCAGATACCGTTCCCGCAGCATTTCGGATAGTTCGCTGGTTTCCTCTATCAGCATTACAAATATGTTCCCACGTTCGTTTTGAATGGTATGCTCCGCGCCGGAGTCGATACAGACGCCGGAACATTGGAAGTGGCTGTTGTTCACAATACAATCAAATGTGCCGTCTTGGGAAAAAATCAGGTGCTTTGCAAAGTGTCTATGCCGCTCCGGCGAACGGTAGCCTGCAAAGAAGCTGACATGATCTTTTAAATAGCAAACATCAAGCATGCGGCACCTCAATTTACGCGGTCTGCCGGGTTCCTTCTTTGACCGATATTCGTTTCTTGTAAAAAATTCCTATATTCCATTATAGAGCAGCGCTTTTACGACAATTCAAACTGCCCGGTATACAGCTGATAGTAGCGGCCCTTTTGTTCCACCAGCTCTTCGTGGCTGCCGCGTTCAAGAATCTCTCCGCCCTCAAGGACGAGGATCGCCTTTGCGTTTCGCACGGTGGAAAGCCGGTGCGCGATAACGAACACCGTGCGGCCCTCCATCAGGCGGTCCATGCCTTTTTCAATCTGGCGCTCGGTGCGCGTATCGACCGAGCTTGTCGCCTCGTCGAGAATAAGAACCGGAGGGTCGGCCGCGGCAACACGGGCGATGGCGAGCAGCTGACGCTGACCCTGGCTCAGGTTGTCGCCGTCGCCGGTCAGTACGGTATCATACCCGTTCGGCAGGCGGCGGATGAACGAATCGGCTCCTGCAAGCTTAGCCGCGGCGACAATGCGCTCGGGACTGAAGTCATCGCCGGAAAAGCCGATGTTCTTCGCGATTGTTCCGGTAAACAGGTGTGTATCCTGCAAAACCACACCGAGTGAGCGGCGAAGATCGTCCTTTTTAATATCGCGCACATCGATGCCGTCATAAAAAATCGTTCCCGAGGTTACTTCATAAAACCGGTTGATCAGACTTGCGATGGTTGTTTTTCCCGCGCCCGTCGAACCCACGAAAGCGATCTTCTGCCCCGGCTTCGCATACAGGTTGATCCCCTTGATGACCGGATGCCCCGGCACGTATCCGAACACCACATCCTGAAACCGTACGTCGCCCCGCAGAGGGATAAGTTCCGCCGAACCGTCCGCTTTTTGTCTGCGCCAGGCCCACTGCTCGGTGCGGCGGTCCGTTTCGCGGAGGGAGCCGTCCGGCATGATCTGAGCCCGGGTGAGCGTTACGCTGCCCCAGTCTTCTTCCTCCGGAGCGGAGAGAACCTCTTCAATACGTTCCGCGCCCGAAAGCGAAGCAAGAATGAAATTGAGCTGCTGGGAAAACTGGTTGATCGGCATGGCGACCTGCCGCACATAAACGAGGTAAGAGGCCAGCGTACCCAGACCGATCTGCCCTGAAATGGCAAAGAAAGCGCCGATGCACGCGGAAACCGCGTAACCGAAGTAAGACAGGCTTACTACAACCGGAACAAGCAGACTGGAAAACGTGACGGCGCCCGTCGCGGCTTCCTGCAGGCGGCGGTTTCTTACGGTAAATTCATCAAAATTCTGCGTCTCATGGTTAAAGACCTGCACGACCTTCTGCCCCGCGACAGTCTCCTCAACAAAGCTGTCGAGGCTGCCGAGAAATTTCTGCTGCCGGTCGTAGTAGACTTTGCTTCGTCTGCCGCTGTAGCGGAGAAACAGAAACATGCAAAAAAAAGTAAGAAGCACAATGGCGGAAAGCCAGACGTTCAGAACAATCAGAACAGCGAACGTTCCGACCGTTACGACAAAACTCTGCACCACCATGGCGAAGCTGTTGTTCAGCGCGTCGGAGATCGTGTCGATGTCGTTTGTGAAACGGCTCATCAGCTCGCCGTGCGTCTGCGCGTCAAAATAGCTGAGCGGCAGCTTCTGTACCTTCCGGAACAGATCGTTCCGGATTTCCTCAACAATTTTCTGTGCCAGCACAACCATTGCCTGCGTGTAGCCGTGCGTTGCCGCGACACCGATGAAATACAGCAGAGCCATGAGCGCGACCATGCGCATCAGCCCCGGAATATTTCCCGGGAGAATATAGTTATCAATAACCGGTTTCAGCAGATATGTACCGTAAACGGATGCGAGTGCGCTCACAACGGCAAGAACGGAGACCAGTGCAAGCGAGACGGCGTGTTTCTTCATGTAGCGCCACAAAAGGCCGAATGCCCTGCGCAGATTTTTCGGCCTTGCATGCGAAAAAGTCTTTGGCATTACGCAATCTCTCCCTTCTGCTGGAACCGCCAGATTTCCCGGTAGACTTCATTGTTGGCGAGAAGCTCGCCGTGCTTTCCCACGGCAGTGACTCTGCCGTCGTCAAGCAGAATGATCTGGTCGGCTTCTTCCACCGAACCGAGCCGTTGGGTAATGAGGATGCGGGTCGTCTGCGGCAGTTCTTCCGCAAGCCGCTCGCGTATCCTGCGTTCCGTGGCGGTATCTACCGCGCTGGTCGAATCATCCAGAATCAAGATCTTCGGCCGTTTGAGCAGGGCGCGGGCAATGCAGAGCCGCTGCTTCTGCCCGCCCGAAACGTTCACACCGCCCTGGCCGAGCACAGTGTCGTAGCCGTCCGGAAGACGGCCGAGGAACTCGTCCGCGCACGCGATGCGGCAGGCCCAATCCAGCTCCTCCTGCCCGGCGTGTTCGTTGCCCCAGAGAAGATTTTCCCGGATGGTGCCGGAGAACAACGTGTTGTTCTGCAGAACCATGCCGACGCTGTCGCGCAACTGGCGCAGACTGTACTCGCGCACGTCGCGTCCGTCGATTCGAACGCAGCCGGCGCTGACGTCATAAAGACGCGGAATCAGCTGCACCAGTGACGTTTTGGCGGCTCCCGTGCCGCCGAGCACGCCGATCATCTGCCCTGCGCGGATATTCAGGCTGACGTTGGAAAGGACATTTTCCTTTGCTTTTTCGCTGTATTTGAACGAGACATCAATGAACTCAACGCTGCCGCTGTCAATGACAAGCGACGGATCGCCGCTGTCAACGATTCCCGGCTTCTCGTCCAGCACCTCAAATACCCTGCCGATGGAGGTCATGGAACGGCTGAGCATCAGGAACACGTTTGAAATCATCATCAGAGAATTTAAGATCTGTAACACGTAGCTTAAAAAGCCGGTCAATTCTCCGACCTTCATGGTACCCGTATGAATGAAATTGCCGCCGAACCAGAGGATGCAGAGAATCGTGCAGTACATAACAAACTGAAAATACGGCATATTCAGCATGGCGGTGTGAAACGCACGCTGAGAGGCGGCGCAGTAATCGCCGTTCCCCTCGGCGAAAAGAGCCGATTGGCTTTCCCCCCGCACATAGGATTTTACCGTGCGTATCGCCGTCAGGTTTTCCTGCACGATGGAGTTAACACGGTCCAGCATTTTCTGCATCCGCGCGTAACAGGCCCCCAGAGGCCGCATGATGAGAAACAATCCGGCCGCAAGTACCGGCACGGCGATCAGAAAAACAATAGAAAGCTTCGGACTCAGCACAAAAGACATAACCAGGCCGGTCAGCATCATGACCGGGCCGCGCACCATCGGCCGGATTCCGTTGCAGACGGAATTCTGAAGGATGGTAATGTCACTGGTCAGCCGTGTGATGAGCGACGGCGTGCTGAAATGATCCAGATTGGAAAACGAATATTCCTGCACCTTTTTATATTCCCGCTGCCGGAGTTCCGCCCCGAAGCCCTGACCGGCCTGCGCCCCAAGGCGCGCGTACAGGGAGCCGAGCGCGAGAGCGGCCAGCGCGCAGGCAACCATCAGGGCTCCGCGCTGGAGAATATAGCCGCGGTCCTTCTGCATGACTCCCACGTCTATAATATCAGCCATGATGAGCGGGATGACAAGCTCAAACACACACTCCGCCATCACGCAGGCGATGCTTCCCAAAAGCGCTTTCCGGTAAGGTCTAAAAAATTCATAGAGTCGCTTGACCACGATCTTTCCTCCACTATTCCAACGGTTTCCCCGTGAGATTTTGATACATCCGGCACAAATTTTTCAGAAACTGCTGCTCTTCCTCTTCTGAAAATCCCTTCATGGACTGCTCTTCCACCGTGTGGCAGACTGTTTCCCACTGAGCAAAAGCGGAACGCCCCTCTTGGGTGATACTGACCGATTCCGCCCTTCGACATTCCTCCGGTGTAGAACGCACCACAAGACCGTTCTGCTCCATATTGGAGAGCAGGCGGGATACTGTGGCGGGCTCGATATTCAGAGCCTCCGCAATTTCTCTCTGCATGCAGCTGTCGTGGGCCGCAAGGAACCGCAGCACCTTCGGCTGACCAGGCGAAAGACCGATCTCAACCATACCGGGGCGCAGGCTGTTCTTCTGTGCGTTGAACGTCATAAGGATCGCATGATGAAGACTGACAGACATAATTTTCCTCCGAACAATTAATTGCAATGCTAATAATTAGCTTGCTAACTATCAACGCCAATTATTTTATCACTTTTAAAATTGTATTGTCAACATTCGGTTGGAGCTTTTCGCATGTTTTACTTTTGATCGGGTATATTGCTCCCCGGGAGCCCATCGGCAGCCGCAACCGGTGCCCGCCCGTGTCGTGTGACAAAAACGAGCACCTCAACCCAATATTATAAATATGACACGGCTCCCTAATTTACTCTTTGCTCATCAGTTTCTCAAATTCGTCAAGTGTTTCCCCAAAAATTCTGAGGGCGTTTGCAACGGTATCGGGCTTTGTCAGATCAACGCCGGCAATTTTAAGCTCGTCTAACGGGTACATGCTTCCGCCGGTGGCAAGAAATTTTAGATAATTGCTTGCGTCACCGGTTTTCAAAATATTGTCCGCAATGGCAACTGCGGAGCAGAAGCCCGTTGCGTACTGGTAGACATAGAAGGCGTTATAGAAATGAGGAATACGTGCCCACTCATAATCCTGTAAATCGTTGATCTTTGCGCCAACATAGTATTCCTCGTTCAGTCTGCGGTACACCTTCGAGAGATTCTCGGCAGTCAGCGCATTCCCGCGCTGATACATATCATGCGCCTCGCGCTCAAATTCTGCAAACAGCGTCTGGCGGAACACAGTGGTGCGGAAGCCTTCAAGGAAGTGATTCAGGACATAAGCGCGGCGCTTGTTGTCGGTTTGGGTTTTCAGCAGATACTTTGTCAGCAGAACTTCATTTACAGTGGAGGCAACCTCGGCGACCATAATGCGGTAGTCGTGATTTGCAAAGTCCTGATTTGCGTCGGACAGGAAGGAGTGCATCGAGTGGCCAAGCTCATGCGCCATTGTGAACGCATCGTCAAGGCGGTTCGAGAAGTTGAGCAGGACATAGGGGTGAACGCCGTAAACGCCGCAGGAGAATGCACCCGTCGTCTTGCCTTTGTTTTCGTAAATATCCATCCAGCGCTCATGAAAAGCGCGGTCAAGCAGCTTGCTGTAGTTTTCGCCGAGCGGCGCGGTGGCCTTTTTCACGAGATCTTCGGATTCTTCAAGGGTCATTTCCCATTTGACGTCGTCAATAATAGGGCAGTAAAGATCGTACATATTCAACTCGTCAAGGCCAAGGAGCTTTTTGCGGAGCGTCAGATAACGCTCCATGAGGGGGAGGGCCCCATGGACGGACGCAACAAGGCTGTCGTACACGGAAACGGGAACGTTGCCCGAGAACAGGGAGCGCGCGCAGGCATTGTCAAACCTGCGGACGTCTGCATAGTAGCAGTCCATCTTTACGCTGCCCGCGTACATCGCCGCCCAAGTATTGATATATTTCTTAAATTCGCCGAAATACTTCTCAAAGGATTCGCGGCGGATGTCTGCTGAGGCACTTTCGCGGAAAACGGCAAAGTTGCCGTGGGTCAGTTGCTGCTCATTTCCGCTTTCATCCCTAATCTTCGGGAACTGCATATCAACGCTTTCAAGCATGGTAAAGCAGTTATGGGGGGTCTGTGCCACATCGCCAAGCTTTGCCAGTATCATTTCGCCTTTTTCGTCGAGAGTGTGGGATCTTGAGCGGTCAATATCCGCGATAATATGGTGATATCCCTTCAGCACGTCGCCTGCAAGATACTCCTTCAGCTTTCCCTCGGGAACGGCCAGAATTTCAGGGTCGACGAAGGAAACGGAGGTGTCGAGGGCCACGTAAAGGTTCATGGCTTTAGCGGACATTTCCTGATACATACTGCTGCTGTTGTCACTGTTTTTAAGGAGCGAAGCATAGGAATAGACAAGCTCCACCTTCCGCAGAGCGGTAAAGATCTGATCAAGCCCTGCCTTCATACTCTCGGCCGATTTGCCGAGAGTGCCGGAGATGCCTCCCGCCTGATCGGCGGCCTTCTTTGCCTCGGCGTAGGCGTTTTCCCAGTCCTCTGTGCTTTTAAAAATCGGGGTTAAATCCCATTTGAATTTCTCTTCAACTTCGTTTCTTTTTTTAAGTTCCATTTTTCCACCTTCCAAAATCATTCACTCAATATAAGCGGGAGAAACCAACCGTAAAATTGCTCTGGATTTTCAGTTTAGGCTGATGTCTAAACATAATCGAAAGATAGGGGAGATGTCTCCGGTATTCTTGTAACGGGTATCGCATTCGAGGGCTGCTTGTTAAGAACCTTTTAACTGATCTTAAAACCAATATAATCACTAATTGATATTATGTTTCTGCACGTGGATGTTATATTTAGTTGGTAAAAATTATCAAAAAACAATGATGAGAGTGTGACAAAATGCTGAAACAATTTCACAAGAAACTTCGATTGAGACAGAAACTTTTATTGGCAGTCGGAGCTTTGATCCTGTTAACTATTCTTGTACTGTCCATTTTTTCCTATGTCAGTTTGGGCAAGGCGTATAATACGGCGATCAATGCGGCAAAGAGCGGTTCCGACCAGATCATTAAGTCGGAGGTTGACAGCGTGATATCCGCACTGGCGGCAAATCATAAAGAGTATACGGACGGAAAGATCACTCAGTCACAGGAAATGGATCAGGCAAAATCTCTGGTTCGCAGCATGAGGTATAGCAACGGAGAAGGCTATTTTTGGGCGGATAATTCCAAAGGAATCTGTCAGGCTCACATGGAAACACAATATGAGGGAAAGTACCGTTACGACGATAAAGACCTGAACGGGACATATTATATCCGGAATCTGATTTCTGCCGCACAAGACAAAAAAGCTGGGGGCTTTAGTGAATATTATTTTACCAAACCCGGTATAAGCGGCACTTTTTTAAAGCGCGCTTATTCGGAAAAGTTCGAGCCGTATGACTGGATCGTTGGTACCGGAGTCTATCAGGTTGATATTGAGGCAATGACAAAGCAGTATGACCAGGAAAAGCTGGTTGCACTGGCTGCGGCGGTGGGATCCAGCCTTTTGATTCTTCTGCTCAGTCTGCTCCTGATGTTCCGGATTGCAAAATCCATTACCGAACCTCTGGAGATGGTGACCGGAAGGATGAAACTTTTGTCCGACGGAGATCTTCACAGCCCGGTTCCGCAGATCCGAACGGGGGATGAGACTGAGGTTCTGGCTCATGCCACAGAAAAGACGGTCGAAACTCTGCATCATGTGATTGATGACATCACGGAGCACCTGAGCAAAATGTCTGAGGGAGATTTCACCGGTGAAATGCAGATGGAATACGGCGGGGATCTGACCCCCATTGAAGACTCGATCCGCGGAATCGCAAGGTCGCTTAGCCGGACAC
>JAEWRF010000151.1 GCA_023460155.1 Bacillota bacterium | reverse complement strand
CCAAGATCGATCATTTCTCCCTGTGCGGGAGTGCAGTCGATCTTGAAATCGCCGGTGTGAATCACCACGCCGGCCGGAGAGTGAATCGCGACCGCAACGGCATCTGGAATCGAGTGGTTGACATGGATGAATTCAACATCCATGCAGCCTAATAGAATATGCTGACCGGGATTTACGACGATCGACTTCACACTGCCCTGCAGCCCGTGCTCTTTCAGTTTGCTGTCCACCAGGGCAAGCGTGAACGGGGTGCCGTAAATCGGAAGGTTGACTTTTTTAAGAAGATAAGGAAGCGCGCCGATATGGTCCTCATGGCCGTGCGTCAGAACGATGCCGCGGATGTTGGCCGCATTGCGCTCCACAAAGGTGAAATCCGGAAGCACGAGGTCGACGCCGAGCATATCGCCGTCAGGGAATGCCATACCGCAGTCCACAATGATCATGTCGTTGCCGCATTCAAACAGGGTAAAGTTCTTTCCGACCTCATTGAGTCCGCCCAGAAAATAGGCCCGAATGGACGGCTTCTGTTGATTTTTGCGGCCCCGGCGGTTTGGCCTTGGATTTTCATGCGTTTCCTGCGTTTTGGAAACCGCTTTTACGCCTTTGTCCTGCATAAACTGCTGCACGGATTTCTGAATTGCGGCAGCCTGGGAACCGGAACTTTTCGGTCTTCCCCTCCGATGCGCAGAAGCCGTCTTCGGCTGAGACTGCTGATCGGCTGACGGTCTGGAAGTCTGCTGCTTCGCGGAGCCCGTCTGATGCTGCCTTGCGGGGGCCTGCTGCCTTGCGGGGGCTTGCTGCTTTGCGGAAGCCGCTTGCTGCTGTACGGAAGCCGGCTGCTGCTTCGCAGAAGCCTTTTGTTGCTGTGCGGAAGCCATCTGCGGCCTTGCAGAAGCCCCGGTTTTCTCCTCCGGGTTCGTCTGCGGTTTCGCATTCCGATTGACAGCCTTGCCCGCCGGGTGCCCCTGCTGCTTCTTCTTGGGCGGCACCACCTTTTGGTAAAGTTCGGAACGTTTTTCCTTTCCCGTCGCCTGCGGCGCTTCCGAATTTACATGGCCATCCGTATTATTTAATTTTTTTTCTGTCACAAAATAACCTCCATTGTAATTTTGGGCACGGCCAAAATATCCGTTGACAAACGGGTCAAACGGACGGCCGGCTTTTTTTATAGAAATTTACCTTTTACGCTGCACCGGGCCCGCGTAAAAATGTAAACAGACTGCAAACATATGTTTGAATTTCACAAAAGGTCAGACTGATCCATAAAATCCGAACACATACATTGTTTTTATTGTATCGTGAAACTCACAGACTGTCAAGCGCGTTTTCCGTCCCGCCGGGAATCATGGATAGTATTGCCGCAAAAAGCAGGGCTAAACATTGATTTTGATTACGGCCCCGATTTGTTTCGGCAGACTCTCTGTGCTATAATAAGGGAAACGAAAACCGGAAGGAATTCATCGGCGATGAAAAAAGTAAAAGTTTTCACGGACGGAGCATGCAGCGGCAATCCCGGTCCGGGCGGCTGGGGCGCTGTACTGCGCTATGGGGAGAGGGAAAAACAGATCAGCGGCGGCGAAGCGGACACGACCAACAACCGCATGGAGCTGACCGCCGTCATTGAAGCGCTCCGGTTATTGAAGGAGCCCTGCGAGGTTCTTCTCTGCAGTGATTCCAAATATGTCTGCGAAGCAATTGAAAAAGGCTGGGCAAAGAACTGGCGTAAAAACGGATGGATCAAAAGCGACAAAAAGCCGGCGCTGAACAGCGACCTTTGGGCGCAGCTTCTGGAGCTGCTGGAAGTCCACCGCGTTACCGTACAGTGGGTCAAAGGACATGCAGGTCACCCGGAAAACGAATGCTGCGACCGGCTTGCCGTCGCTCAGTCCGAAAAATACAGGGCAAAAGGTTTGGGGAATAAACAATGAGTTTCATTTACGCGGACAACGCGGCCACCACTCCCGTCTCAGAGGAGGCTTTTTCGGCAATGGAGCCGTTTTTCCGGGAAAGCTTCGGGAATCCCTCCAGCCTTTATTCCGTCGGTCGCAGGGCCCGAAAGGCTCTGGAGTCGGCACGGGAAGACGCAGCCGCCTGTCTGAACGCTGCGCCGGAGGAGTTGTTCTTCACCTCCGGCGGAAGCGAAAGCGACAACTGGGCGCTGAAGGGAGTCGCCTTTTCTCAAAGAGCAAAGGGCAAAAATCACATCATCACTTCCAAGTTTGAGCACCATGCGGTACTTCACGCCTGCCGCTTTCTGGAAAGCGAAGGGTTTGAAGTCACCTATCTGGATGTGCATGAGAATGGAATCATCCGACCCGAAGAGCTTGAGGCCGCGCTCCGGCCGGAAACAGCCCTGGTTTCCGTCATGTTTGCGAACAATGAAATCGGCACTGTTCAGCCGGTGAGGGAAATCGGGGAAATCTGCCGGAGGCACGGGGTTCTGTTCCATACGGATGCCGTTCAGGCTGCCGGGACGCTTCCGATCGACCTGAAAGACCTGAAAATTGATCTTCTGTCGCTTTCCGCCCACAAGTTTTACGGACCGAAGGGAACCGGGGTTCTGTACATCCGGAAGGGGACGGAGTTCGCGAATCTGATCGACGGAGGTGCGCAGGAGCGCTCCCGACGGGCCGGAACGGAAAATGTTGCCGGAGCCGTCGGCCTCGCTGCCGCGTTCAAAGCAGCCTGTAATCGGAGAGAGGAACGTTCCGCGCTCCTGATCTGTCTGAGGGACCGGTTGACGGACGGACTCCTGAAAATAGAAGGAACCCGGCTCAACGGAGACCGGGTCCGCCGCCTGCCGGGGAATGTCAACGTTGCTTTTAACGGGGTGAACGGAGAAACGCTGGTTCTCATGCTCGATCAGGCGGGAATCTGTGCCTCCTCCGGCTCCGCCTGTACGGCGGGCTCCTCCGATCCGAGCCATGTACTCCGCGCGATCGGCCTTCCGCCGGAGCTTGCAGCTGGTTCTCTGCGGCTCACGCTCGGCGCCGGGAACACGGAAGAAGAGGTGGATGCCATACTCGGCACTCTTCCCCGTATTGTCGAAAAAATCCGAGCCGCTCAGGATGAATGAATGAAAAAACGGGTTCGGGGGCATAGAAGATTTTCTTCGCCCCCGAACCCGTTAATCAGCAATTTTCCGGCCAGTTTACTGACCTGCCAGCAGACGCTGAACCTCCGACTGTCTGCGAAACAGCGTGCACCCGCCAATCTGTTCGCCCTCCTCCGCAATGCCGGAGCGGATTTTCCGGAACAGCGGGGACTGGAGCGCCTGTTTCAGACTGCCGCCGCTTACGCTGATGTCCGAATACGGCGAAAACGGGCAGGGCTCCGCGTCTCCTGCAGGATTGATATGGAAAAAGCCTCGCCCTGCCGCAAGACATCCGCCCATCTGTTTTTCATCTCCCGGAAAGGAAAGAAAAATCAGATCCGGATACCGTTCCCGCAGCTTCTCCTGGTTTTGAGCAAGAAGTTCCCGTTCGGCATCGCCGGGCGCAAGACCGTCTCTGCCGTCGACCGGCACATATTCAACAAAAAAGACAAGTTTACAGCCGTTCCGGGAAAGTGTCCCGATAAATTCCTCGCCGGATACCTCGGCGAGGTTTTCTTTTGTCACGGTAACGGAAGCTCCGTAAAAAATTCCCCGTCCGCGCAGGCTTTCCATCGCATTGGAAAGGATCCGGAAGGTTCCCCTGCCCCTTCTGCTGTCCGTTTGATCACGGTCACCTTCGATGCTCAGGACCGGGAGAAGATTCCGGTTCCTATGAAACAGTTCCAGATAGGCGTCATTGATCATGGTCCCGTTGCTGAAAACCGGGAAAATCAGTTCCGGATGCTCCGCAGCGGCCTCCAGCACATCTCTCCGCAGAAGCGGTTCTCCCCCGGCCAGAAGTATAAACGAAACGCCGAGTTCCGAAGCCTCCGAAAAGATTTGTCCCCAACGACCGGCATCCAGTTCTTTTCCTGCTTGCTCGCCGCAGGAATGATTTGCGCGGGCATAGCACCCCGCGCAGTGAAGATTGCACTGAGAAGCGATGCTCGCAATCAGGAAAGGCGGAATATGTGTTCCAGACTGATCCATGCTCCTTCTTTTCTCCGCAGCCTTTTTCTGTGCCGCCGTACAGCGGAGCAGAAACGCACTCTCCTGCGGATTCCAAAGCGATGCCCGCATGGCATCTTTTACCAGCCTTTCAATCGCGCTGTTCATGTATTCCGTCAGATTCATGTTTTATCCCCCTCAGGCATTAATATGTTAAGCTCCAAGTCGATAAGCTCGTCGCAGGCCTCTTCATACGAAAGATTTATGCCGGTATATCCTAAAAAGTCATCCGCCCGGTAAAAGACCAGCTGTAGAAACGAAACCATCTGATAGGCAATGATCCTGCATTCGGTTTCACTCTTTTTTCCGCAAAAATGGTCCCGTATATGCGGAAGAACATAAAACGGCAGGTCAATCTCGTTTTCAAGCAAAATGTGCGGAATATAGACCCTAGTATAGCGGCGGTACCGAAGGACAACCGCGCAGATCTGTTTCAGAATCTTTCTCAATTTCTCTTTCGGCGGATCGGAGGGATCTGCGGGCAATCGAAAGATGTCGGAGGAAAAGTCCAGAATCTCACCGACCGCTTTTGTGATGAGCTGTTCTTTTGAACCGTAATAGTAATTGATCATGGCCGCGTTCGATCCGGCGCGCGCCGCAATCTGACGGGACGTAATTTCTTCCGGTTTCTCAACGCTTTCCAGCAATTCTTTCGCCGCATCAATCAGCGCCTGTTGAATGCCTTTGTCATCTTTCATTTTAGCTCCCGTTAAACGTATTTTAAATGTGTTTTAAACATGTTTAATTATAAATGCATTGTCCCGTGTTGTCAAGAGAGAAATACAAAAAGCCCGCATCCCTTTCGGGACGCGGGCTTGAAAACGACCAGAATTACTTGCGGGCAGCGACTGCTTTCTTGACTTCTTCCGACAGAATCGGCAGAATCTTGAGTGCGTCCCCGACGATGCCATAATCGGCAACTTCGAAGATCGGAGCTCCCTCGTCCTTGTTGATCGCGACGATCACGTCGGATTCTTCCATGCCGGCGAGGTGCTGAATCGCACCGGAAATGCCGCAGGCCACATAGAGGTTCGGGCGAACGGTTTTTCCCGTCTGGCCGACCTGAAGGTCTTTCTCGACCCAACCGGCGTCAACAGCCGCTCTGGAGGAACTGACTGTACCGCCGAGGGCATCCGCCAAATCCTTCAGGAGACCGAAGTTATCGGGGCAGCCCATGCCGCGGCCGCCGGAAACCAGCACCTTGGCATCCTGAATATCCATCTTGTGGGATTCCTTCTTGATGACCTCAAGAATCTGAACATCCTTTTCGGACTCCGGAATGACAACGTCGAACTTGTCGACCGGCACATTTGCGCCCTCGATCGGCTTAATTTTCTGCATCACGCCGGGGCGGACCGTTGCCATCTGCGGGCGGTAATCCGGGCAGATGATAGTTGCCATGATGTTGCCGCCGAAAGCCGGACGGGTCATCATCAGGTTCTTTGTTCCATCGTCCGCGACGTCCAGCTTTGTGCAGTCGGCGGTCAGACCGGTGCGGATCCTCGCGGCTACGCGAGGAGCAAGGTCACGGCCGATTGCGGTGGCGCCATACAGAACGACGGCGGGATGGTATTTCTCAATGACGCTGCACATGGCATAAGCATAGGGTTTGGTGGAATAAAGCTCAAGGTCCTTGTTGTCGACCATGACAACCTTATCCGCGCCGTAGCTGGCAAGATCGGCGCAAAGGGCGGAAACGCCGGAGCCGAGCAGAACGGCCGTAACTTCGGTTTCCATATCCTTCGCAAGATCCTTCGCTTTGCCGA
>JAEWRF010000150.1 GCA_023460155.1 Bacillota bacterium | reverse complement strand
GCTTGCTGCCGTTGAGGTAGACGCCCGTGGCGGAGCCGACCGTTCCGGTTGCCGTCAGTTTGTAGAGATAGTCATTGCCGTTCTGGGAAAGAAGCGTTACCGAGAAGACACCGCTTGTGCCGACGCCCACGGAAGGCTTCGCCGCGGAGGTGACTTTCATGACATAGCTTGCGCCCTTCGCAACGAAGAGAGAGGAATTGGTATCGGAAACAGCCGCAGGAGTGGCGATTGCGGTGACGTCGCAGGTGGCGACCTCATACTCGTCAAGAGTATAGCCGTCCGCGTCGCAAACCGTTGCCGTCAGGGTGGCTTGGTTTTCAGAGGCAAAAGTGGCGTCTACGCTGTTGACCTTCACGGTTGCGGAAGCTCCCGTAGAAGTCAGCGTAAAGATGTTGTCGTTTCCTTCCAGGTCCCACACGATCTGGTCGCCCGCCGGCAGGGATGTGCCGCCCGGATAAGCGGAGGCCGTGAAGGTCTCGGAGTAACCCTTTGCAATGCTGGAAGAATCCTTATTGATCGCAATGCCTGCGAATACAACGGAGGCGATGGTGAAGGTATCGGCGGAGGTGCCTTCCGTTTTGGAAAGGGTGTAACCGTAGGGGCTGAAGTCATCCGCCTCCACAGCGTCGGAATCCGCCTTGAACGCCGTGTCGCCTACCTTGAAGGAGTTGGAGAATTTCAGAATCGGAGAGCCGGAAACGCCGTCCGTAACATAGAGTCCGCCAAGCGGCAGTTTCAGGATGCCGGAACCGGTAATATAGTCGGCCTTCAGCGTGCTGCCGAAGGTTGTCCGGCTGCCGTCCGTCAGGTCAAGCGTATTGACTGCCGCAGCGCCGGTGAAGGTGACATTGTCATCCTCGCTGGTCGTCTCAACAGCTGTTTTGGATGCGTTGACCGGAGAGGGAAGCGTTCCCTGGAAATCGTCGAGGGAAAGAGAGGTGCTGTCGCGGTAATCAAAATCGATTTTGCCGATGGTTACGGCGCTGCCCGTCAGGGTCAGCTTCGCGTTGCTGCCGCTGGCCTTGTAGGAGGCAACGGTAATCTTGGAATCCGCGGAGTCGATGGTCGTCTCGTCGCCGCAGGTAACGGCGCCGACGGTCGTTGCAGCGGCGTCGTCGCTGGCCGTGAGCTCGAGCGCGCCGCCGGCTTTAATCGCGCCGGTGGAACCGCTGCTTACGGTAACAGCTCCGTCGGCATCAATGTCCCCGACTTTGCCGTCCGTCTTTACGTTTCCGGCGATCGAAGCATAGGCGCCCGTGCTGTCGCTGCCAAGGGTAATATTCCCGACCTTGGCGTCGGAGCCGACTGTGACGTTGCCGTTGTCAAGATTGACGGAGGAGACGGAGCCTGAACTGATGCTGAGGGTTCCGTTGATGCTCCCGGTGATCTTGCCCACGGAAGCGGACTTGTCGTCAATGGTGAAAACGGAATTGGCAGTCGGCAGAGCAAGGTCGATATCATAGCCGGTTACATTGATTTTGGCGCCGTCCGTCACATGAGTGCCGGTGAGCTCCGCGTCACTGCCGAGGCTTGTACCGCTCTTGTAGAGATAGGTGTTTTTGTCTTTGCCGATGTTGACGTAGTTCCCGGTTGTCACCTTAACCTTCTGGTCGATGCGTGCCTTCGCGGTGACTTTGGTGTTCAGAACGCCCTGAGCGAGCGCCTGATTCTTTGCTGCGTCCGAAATGTGGATCGCAGTGATGGAAATGTTCCCGGAAGCCGCGCCGTCCAACGCATAGATTTCAAATCCGTTGGGGGTATTCTCGGTATCGAACGCGAACTTCAGGCTGCTGGTCGCACCCGAAAGCTTCAGGGTGAAGCCCGCGTTTGCGGCGGCCGGATTGCTGCCGGAAGCGATTGCGCCTGCATTGGAGGCGTCCAGATTAAAGGACTGGTACGCATAGGTGGCAAGGCAGCTTTCCGAGCCGGAAGCCGTATTCGGTGTGGCGTAATACACGCCGGCCTGTCCCTTGTCCACATAATGGTCCGCTCCGAGCGTCTGAGTGGCGACAGCATCGGATTTGGCGGCAAGTGAGCTGATGTCCTCAATGTTCTTGCCGACGCGGTTGTCCGCTGTCGGAGCACCCGTCAGAGACGAAGCTGCATAATATTTCCCGATATAGACGGAGCCGTAATCGGCAACGTTAACCGTAATATTCTGCCTTGCTTTTACGGTGACGCTGTTGCCGTCATCGTCGGTGTAGGAACCGGAATACAGAACGGAGAGAAGCTCCTTCCCTGTGGCCGTGCTGCTTTTCAGGAAGAGATAGCAGTCCGTCGGGTCATCGGCGTTCAGCGTGCTGCCGTTCACGTCTCCCCATTTTATCAATTTGTCTCCGGAAACGTGGGATACGTCGGTGATATTGATGTCTGAGATTTCCTGGTGGTCCGGAGTGTCCATGGTTGTCTTGTCGGTTTTCTGCTGCGTGTTGATCCAGTCGGTCAGGTCGACTCTACCCTGCTGGCTGTCTTTGCCGCCGTTTACCAGGTAGAGAACCACCGCGTCATCGTCCTTCAGGTCAACGGAACCGGTTACGGTTTTCGTTGCAGCAGAGGCGAAGCTTGCCGAAAAGCTGGATGCCACAAGCGCGATGGAAAGCGCAAGGGAAAGAGCCTTTCCTGTGATCTTTTGCATTTCAGTTTGTCCTCCTTAATCAAAGTTGGCACCTGTGAAACTTATTCCGACTTTTTCTATTTGTTGGTTCGTTTCTGCCCGGCTGTATCGACCGGACTGCCTGTTCCGGGAATTCCTATGTAACGCAGATTTTTCTTTGAAACAGGCAATCCGTTCCTTTTCCGGAAAACAACTTCCAATGAAAAAACATCCTGATATTGTTCCACATCGTGCTAACCCTAAGTATAAAGGACAGTCGAATAATGTCAATAAAATGCACAAAACTTACATAAATATATATACAAAATTACCAAATAAAGCCTGTAAAATTACCAACCAGGATCCTTACTGGTAATTCTTTGCCTTTTCCTCATTTTCTGCGGAGCGCGAAGGCTTTTCCGAAGATCCGGCACAGCCGGGGGCTTGTGCGCAAAAAAGCCGGCGCCCATTCCCAAAAGAAGGGGCGCCGGCTTTCGGCGTAGGGACTGCGCCGCATTACCGCTTTTCGGCGGAAGCGGCGGTTCGGTGCGCAACTTTTTCCTCATACATTTTTCGGTCGAGCACTTTCAGAAACTGTTCGGCGCTGTTCCCGAAGGACGGCTGATAGACCTCGCAGCCCATGCTGAAGCCGAGCTGGTATGGCTTGTCACTGCGCTGATTAAAATCCGAGAGTCGGCTGAAAATACGGCGGGCGGTTTCCTCGGCGGCTTTCGGGTCGCCGCTGTCGATAATGATGCAGAATTCATCGCCGCCGTACCGTGCAATGAAGCCCTTGTGCCCCACGGAATCGCGCAGAACGCGGACAGAAGCAATGAGCGCCATATCCCCTTCGTAGTGACCGAAGCGGTCGTTTATGGATTTGAAGTTGTCTATATCGAGCAGAATCGCGGAAAAGCTCCCGTGGCTTGGGAACGCGTTGATTTTTTGCTGCAGGCAGAAGTCAAGCGACTGGCGTGTGAATGCGCCGGTCAGATAATCTTCATCGATGTTGCGGTTCTGCCTGTTGGTGAAAACGACCTGAGCGGCGAAGGTAATGCTGATCAGCGAAAAAGGAAGCCCAAAAATGAGGGCCTGCAGCACCCATCCGATCAGGGGAGAAATCAGAAAGGTGGTAAGCGACCGGTAGCTATGCACTTCGATTTTTTTCCGCTGAAAGATCAGAATCCCTTCAATCATGGCCATCATAGCCAAAAACAGGAGCATTGCATAGGGGAAAAGCGGACCGCGGTGATACATGCGGGAGGAGTCGTAATAAAAAATCAGACCGGTAAAAGCGTTGGAGACAACCACAGCCGTATTGACCGCAGACATAACCCACAGAACCGAACTGACCCGACGCATCAGCTTTGAATCGGGACCGTTGATCTGCTCGCAGATGAACTGGAAAAAAATCGGGGGCAGCAATGTGTTGAGAATAACCTCAATATAATTTCCAAAAACAGAATAAGGAAAGAACCAGGAGGGACCTACATAAAGGCTGCTCATGATGTCGGCGACAAAAGAGAAAAGGGCAATGGCGAGCATCCAAAGAAAATAACGTTTCTGTTTTATCTTTGTGCTGCGGCGGCGAATCTCCATAACAGTAATGAATCCCAGCTGAAGCATGCAATAGAGGCAAATGCAAAGATAGGGCCGTGAGAACATCAAACATCCCCCTTTACGATTCACTGGTTTTGCTGAGTCAATTATAGCATTGAGTTTTTCGGGAAAAATTTCAAATGAACCACAAAAAAAGAATTTTTGTAGAGAAAAACAAGGAATCGTGGGGAGTGTTGTGCAGGGTGCGCTTTTCTCGGCCGCGTTTGCTTTTAAGGCGCAAATATGCTATATTTACGACAGAAGAAGCCTGGTCTTTTGCGCGCACGGGAGGGGGCGTTCCATGCCGTTGGAGAAGGAAAAAGAGGAGATTGTGCGTCGTGCCAACGAGCTTGCCGCCCGGCTGAAAAACGGAACCTACAAATCCGCTTTCAGTCGGGGCTTTGCCGAGGTTTTCGTGGAAAGCCCCCAAACCGCCGGAAGCGAAACCGTTTCGCGGGGGATTCCGCTTGCGCGCCATCCTCTGGATGAAAAACAGGAGCGCTTTATGGAAATGCGCCGAATAGCCTGCCTCTCTCCGGCCGCAGGCTACCGCGTCGGCTCCGGCGACAGCCTGCAGGCGGTTCTGTTTTACAAGCAGGCGAGGTTCATGGAGAATTTTGAGGACGACTATGAGGGGAATGCACCGTTCTCTATGTATTTTCCCAGCTATCAGATGATGAGCTGCGAGCAGCTTCGAACCTATTTTACATGGCGCAGCCAGGTACGGCGGGGCGTTGTCCGCCAGACCTCGCTCTCCTATGTCTTTCTGTACCTTTACGAGCTGATTAACAATGTCGGGGTTAGGGATTGCCGGGATGGGCTGGACAAGCTTGTTTCTCTCTGGAATCAGTACCGGGGGTATGACGGAAAGCTGGACACCTACATG
>JAEWRF010000149.1 GCA_023460155.1 Bacillota bacterium | reverse complement strand
GGGCGGCGGACACCACCTCGCCGATCGGCCTGCTGATCATATTGGAAATCCGGAGCCCGAGGAAGATTGCCAGGCCGCTCCCGCTCACGGCGAACACGGCAAGCACAATGATAAGAATTAACGCCGTAGAATCGTTTGAGTCGCTGGTGCTCTTCGCGGCTTCCATGCGCGCTTCGGCGAGTTTGTCATAATCCGCAGTCAGCACCTGAGCCTGTGTCGCCACTTTGTCCATCGCAGCGTTTGCAGCAGCCGTATTCCCCGATTCCGCAACCTTAAAGACCTGCACAATGGCAGAATCAATGCTCTTGTTATAGACGTCCTCCGCCTCGCTGTACAGCGCAATGGTGGTCGGATTTGTAATCGACTTCCGATAGGCCGCCGATTCCGTTAGAAAAATTGTTTTATCATTTTGATAACTTGTTTCGTAGCTTTTGACCTTATCCATATCGCCCGCATGGATGATTGCGTTCCGCGCATCCAGACGCATCTGGTAAATGCTCTTTGTCGCGTTGATCAGGTGAATGATCGGCGCGGTCTGTCCTTCATACAGATACGTATCCATCTGGTCGATCCGCGTCATTCCGACAATGCCCACAATGCCCACCAGCAGCAAAATGCCCAGAATGCTCAGAAACCCCGTCAGTAATTTTTGCCTGATACTGAAATGTTGAAACCGCTTCATGATTTGCCCTCCACTATTTGTTGATTTAGAAAAATTCAGGTTTTTCCTCCCTGAACCGGTTCCAGGGAAGCCTCAAAATGCCACAAATGCCAAAAGTAATAAATTTTGGGTTTCTTTCGATCTCATGAATTTTTCTAACCGTATCATTTATCGACTTTTTACGACGAAACTTTATCGAAAAACATTTAAATTAAATAAAATTATCATAAATATTTTTAATATTTTATTAAAGAATACAACGCTTCTTGACAAGCCATGGAAAATCGGATAGGATAAGACGCAGAAAAGCATAGAATTCCTCTATGTTACAATATAAACGATACGGAGGATGAAGCATGAGTACCTTGCCGACCATGGAAGAAGCGCAGAAACTGCTGGAGGAATACAATCAGGACCCGTTCCATTTAAAGCACGCTAAAATCGTTTCGGGCGTGATGGGTTATTTTGCGAAGGAATTTGACCCGGAAAACGAGGAATTCTGGGCGGAGGTGGGGCTGCTGCACGACCTCGACTTTGAAAAGTACCCGGAGCAGCACTGCATAAAGGAGCAGGAAATTTTGCGGGAGCGCGGCATCGGCGAAAAGCTGATCCACGCGGTCGCGAGCCACGGCTACGGCCTTACGGTGGAGGTTAAGCCAGAGCAGTTTATGGAGAAGGTGCTTTACGCCGTCGACGAGCTGACCGGGCTGATCGGCGCAGTTGCGCTGATGCATCCCTCCAAAAGTGTAAGCGATATGGAGCTGAAATCGCTGAAGAAGAAATTCAAGCAGCCCGCCTTCGCCGCCGGATGTTCGCGTGACGTGATTCAGAAAGGCGCGGACATGCTCGGCTGGACGCTGGACGAGCTGTTTACCCGCACGATCGACGCCATGAAAAGCCTTGTTGGAACCTTGGATATTTAAGTCCGAAGCCTCAGCAAAAAAAGAACAGACAGGCCTTTTTTGCGGCCTGTCTGTTCTTTTTTTGCCAGCTTAGTTCCCCTGCGCATGCTTCCTGCGGTACTCGCTGGGCGCGCAGTTCATATATCTCCGGAAAATTTCAGAGAAATAGCTGGAACCGGAAAATCCGGTCATCTCGGATATTTCGGTTATACTGCGTCGCCCCTCCAGCAATAAGGGAAGGCTTTTCTGAACGCGGTATTTCATCAGGTATTCAAAGGGGGTCAGCCGCATGGTTTCCTTAAAAAAATGACAGCATTTGCTTTTGCTCACATGACAGGACGCCGCAATATCTTCCAAAGAAATCGCCGCCGCATAATTTTCGTGCATATAGTTCAGCATCTGCCGGAGCAGCTCGAGGTTTTTCCCCTCGGAGCGCTCTTTTCCTGTAGAATTCTGCCGGAATTCACGATAAACACAGGTCCAGATCTGACAGAGCAGACTTTTTACGTTTAGTTCGTAACAATCGTCCCTCTCGGAACAGACGCGGTAAATTTCCCGGAAGATCCTCAGCATTTCCCTGTGCTCTTCCCGGCCGGGATCGAGCGGGAAAGAGGAGAAATCAGAAGAGGTGACGACGGGCTCCACATACTTTTTCTCAATAGTGCTGTTGTCATGCCCATAGATTAAAACCGGATTGAAGGTAAACGCAAAATATCGGCAGTCCCTTCCCTCACAGGAGTTCGCCGTATGCAGGCAGTTGGCATTGACAAAAATGCCGTTTCCCCCGGAAAGGTGATAAACCGTCTGATTGGCGCGGTATTCCATGTCGCCCTCCAGAACCAGCATAAATTCTACCTCCGGGTGCCAATGAACCGCGAAGCTCCCGTGCTCATATTCCGAAAGAGAAATCATCTCCGCATAAAACGGAAATCCGTAGTCCCCGTGAGGCGTCACCTCATAGAGGTTTTCCCCCACCTCAATCTTTCGCATACCGTGTCCTCCGATTTGCATGATTGTTATTGAAACAGGCAAAATTTTTATATTTTTCTATTTCTTTCAATATTATACTTGTATTACAGAGGAACATCAAGCACATGTGAGGGGGGTGTTTTCATGCCGGACCTGACGCGATTTTCTGAAGGACGCCCGAACCTTTCCGTCGGCAGCTGCGGGGAATTTCCGCTGCGGGTGCTCGACCCGAAATACCGGATGCAAAAGGCAATGGAGCGGATGAATTTCCCCTGCTGCCCCGGGGGACGCCATTTTTCCGCGGCCATGCGGAAGCTCCTGCGCTCCGCATGCGGACGGGAATGCCTCACCCAACCGGCCGGTGCCGTTCTCCGGCGCGTTTTGGCGGAACCGTGCCCGGATTCTTCGGTACCAGCCACACTGGTTCTTTACCGGCGGGCGGAAGAGGGGATCCGATACCGGATTTTAACACTCTCCTGGGAGCCCTCTCTTGGAGGGCCCGGAAAAGGGCCGCTGTACTCGGAGCTTCCGGCAAAGAGCCTTTACGCGCTGAAAGCATCCGCTTTTGAAAACGGAATTCTCTGCCCTGGAGACTTCTCGGACACGATTCGCGAGGGATTCCGAAGCATGCCGGAGTTCCGGGCTCTGTAGCAATGGTTTGAACGGCTGCGTCAGGAAAAGGAATCACGTCAGGCAAAAAGAGGCCTCCGCAAACTGCGTTTGCGGAGGCCTCTTTCATCGGATTTTATTCTTTTTCGCCGTGAATGGCGTTTTCCAGCGTGTGCCACCCGAGCACCGCACATTTCACGCGCGCGGGCATGTGGGAAATATCCCTTAGGGCGATCGCCTCGTCGAGGACCTCAAGCTGGCTTTCGTCGGTGATTTCGTTTTTGATCATGCCAAAGAATGTCTTCGCGAGCTTCAGCGCCTCTTCGTCGGACTTCCCTTTGATAAGGTCGATCATGATGGAGGCCGAAGCCTGCGAAATGGCGCAGCCGATGCCTGTGAACGCGGCGTCTTCGATCACGCCGTCCTTCTCGCGGAGCTCCAGCTCAATTTCATCCCCGCAGCTCGGATTGACCCCTTTGAGCACTCTGGTCGGGTTATCAATGTGGTGCTTATTGCGGTTGGAGTTGTTGTGCTCCGTCAGAATCTCCGTATAAATTGAATCAAGCCCCAAGGCCGAGCCACCCCCTGACTTTGCTTAAGCTTTCCAGAAACACGTCGATGTCTTCCTTCGTGTTGTAAAAATACAGGCTTGCACGGCAGGTGGCGTTCACGTCAAGATACCGCATCAGCGGCTGTGCACAGTGGTGCCCCGCGCGGATCGCGACGCCCTCGGCATCCAGAACAGAGGCGACGTCATGCGGATGCACGCCGTCCACGTTGAACGAAATCACGCCGCAGCGGTCGGAAAGATCCTGCGTGTCGCCGTACACCGTGACATGTGGGATTTTCGCCATGCCTGCGAGCGCGTAGGCGAGCAGTTCCTCTTCCGTGCGGATGATCGTATCGTAGCCGACCTTCTGCAGATATCGGACGGCAGCTTCCAGGCCTACCGCCCCGCCCACGTTCTGGGTTCCGGCTTCGAATTTCTGGGGAAGCGGCGCAAAGGTCGCTTCCTGTTCGTACACATACTCGATCATTTCGCCGCCCGACAGGAACGGGGGCATTTTATTCAGCAGTTCTTCTTTTCCGTACAGCACGCCGATCCCCATGGGCGCCATCATCTTGTGGCCGGAAAACGCCGCGAAATCCGCGTCAAGCTCCTGAACGTTCACCGGGTAATGCGGGATGCTCTGCGCGCAGTCCACCACCACCACGGCACCCAGCGCGTGAGCCTTTTCCGCGATCTTTTTCACCGGATTCACGTTTCCGAATACGTTGGAAACCTGCGCCAGTGCGACAATTTTCGTCTTTGCGGAAAGCTTCGCGTCGATTTCTTCCTCGGTCAGACGTCCCGCCGCATTCGGGTACAGGTAGACGAGCTTCACGCCCGTCGCCTTCGCGACCATCTGCCACGGCACCAGATTGCTGTGGTGCTCCGAAACGGGGAGCAGAATTTCGTCGCCCTCATGCAGGAATTTGAGGCCGTAACTGTAGGCGACCAGATTCAGCGACTCCGAAGCGTTCCGGGTAAAGATCACCTCGGCGTCCTTTTCGGCGTGGATAAACTCTTTTACGGTGTGCCGCGCGTTCTCGTACTTTTCCGTCGCCTTGATGCTCAGGCCGTACAGACCGCGGTGCGGATTCGCGTTTGAGGTGAAGTAATAGTCGTCCACCGCGCGGATCACGGAAAGCGGCTTCTGCGCCGTCGCGGCGTTGTCGAGATAAACGAGACGCTTCCCGTTCATGGTTTCCCCGAGGATCGGGAAGTCCTTAAGATATGGGTTCAATTGTGTCAAGCCTCGCTTTCACATAGTCGGAAACCGCGTCCCGCAGCGCGGGATCGGGAATTTTATCCGTAACCGGCCGGAACTGCGACTCGATTACAAGCTTTTTCGCTTCCAGCTCGCTCAATCCTCGGGACATCAGGTAGAACAGCCGGTTTTGGTCGATTTTCCCGGTCGTCGCCGCGTGCTGCCCTTCCACGTCCTCTTCTGCGCACAGAATCAGCGGCGCGGTCAAATTGCGCACCTTCGGACTGAACAGAAGGTTATATTCGCTTTCATGCCCGACAGCCTGCCCGGCCCCCTTGAGGAAGTCGATCGTTCCGCGGAAGGTCTTGCCGCTTTCGTCCAGCAGGGCGCCGCTCACGTGGATTTCGCTGTGGGTTTTGCGCCCAACGTGCCGCGCGACGTAGTTGATATCCAGATTCCGGCTGCGGTCGCCGAAATAGATCGTGTCGATATTGAGCGCGGAACGCTTCCCTTTCAGGAAGGCCTGAAAGCCGGAAAGAGCGTTCTTCGCGCCGAGCTCCGCCTGCACCAGATCGACGCGGGCGCCCTCTTCCAGAAGCGCGCCGACGTTGTCGAAATGCAGACACCGGTCGCCGAGCATCTGCACCTGCACGAGGCGGATCACCGCGCCCTTTGCGGCGTAAAGGCGGGTCAGCCCGCCGTGAAAGCCCGCTGTTTCCCCGTCCGATTCATAGCGCAGCACAACGGTCACTTCGCTGTTTTCCTCCGCCGTGACGGAATTGACGTCGGCAACGCCGGGATTCTTTTCATCAATCCGGTAGCTTAAATAGACCGGTTCCTGCGCGCGCACTCCGGCAGGAACCCTCAGGTTGATTCCGGCGGTGCGGTTCGAAAGGCAGAACTCCGCCGCCTCGGCTCCCATTCCGGTTTCCATCGCCGGCAAAGCAGCCGTTTCGGAAGCGGTCACTCCCTCCGGCAGACCGGAGACGAGCGCCTGCCCGTTGTACAGCCGGAGCTCCGGAATTGTATCTTCGATTTTCGTATCGTTGACGTTCAGCCGGAGCCAGGTCGGCGCCGGCAGAGCGTTCGCATGTTTCAAAGCCAGATTCATTCTGTAACTCCTTTTCCGATTCCTGCCGCTCAGCCGATGGAACCCTGCATTTCCAGCTTGATCAGGTTGTTCATCTCCACGGCGTATTCCACCGGAAGTTCCTTTGCGATCGGCTCTGCAAAGCCGGTGACGATCATCGCCTTTGCGTCAGCCTCCGAAATGCCGCGGCTCATCAGGTAGAAAATTGCGTCGTCGCTGATGCGGCCGATTTTCGCCTCATGCCCGACGTCCACGTCGTCGTTCCGGATATCCATAACCGGGATCGTATCCGAACGGGAGATGTCGTCCAGCATCAGGGATTCGCACGAAACGGAGGAACGGCTGCCGTGAGCCTGCGGCAGAATGCTGACGGCGCTGCGGTAGGTGCACCAGCCGCCGTCCTTCGAAATAGACTTCGTGTTAATGCTCGAATAAGTGTGCGGCGCGGCGTGCACCACCTTGGCCCCGGTATCCAGGGACTGGCCCTTCCCTGCGAACGTGATGCCCGTAAACTCCATGCGGGAATGTTCCCCCTTCAGGATGCTCATCGGGTACAGGTAGGAGGTGTGCGAGCCGAACGAGCCGGAAACCCACTCGATGGTTCCGCCCGCTTCCACCACGGCGCGCTTGGTGTTCAGGTTGTACATGTTCTTCGACCAGTTTTCGATGGTGGAGTAGCGAAGGCGCGCGTCCTTCGCGACGAAGAGCTCCACGCAGCCCGCGTGCAGGTTTGCCACGTTGTATTTCGGGGCCGAACAGCCCTCGATGAAGTGAAGGCTCGCGCCTTCGCCGACGATAATCAGCGTATGTTCAAACTGACCGGCGCCCGGAGCATTTAAGCGAAAATACGACTGCAGCGGAATTTCCACCTTCACATGCGGCGGAACATAGACGAACGAGCCGCCCGACCATACCGCTCCGTGCAGCGCCGCGAATTTGTGATCCTGCGGCGGCACCAGCTTCATGAAGTGCTCCTGAACCATCGGCCCGTATTCCGGGTCGTGCACGGCGCTCTCCATGTCGGTATAGATCACGCCCTGACGGCGGACTTCCTCGCGCACGTTGTGGTACACAACCTCGGAGTCGTACTGCGCGCCGACGCCCGCGAGCGATTTGCGCTCCGCTTCCGGAATGCCGAGGCGCTCAAACGTGTTTTTGATGTCGTCCGGCACCTCCGTCCATTTCCCCTTCATCTGGGTGTTCGGGCGGATGTACGTGACGATGCTTTCCATATTCAGCTCGTCGAGCGGCGGGCCCCATGCGGGCATCGGCGCACGATTGTAGATCTCCAGCGATTTCAGGCGGAATTCCCGCATCCATTCGGGGTCGTTCTTCGTCTTTGAAATTTCGCGGACGATTTCAGGGGTCAATCCCTGCTGCACTTGATAAGAGGCATTTACCTTGTCCTTGATATCGTAAACCGTGCGGTCGATTTCCTGCACGGCTGTTTTTCCTGTGCCTTGCGGTCTCACGTTATTCCCTCCGCTTTCTCAGACAGCCGCCTGTCCGGCAAGCTGTGCAAAGCCCGATTCGTTGATCCGGTCGATCAGCGAGCGGTCGCCGGTCTTCACAATTTTTCCGTCCATCAGAACATGGACGTAATCCACCGGCAGATAATCCAGAATTTTCGTATTGTGGGTGATGATTAAGAGCGAATTCTCCGCTGTGCGGAACTTCTCCACGCCCTGCGAAACAATGCGCACCGCGTCCACGTCAAGACCGGAATCGGTCTCGTCGAGGATAGCGAGCTTCGGGTTCAGCATCAGCATCTGAAGAATTTCCGATTTCTTTTTCTCTCCGCCGGAAAACCCGACGTTCAGGTAGCGAGAGGCATACTCCGCATCCATGGAGAGTTCCTCCATCTTCTGCGCAAGTTCCTTTTTGTAGGCAAACAGCTTGACGGGCTGGCCCGTCACTGCGACGCGGGAGGTACGCAGAAAGCTTTCCAGCGTGATGCCGGGCACCTCCTCCGGGTTCTGGAACGAAAGGAACAGCCCCGCCTTCGCCCGCACATCGGTGGGCACGTGGGTAATGTCGTTCCCCTCGAACAGGACGGTGCCGCCGTCCACACGGTACTGCGGATGCCCCATGATCGTATTGACCAGCGTGGATTTCCCAGCGCCGTTCGGACCCATCAAAACGTGGACTTCCCCTTTTCCGACGGTAAGGTCCAGCCCGTCGAGGATGGTGTTCTCCTCCACGCTTACTTTCAGATTTCTGACTTCCAGAAGATTCACGAAATTTCCACCTCTCCGCCGGCTGCCCGCTTTCGAAGCAACCGCGCTGTATCTTAAAGTATACCAAATTACTGTACATTGATTCTATTATAAACGCAATCCTCCGGTTTTTCAAGCCGGAGGATCATAATTTCAGCTTAAATCCGTAATTTTACAGCCAAGAACCGACGCAATCCGCTCCAGGACGGAAAACTCCGGTTTCTTTTCAAGATTCTCCCACTCGTAAAGGTCTTTCGGCGAGACCTCCAGCCTTTGCGCCAGTTCCTCGCGGGTCATCCCGCAGGCCGTGCGGTAAGTAGCGATCTTTTTAACGGGCTCCACCAGGAATGCCTGCCGCTTCTGCTCGTCGATGAGCAGCGGCCGGCCGTCGTGCAGCAGCAGCGAACAGGGTCCCTGCGGCCCCAGCACGGCGGGAGCAAGGGTTTCTTCCTCCGCGCCCATAGAATATCCGTCGGGCAGCACATATTCCCTGCCGCCGTCGTCCTGTCCCCTGCGGCCCGGAATCCGGCCGTCCCACGGCAGAAGGGAGCAGCTTGTGCCTTCCTCTTCCGGGTTTTCTGCAGAATAACAGTTTATGGTATAAATTGTAACGATTTCGCTCATGCCCGTTCCCGCCTTTCTGTGCTCTTATTATACCATAAAGCGCACGTTTTGCCGCAGGGTCTTCCGAAAAAAATCAGCGCACAGCCGTAAAGAAAAAGCGAGGGAAGCGGAAAATTACATTCCCGTCGCGCTGGGCGGGGTAGGCCTTTTTCACGGCGGCAAGGAAGTCGGCTTCAAAGGCCGGCCGCTCGTCCTCCTCAAGCAGATCGAGGTACGGCCTCAGACCCGTGGAACGGTACCACTCCAGAATTGCCCTGTGGGAGGGAAGGATGTGGAAATAGGTGGTCTGCCAGAGTTCGAAGGAAGAAGCGTGATCCGCCAGAAGCTCGTAGTATTCCCCGGGGGTCAGCGTGTAAAAGGGCCGCATCCGGGGGAAGCGGGACCGCCATTTCGGGGATCCCGCAAGCTCGCCGATGATCGTGTGGACCGGCTCCTCGAAATTCATCGGAATCTGCACGGCGAGGGTCCCGCCTTTTTTCAGCATGCCGAGCAGCTCCGGCAGACGCTTCGGATGATCCGGCACCCACTGCAGACACGCGTTGGAAAATACCGCGTCGAAGTCCGAACCGAGCGACGGCAGATCTTTGGATGCGTCGCAGAGCCGGAACGCGAACTCCGGGCAGTCCCGGCGCGCCCGCTCGAGCATGTTTTCGGAGCTGTCAAACCCGACGATCTCCGCCTGTGGGAAAAGCCGCCCGAGCACACGTGTGCTGTTGCCGGGCCCGCAGCCGATATCCGCGATTTTCCCCGGGCTTTCCAGCTCCATCCGCCGCGCGAGGTCGATCGCCGGCTGCGTGCGCTGCGCCTCAAATTTCAGATACTGCGCCGAATTCCAGTCTGCCATTTTTTTCGCTCCCTTATCTCGATTCTTGTTTATTCTATTATAGCGTTTTCCGTGCGAAAAGAATGTAACATATGCTACTTTTTTGTCCGAGGGAAATACGGGATTGGGTTTTCATGGAAGAAAACCCGGTCAAAAAAGGTGTATAATAATTGAAGTATCTGCGGAATGGGGGGTTCCATGAAAAAGGACATACACTTTTACCGGCTGCTTTTCAACGCTACGTTCTCCGTCAGCGCTTTCACATTCGGCGGCGGATATGTTATTGTTCCTCTTATGAAGAAAAAATTTGTAGATGATCTGCACTGGATGGACGAAACGGAAATGCTGGATATCGTCGCCATCTCGCAGACCCTGCCGGGCCCGATGGCGGTGGACGCTTCCGCCCTCGTCGGATACCGCCTTGCCGGGATTCCCGGGGCTCTGGCGGCTTTGCTGGCCACCGTGCTGCCGCCGCTTGGCATTATTTCGGTCATTACCGTGTGCTATCAGGCGTTTGAGGCCAACCGGGTGGTCGCCGCCGTGCTTCGCGGCATGCAGGCGGGCATCGCGGCCGTCATTGCCGACGTCGTCGCCGGCGGGGCCTGGGACGTACTGAAATCGCGGGACATATTTTCCATCACGGTGATGCTGGCCTCCTTTTTTGCCGTATACTTCGGGGTCGGCGTAATCCCCGTAATCCTCGTCTGCGGCCTTCTGGGCGCTGCCGCCACGCTGCTGAAAAAGCGCAGGGGGGAGCCGAAGGCATGATCTATTTCGAGCTTCTCTGGAGTTTTGTGCAGATCGGCCTGTTCAGTTTCGGCGGAGGGTACGCCGTGCTCCCGCTGATTCAGCAGCAGGTCATTACGCAGCATCACTGGCTGACCGTGAAGGAATTCACGGACGTGGTAACCATTTCGCAGATGACCCCGGGGCCGATCGCCCTGAATGCCGCCACCTTCGTCGGGATGCGTGCCGCCGGATTCCCCGGCGCGGTTGTCGCCACGGTCGGCTGCGCGCTGCCGACGGCGCTGCTCGCCCTGATTGTAGGCCATGCCTATTTTAAATACCGCAGTCTGGATCTGATGCAGGGGATTTTCAGCGGCCTGCGCCCTGCCGTCGTCTCGCTGATCGCGACGGCAGGTCTCTCTCTTCTGCTGCTCTCGTTTTTCGGCACCGACACGCCGGCGCTTTCCGCCCTTGCGCAGGTGGACTGGAAAGCGGTCGGTATCTTCGCCGTATGCCTTATCGTGCTCCGGCGCTTCAAGGCGAATATGATTCTTGTGCTTCTCGCCGCCGGTGCTGCCGGGGCCGTGCTTTACCTGCTGGTCTGATAAAGAATGCCGCGGAAAAATCCGCGGCATTCTTTTATTTGGGCGTTGCTCTTTCTTTGGTGTGCTTTGCCTTTCCCTGAAGCTCCGGCACCGGCGGACGATCGTTCTTGGGGAAATGCGAAATATGGTTGCTCTCGGTCCCGTGGGGCTCCTTCGGATCCGGCCGTCTCATGCCCGCTTTTGCCATTTTCGCTCCCCCTCACACATCGTTCTTTTCGGCGGACTGCTTCTTTGCGTTCCGGTTCTGATTCTGGTTCTCTCGGGTCAGAGGAGTCTGGCCGTTTGATTTTTCCTTGCGCGCGGATTTGTTATCCGGCTGGCTGTCTTTGGGCATAAAAAATCACCTCGCCGGTAGATTTCCCCCGGCGGGGTGACTTATTCAAGCTCTTATTTGTGCTATGCCTTCAGCGCGTCAAGTTCCTTGAACAAGAGATCATAAAAAGATTCCACGACCAGCCGGTTCTGCTGCGACCCCTCCATATTGCTGGAAAGCGTGCAGCGCCCGGCGAAAGAGGACACCGAAACCTGAAACAGCGGGGCCTTTTTCACAGCGGTGGTCAGGTAGGCATCCGCGGTTTCGGTTCGTCCGAACCGCAGGAGCTCCGGCTTTAGCACCCCGATATTCGTAAAGGAAATGAACGGGATATAGAAGGTTTTAAAGAACATGCTCCGGGTCGCGGAATAGGGGAGCATGCGGAACAGAAGATCGAGCAGAAGCGGGCCCTTCAAACTGGCAATGCTGTTTTTCTGGGCGGTCATCTGCTCGGAGACCGCTCTCAGGGTTTTGTCGAACGAATCGTTCTCCCCCACCGAGAGGCGAACCATATAGCTGCTTGTCAGATTGCAGACCCCGCATTGGAAAGCCTCCGGAAGATATTTGCGCGCGTCCACGGGGCAGGGCAGCACCAGCTTCGGGCATCCCGTCAGCGTGTGATGCGCCCGGAAATACGCGGCAAGCAGCAGGTCGTTCAGTGTCGCGCCCCGGCTTTTCGCATAGGCGTGCAGCTCCGAAAAACGCTCCGGCTCAATCCTTCGCAGAACGCAGAACGGCTCGCCCTCCCCTTTCTCAAACGGGAGAAACATGGAGGGGTTCTGCTTTTCGT
>JAEWRF010000148.1 GCA_023460155.1 Bacillota bacterium | reverse complement strand
GGGTCCAAGAATCAGAGCAATCTGAGGGACGACGCCGGAAAGGTTGTTCACGGAAAGGAGAATCTCGCCGTAGGCCGCCAGCATCTCGGCGCCTTCCTCCAGCCTGCCGCCGATGGAATCGTAGATTCCGATCACCGGCGCTCCGGTTTTGACCGCCAGAGCATAAATCTTCTTTATTTTGGAGGCCTGTGCACGGGACATCGCCCCGCCTCCCACGTCGCCGTTCTGAGAAAACACATAGACGGGGTTCCCGTCGATCGTTCCGTACCCGGCAACCGCTTCCGCGTATCCGCCGCCGGATTTCGCCAGTCCGTCAATTTCATTCAGGCTGCCTTCATCCAGCAGAGAGATAACGCGCCGGTAGCCTCTTGTGCCCTTCAGGCTTTCCCGTTCCCCTGCATCGGCATTGCCGACAGTATTCATTTTCATTCCTCCGTTTACGTGGAATCTTCTGTTAAAATATGGACAATTGCTCTTTTATTATAGACGATTTCACCCGCCTTGGCAAGAGCCCGGCGGGTGTCTGATATGCTTTTTGATTATTTTCTCGGCTGTCTTGCAGAATTTCCGGATTTCGTGCCAATTCCGTCAAGCCTGTCCCCTTCTGCGGCGGCCTTTAACATGGCAACCTCGGAAGACGTCAAGGCTCTCCACTTCCCCGGCGCAAGCATTCCAAGGCGGAGCGAACCGACCCCGATCCGTTTCAGGCGGGCCACTTCCAGCCCAAGCTGCTCGCACATTTTTCGAATCTGCCGGTTGCGACCTTCATGAAGCTGAATCTCCAGCACCGCCCGGTCGGCCTCTTCCTGCAAAACCCGTACCGAAGCGGGCGCCGTTTTCCTGCCGTCGATCACAATGCCGATCTGCATCTGAACAAGCTGGTCCTCCGTAGCCCGCGGGCGTACCGTCACGCGGTAAAGCTTCGGCACATGGCGCGAAGGATGTGTCATCGCATTGGCGAAGGCGCCGTCGTTCGTCATCAGCAGAAGCCCTTCTGATTCGCGGTCGAGGCGGCCCACCGGGTAGACGCGCTCCGGAATATCCTTGACAAGCTCCGCGACGCATTTCCGCTCCATCTCGTCGCTCATGGTGGTGATAAAGCCGCGCGGCTTGTGCAGCATAATGTAGACCGCCTGGCCTTCCACGGAAATGGGCTTTCCTTTAACCGTGATTTTATCCTTGCCCGGCACGACGCGCGCACCAATCTGAGCGACCGCGCCGTTGACCTTCACTTCTCCGGCGGCGATCATTTCCTCGGCCTTCCGCCGGGAAGCGATTCCGCAGTCCGCCATCGCCTTTTGCAGTTTGATCCCGTTTTCCATCTTTTACTCCGTATTCCTTATTTTATGTATTTTAATATCCGAAAAACAGCCAGTGAAACCAATCGAAGAGCCCCTGAAAAACCGGCTGACCGATTTCCTCCTGCGGAACGCACCGACACGCGGTCAGCTCCGTTTTTGCAATGACCTTTCCGCCGCTGATATAATCGACGGAACCAAGCACCTGCCCCGCCTGAACGGGGGCGTAAACGAACCGGGGAAGCTCCACCTTTCGGCTGATATCGGCGGCTTCCTCTGTTTTGAGGACGATGTTCTCCCCGGGGGCTCCCATTACGGGGACGCTTTCCTGCATTCCGCCCACAACCCGCACGGAGCCCGTGCAGCCGGAATCGTCGACCTTAAAACAGACCAGCCTTGAGAAGCCGTAATCAAGCAGCTTTTTGTGATCGTCCCAGTCGTCCGGATCGCTTAGCGTGACACAGACGAGCCTGATTCCGTCTTTTTGCGCTGTGGAAACGAGGCACCGTCCCGATTTCTTTGTGAACCCGGTTTTCACGCCCGTGCACCCCGAATACATGGCCAGAAGCCGGTTATGGTTCGTATAGACGCGGGTCATACCCGGCTGTTCAAAGGAAATCTGAATTTTTTGCTGAGAAACGATCGCTGAAAAATCAGGGTTTCCCATCGCGGCCGCCGTCAGCGCGGCAAGGTCAGCGGCAGAGGAATAATGATTTTTGTCATCAAGCCCGGACGGCGTGACAAAATGGGTGTCGTTCAAGCCAAGGGAACGTGCCTTCTGATTCATGCGGTCCACAAAACCCGCCAGCGTTCCCCCGACCGCAATGGCCGCGGAATTGGCGGCGTCGTTTCCCGAGACCGTCAGCATTCCCTCCGCGAGTGCCCGCAGGGTCAGCTTATCCCCAGCCCGGAGTCCCATGGAAGAACCTTCCACACGCACCATCTCGGGGGTGATCGTCACGACCCGGTTATTCTGCTCCGCCGCTTCAAGGGTGAGCAGAGAGGTCATGATTTTGGTGGTGCTTGCAATCGGGAGCTTTTCATGCTCATTTTTTGCAAACAGCACCTGACCCCCATCCATACCGACAACAATCGCCGATTTTGCGCTCACGGCAGGCTGTCCGTCCGCATGAGCCGCAGACGGAAGCAGAGCCGCAGGAAGCAGAACGGCACAGGACACAAGCAGAATTCTGCCGAATTTTGAAAACAAATCAACCACCTGCCGGTTCATATATATGCAGGCGGTCAATTCAATCATGTCTTATTTTCGAAGTCCCCGGTGTCCTCCGAAGCGCCGTCTTTTGGAGCCCCGGCCTTTTTGCCGTCCTTTTTCCCGAAAAGTCCGCTGACCCGGTCGATGAGGTCCGGCGCCAGCTCGATGATCCGGTCGACGGAGGTATTGCCGGGATCAACCCGCAGCAGTTTGACACTGCCATTCGCAATCGTAAGAAAGGCAATCGGGCTGATGGTGACCGCAGCGCCTGTGCCGCCGCCAAAAAGCTGCTTATCTCCCGCTAACTTGGAGGGAAGATCCGAGCCTCCGGAAGCAAAACCGTAACTGAGCTTAGAGATCGGAACGATCACCGTTCCGTCCGGTGAAGTGATCGGGTCCCCGATCACGGAATTTACATCGACCATCTGCTTGATTTTCTCAAGCGTGGTATCCATCATACCTTCAATCGGATGATCTGCCATGTGGTAACACCATCTTTCCTTTTTGTTTATTTTTCTGATTTTCCATCATTTTCTTGCGAAAATCGCTTTTATAAAGCCGCACTGCGAGGTAACCCGCCAGAACACAGAGAAAAAACGGGCTGGCGTGGGCCTGAACAGTAAATTCCGCGCCGCCTTTTCCCTGAAACTCCGGCAGGACGCGGACCGAATAATCCCGGTAGCGGACCGCGCGCAGAAGAACGGACACCGCGGGATAGACAGCGCCGCAGGCGGCGGCATATTCCAGCGCCGTCTTTCCGGCGTCGGAGCCGGAGATGCGGAGCTCCAAATTAAACTCGTCGACCGTCAGATGCGCAAACAGCCGCTTCAGTGCGCCGTTCGCAATACCGGCCAGCTCCTGCAGAAGGCGGATCAGGCCGGAAACGCCCTCCTTCTTCAGAAGTTCCTGAAATCTGGAAGGTGCTTTCTCTCCCGGTTCTTCAGCAGGAGCGGCTTCTGCGGGCTTTTTCTGTTTTTTCTCCGGTCGGGGAACAATTCGGAAGCGAAGGAACAGATACCTCAGTTCAAAGGTGAATTCCTCCCGGTAGCAGGCGCGAAAGGTAAGCGGAAGCGAAAAAAGAAGCGCCAGGAACAATAAAATAGACGCGGTCACAATCAATGCGGTCATGATCTCCCTGCTTTCCCGACGCCTAACCGGCTTCTTCTTCCGGGTCTTCCGGCTGTTCCCGGGAAGATTTGACCGGAGGAAGCTCAGAAAGTGAGGAAATGCCGAGACACCGCAGGAATTCCCGGGTTGTCCCGTAAATCAGCGGCCTGCCGGGCAGTTCCAGGCGGCCCTGCTCTTCGGCGAGGCCTTTTTCGAGAAGGCCGCCGAGCACCGCAGAACAGTCCACCCCGCGGATCTGCTCAATAAATGCCTTGGTGACCGGCTGATTGTAGGCGATTACGGCGAGTACCTCCATAGCCGCCTGCGAAAGCGGCGCGTTGCGCCGGATCTCCAGCACGGCGCGGACCTGTTCCGCATACCGGGAATCCGTGCACATCTGATAGCCGTTTTCCAGACGGACAATCCGAATTCCGCCGTCTTCCGAATCGTAGCGGTCCATCAGATTTTTCATCAGCTTTTCCGCCGTGGACCTGTCCAAACCCAGAACCTCTGCCATCCGATCCAGAGTTACCGGCTCCCCGCAGGCGAACAGAATCGCCTCCGCAGCTCCCTGCAGCTTTTTAATCTCCATGTCTTCCGCCTTCCATCAGTGTTACCGTAAGGCCGTCCGCGCCGGTCATGCGCACACGCTTGCCGCGCACCAGTTCCAGCAGAGCCAGAAAGGTCGCGATCCAGTCGGAACGCCCGCCGCTCCGAAAAAAATCCGCATAGCTCCCTGTGCCCGTCCGGCGAAGGTGACGCAGGACAAAAATAATCCGGGACGAAACGGAGACGATTCTGCGCCGCACAATTCCGGAAAACTCCTCCGGCGAAGGCGGAATGCGGCGCTTGCCGCGCCCAGCCGCGCCGAGGTAAGCGGCGAGAAGCTCCTGCGGAGTGTGATGTCCGCGGTAGGTGAGGTCGATTTCAAGCCGCTCCGGCTTTCGGGCAAAGGAATCCTGGGAAAACTGCTCCGACAGAAGGCCGGCGATGCGTCTGCACTCCTGATACTCAAGCAGCTGGCCGCTGAGCTCCTGTTTCAGCTCTTCGGCTTCCTCGCTTTCCGGCAGCAGTGAGACAGTCTTCAGATACACAAGGCGCGCGGCCATCTCCAGAAACTCGCTGGCAACTTCCATATTCTGCTCCTGCAGGATGGCAATGTGATGCAGGTACTGGTCGACCAGCTCCGTAATGGGGATATCGCGGATATCCAGCTTGTTTTTGGCAATCAGATGTAGGAGCAGGTCGAGCGGGCCCTCGAAAGTTTCCAGTTTATAGCATATCGTTTCCATATTTCTGTTTTTTATTACAGCACGCCGAACAGATGATACGGCAGCAGGGCAAGCCACTGGACGCCGCCCAAACAGAGCTTTTGCAGAAAACCGATCGGTCCATCCAGCAAACCGCTGAACAGAACAACGAACGCAATCATGACAATGATGTTCTGGTAGCGGTAATAATTATACAGTGCCCGGTCGGAAAGGAACGCGCCCAGTATTTTGGAGCCGTCCAGCGGCGGAATGGGAATCAGGTTGAAAACAGCCAACGCGACGTTGATTCCGATATAAGCGGAAAAGAAATGTGTAACAAAGGCAGGCGTCATAAGGTAGGAGCCGTAAGCCGACTGGACGCCGGCAAGAATTCCAAAATAAATCAGCGCCCCGATCCAGGCGGCGAGAAAATTCGAAAGCGGCCCGGCCAAAGCAGTCAGTGCCATATCGCGCTTCGGCTTTTTAAAGTACCGCGTATCGATCGGAACCGGTTTGGCCCAGCCGAACCCAAAAAGGAGCAGAAACAGCGCGCCGAACGGGTCGAAGCTCACCAGCGGATTCAGCGACAGCCGTCCGCCGTAGCGCGCGGTGTTATCGCCCAATTTGGAAGCAGCCCATGCGTGAGCGTATTCATGAAGCGGCAGAATACAGAAAATCACAAACAGGGTTGCCAGAATCTGCGAAACCATGGAAGAGAAATCGACCGGTCCTCCCGAAAGAAGGTTACGGATCATATCAATCAGCATAAAACACGCTCCTTTAATGGTATTCATTATAATACCTGTCGGATTAAAAAACAAGCAAACGGCCAATTTTGCCTTTGTGCCTCAGTTTACGGAATTGCCGGAAAAATCGGAAAAAACGCTTGCATTTGTGTCATAAATCTGATAACATAATACTGTTGCTTTTTGACAGCCTTTTGAAGGAGGTGCAGAAATATGGCAAAATGTGAAATTTGCGGCAAGGATATTGCTTTTGGTATACAGGTTTCCCATTCCCACAGGCGTTCAAACCGCTCCTGGAAACCGAACGTAATGCGTGTAAAGGCGATTGTGAATGGTTCCCCGAAAAGGATTTACGCCTGCACCCGCTGCCTGCGTTCTGGTAAAGTGCAGCGCGCCGTCTGATTCCCCTGTGAAATTGAATTGCTCACGCAAGGAGCCCTCGTCGGGCTCTTTTTTTTATAACCATGATCGCTTCCGATCTGTTCTGCGTAACAATTTGTTGATCTTTTGGCGATAATTCCGACATCTCCGTCGGATATAATAATATAAAACCGATTTTTGATCACAGTGAGCCTTCCTTTTTTCTTATTAGGCCGCTATTCTATCATAAAATTCAACAAAGGAGTTTGCATTTTGAATTTTGCTCTTATTGTCGACGTTTTTCTGCATTTGGATCAATATCTGAATGTTCTGCTCAGTCAGTACAATACCCTGGCCTATGTTCTTCTGTTTGCCGTCATCTTTTTGGAAACGGGGCTTGTGGTTACGCCGTTCTTACCGGGGGATTCCCTGATCTTTGCCGCCGCCGCAATCGCCGGAGCCGGAGGGCCGATCAACGTGCCTCTTTTGCTGGTTCTTTTCTATATTGCCGCGGTCGCGGGGGACACAGCGAACTACCACATCGGATATTTTCTTCGGGAGAAAATCAACGGGCGGCAGAAAGTCCGCCTGATTAAGCAGGAATATCTCGACCGGACCAACGCTTTTTTCGATAAGTACGGCGGAAAGACCATTACCATCGCCCGGTTTGTGCCGATCGTCCGCACTTTTGCCCCGTTTGTCGCGGGAGTCGGCGAAATGTCCTACCGGCATTTTCTGTCCTATAATGTCGTCGGCGGTGTTTCCTGGGTCTCGCTGATGTTCGGCCTCGGGTATTTCTTCGGGAACATCGAATTCATTAAAAACCATTTCAGTCTGATTGTCATTGCCATCGTAATCATTTCCGTTCTGCCGGCTGTCGTCACGCTTTTCCACAATAAAGCGCATCCCGCTCAGGGCGCGGAATAGCCGCTTTCTCACCCCTCCGACGAATGTGCCCGGGCTCCGTCTGAAACGGAAGCCCGGGCATTTTTACGCACTTTTATGTCTTTGGAAAACAGCCGGAAGATGGATCATGCCAAGCAGATATTGAAATTCCCGGGTTCTGCCGAAAATCAGCAGATAAACCGAATTGGGAAGGATGAGGCAGATCAGGCATTTTGCAGCGAAGCCCAGGAACGTATGGTTCGCGACCAGATTGCAGCAAGTCCAGGTAAGCCAGCCCACCGCGAAGGTCAGAATCGTGTAGAATGCATAACGAAGAAAATACGGCGTCAGCTTATGATGGAACCCGTGTCGGAACAGAACCAGGGGCTCTACCCAGAGGTCAACGGTCACGGTGCTGATTAACGTGCCGAGAAAAATCCCGGAAATACCGATAGTATGTGCCAGCAGGATCGACATACCGAGGTTGACAGCCGCTTCAACAATCGACCGGTACCGGTCGTACCAAAACAGCCCGAACGCGTTTTTAAACGTGATGGTGGCCTGCCGCATTCCGGTTACGTAAAAGTTTAAAACGATCAGAAAAACGACTTCAACCGGGAAAAGAAGATCCTTCCCCATGCAGATGAATTTGATAAACGGATTTAGCAGACAAAAAAGGCAGATTGAAGAAAAGCTGAAAATCCAGAAACCAGCAAAATTCACAGACCGAAAGACCTTATAGGATTTCCGCTCTTCTTCCGTAGCCCCTAGGTTCCCGACGCTTGCCGTGATTCCATTAAAAATCTGGGCAATCAGATTGTTCAATGTAGTGGTGATCAGAAAATAGTTTGAATAGATTCCGACGCTGGCAAGCCCGAAGAATTTTGAAATCAGGATGTTATCCGTCCCGTTGACTACGGCACCACCCGCGCGGTTGATGAACATCGCCCGAATATTCTTAAAGATTAATGTGCGGTCGGTCTTACTGAGAATCGCCTTTTCGTATTTTTTGAGATACGGATACATTGCTTCCGCTTTTTTTGACAGGAAGAAGTTCGTGAAAAATCCAAAAAGGATCTGTAAGCCGAGATAGATCAGAAAATTCTTTGTAACGAGCAGAAGGATGATCTGTAAGATATTCTGCGTAATGCTGAAGCCGTACTGATACAGCGAACAGATATAGCCTTTCTGGTCGGCCATAATGATGGACTGTTTGTAGGAAAAGAAATACGTAAGAATCGTATTAAAAAGATAAAGGAAATAGATCAGCGTAAGATTCGGAATTTCAGACGGCTTATCGATAAAGAACTGATAAAACGGAGCAAGTGCCAGACCGATCACAGCCACCACGAGACCGATCCCATGGTACGCCTTCCGGTAAAGCGCCATCAGCGCCCCTACTTTTTTCCGGTCCCCCTGCGCAAGCGGCTGATACATGCTGAAACTGATTGCCGTTCCCACACCGAGATCCGCAAGGGAAAGCAGGGTCAAAATGTTGGTGAACAGGCCGCTCACGCCAAGGTAGGTTTCGCCGAGCACCCAAATAAAAACGGTTCGGCACAGGAAGCTCATGATAACGCTTACCAGCTGACTGGTAACATTAACGGTGATATTTCGAATGGAGTTTTCGCTCCGCATGAATTCACTGCCTTTCGGAATAAATGCTTATTGTTTTTAAGATTGAATTATTATTATAGCATAATTCTTTTCTGACAATGCGCATAAAAAGAAAAAAAGGATTTCTCATCCAACGGTCAAAACTCCGCCGACGCTAAGCGGCCGGTCCCGAAGCTTTTGCTTCGGGACCGGCCGCTTTTCGTATCCGTTTATTTTTCTTTTTCTCCCCGCTCGTGCACGACAATCCGGATCGGCGTGCCCTTCAGGCCGAAGGTATCCCGAATGCAGTTTTCCATGTAGCGCTGATAGGAAAAATGGAACAGCTGGGCGGAATTCACAAAGAAGACAAAGGTCGGCGGCGCGGCGGAAGCCTGCGTAAGATAATAAATCTTCAGGCGGCGGCCCTTGTCCGTGGGGGGCTGTACACGGGC
>JAEWRF010000147.1 GCA_023460155.1 Bacillota bacterium | reverse complement strand
AGCCCCCATGCCCCAGCGCCCGCCCGATCAGGTATTTCCGGTTCAGCACCGTTCCGGGCTTCAGGTGAAGGGGGCTTGCGGGAGGCGTACCCTCCTCGTAGCCGCAGGTTGGGCAGACCTTCGCTCCCCCCTTCTCCGCCATGCACCCGAGACAGATTTCCTCCGTTCCCATTCTTCCGCACCCGCCTTTTCCATATTTCTTCTACACTATATCGGATTTTGCAGGAGAAATATAGAGGGAGTTTCAGAATTCCCATAAAGTTTGGGAAAGGAGGACCAGCTGGTCATACGGGGAAGATGCCGTTGTCGGATATTTTGAGAAACAACTCCACGATGTGGGGGTCAAACTGTGAGCCTGCGTGGGTAATCAGCTCCCGTATCGCGGCTTCCGGTGGGAGAGCCTTCCGGTAAACTCGATCGTTGGTCATGGCGTCGTAGGCGTCGGCTACTGCGAGGATACGGCACAGCAGGGGAATCTGTTCCTCCATCAGGCCTCCGGGGTAACCGGTGCCGTCCCAGTGCTCGTGGTGGGCGAGTATGTATTCCGCGACTTTTGAAAGTTCCGGTGTGGTCTGGGCGATCCGGTAGCCAATTTCGGAATGCTTCTGCATTTCCTTCCATTCCTCAGAGGTGAGCGGACCCTCTTTTTCAAGGATATGCTTCGGAACCCCGACCTTTCCGATGTCATGCAGAATGGCCAGCAGAGAAAGATCGTTCATGTCGTTTTCGGAAAGGTGAAGCTCCTTCCCGATTCCCTGACAGATTGTCTGCAGTCGCTGCGCGTGCTCTTGGGTTTCCATGCTTTTCTCGCTGAGCGTGGCGAGCAGCGCGGTGATGATGGTGTTGCGGTAGCTTTTTCCCTCCAGCAGCTTCTGGTGGTACATGGCTTCCTCAGCTTCCTGCAGCTTATGCTCCAGACTCTCCGAGCGGGAATTCAGTACGGCGTAACCGGTGGAAACACTCAGAATGCGGCCGTTTTCACTGTGCTCTTCACAATTCAGACGGATTCGTTCCAGCAGCCGCTCCGCCTGTTCTTCCGTAGTCTGCGGCAGGATCATAACGAATTCGTCGCCTCCCCAGCGGACAATGATGTCGCCGCTGCGGCAGTTGCGCCGGAGCACACGCGCGACGCTTTGCAGCAGAATGTCGCCGGATTTATGCCCGAAGACGTCGTTCGTGATCTTCAGCCCGTTCACATCTCCCATGACTGCCGCGATGGGAAGCTCTTCCGCCGAAACGATCCGGCTCATCTCGCTCTCCAGGTACCTGCGGTTGTAAAGACCCGTCAGCGCGTCGTGGTAGCTCAGGAAAAGAATCCGGTTTTCCTGCGCTTTTTCCAAGGTGACGTCCCGGAACACCATAACGACGCCGAAGATCGTCCCGCCTTTATCCCGGATCGGCGCGGCGCTGTCCGCGATGGGAACGGATTTGCCGTATTTGTTTATGAGATAGGTGTGGTTGGCAAGGCCGATGATTGTCCCCGTATTCAGCACCTTCTGAATCGGGTTTTCCACTTCCTGCCCCGTCTTTTCGTTCCTCAGGCGGAATATTTCACTGAAAAAGCGGTTCTGCACTTCTTTTGGGGTCCACCCGCTGATATTCTGTGCCGCCTGATTGATCTGGGTGATACGTCCCTCGGTATCGGTCGTCAGGACCGCGTCGCCGATGGAAAGCAGGGTGGTGCGCAGCAGCTCCTTTTCCCGGAAAAGACTTTCGCGGTAGTGCTCGCGGTCGGTAGAGTCGACGATGATGGAAAAAAGCTCTTTTTTATCGCCGTTGGTGATCGGGCAGGTGTAGACGTCCACCAGCCGTATCTCTCCGCTTTTCAGGCGGTGGCTCATCAAAAAGTGACTCTGCTTCCGATCCAGAGCAAGGTGCCGCATACGGTCGGCTTCCTGCCAGGGCATCGTATTAATATCGGAAATGAACAGCTCGCGCAGCTTCTCTTTGGAATACCCGTAGAAGGAACAGGCCGCTGGATTTGCGTCAAGAATTTTTCCCGATTCCGGGTCGATGAGCAGCATGCAGGCCGAGTGATCGCGGAACATAGATTCCAGACGGTCCAGCAGAAGTTCTTTCTGCCGCTTGAGAGCGATCTGTGCGGTGATATCCTTTGAGGAGCCCATGATATACCGGACGGCTCCGTCTTCAAAGAGCGGCGTCAGGGTGGTAAGCCACGTTACGCCCGGCCCGAAGGGGAGGGACTGCAGGTAGGAGATGGATTCTCTCCGGTCGATGCATCGCTGATAATTGGAAAAGACAATGGACCCGAGTTCTTCGCCCACCAGCTCGGACGGAGTTTTGCCGAAGATCTCCTTCTGCGAAATGCCGGAAATTCTCTGGTGGGCGGCGTTGCTCCGAAGGTACCGGAATTCGCCGTTGCTGTATTCCACCAGAAACATCGCGTCGTGCGTCGTGTTGAAAACGGCTTCAAAGTTTTTTGAGAGCAGACTGAGTTCCGACTCCTGCTGTTCGATCAGCCGGACCGCGAACCGGTGCGGCGTGATAGGCTGAAGCAGGACAATTACGGTTCCCCGCCGCGCCGAATAAGCCGTGATTTTCAGGTCCATGTTCAGGGTCTTGATGAAACGGGTGACGGTCTTCGTTGTTCCGCTCATGGAGGGGCCTGCCAGAATCTCCGGCCAGGAAAAGCCGCTGGCCCAGTCCCGGACGAAAAACCCGGATACCTTTCGGTTCACAAGCTGCTCCCGTGTGAGTCCCATCAGTTTTTCAAATGCGGAGTTCAGATCAACGAACACAAAGTCCGGATATTTCGCGTCTTTTTCCTGAACCATGCGAAGATAGACATAGGAGAATGGAAGATTTTCCGCCGCTTCTTTCAGCAATTCCGGATCCAATGGTATCACCTCTGCTCAGTTTTTCCCATTATATAACAAAATTTGACATATATATCCTTGTTATCATAATAAATGAGTTAAATTTCCACAAAAAATTTCCGGTGCGGAATCTGATCAGAAAAAATCCCCCGGCCGAAGCCGGGGGACAAAGAACGGTTCTTACACGTAATGAAGGTCGAGACTGCCGAACGATACATTCCCGGTCAGGGTGAGCACCGGGGCTCCGGCGTCGGGCTGCGTGACGCGGCAGTCGCTGTTCACCGTTCCGGCTCCCGTGTGGATGCGGTCCTCCACGCGCCATTCCCTCGGAAGGTAGAGCGACATGGAACCGAAGCTGACGTCGAGAAAAGCCTCGGCGCCCTCCGGGCTGAGCAGCACCTGGTCGAAATAGACGCTCAGCTTGCCGAAGGAGGAAGCGAGATGGGCGCTTTTCAGGCTGTCGGAGTGCAGGTATTTGCAGGATTCGCTGAAGCTCGTTTTCACAAAAATGTCGTTTCCCTCGATGCGTTCCACAGAAGTGCCCGAGTCCCAATCGCCGCAATGGCCGTGCCGGTCCCAGTCTTCCCAATGGTGATGGTGATGCGTGTGGAAGATCATGCTCAGGCCCATGGAAGCGAGCACCGCCGTGAGCAGGAGCAGCCAGACCGACACAACGGTCAGATGGAGCGGCACCTGATAGATCCAGTACAGCAGAGCAAGCGGAACCAGTATGCCGAAGAAGTTCAGGTCCATAAGACTGCCGATGAATACCGCCGCGAGCAGAACCGTGGCGCCGATGCTCCAGAAGCCGACTTTCACGAACGCACCCGTCTGGCAGGCGAGTACGAAGACCGCCGCCGCGAGGAAGAAAATACCCCAGAACCAATTTCTATGTTTCATAGTTGCCCCTTTCTTTCATCCGCTGCCGCAGCTCCCCGTAGTAGAAGCGCGACACGTAAACCTGTTTGTGACTGCCCGCGAACTGAACCAGACTGGATGAGGTCAGGCTCCGCGTAATGGAATAAATCTGACGGATGTTCACGACGGCGGATTTCGATGCCCGCACGAAACAGCGGGGGAGCAGCTGCTCCAGCTCGTACAGCCGGTATTTAATCCGGTAGGCGTCGTCGGCCGTGTGCGCGTAGACATACTCGCCCTCCGTTTCAAAGAACAGAACGTCCGTGAGCGGAAAGTAATATTCCTGATTCTGCTTGTAAAAGGTGATCTTCGGCCCGGCCTTTGACTGCTCCAGAACAAACTGGTGAATCTTCCGGATCGATTCATCCACGCTCCTGCAGCGGATCAGCACCTCGTCTTCTTCAAGATCATCGGTTACCTCAATGCGAACCTTCATTCCATCACCTCTTACGCACACAGTATAGCGGCTTTGGGCGGGGATTGGAAGAGCTTTCCGCCGTCCGGTGACATTTCGGCGGGTAAGCGGTAGCAAAAAGCCGCCAAGAAGTATTTTTCCGTGTGACTTCCTTCGGACATGATTTTTCAGCGGACTCATGTTATAATAAATCAAATAATCGGAAAGTGCGGGGGATACCATGCTGAAAGTGGAAAGAACATCCGTCATGAATTTTGAAAACGCGCTGCGCGGGGCCCGGAATCCCCTGAACAGCTGGGACCGGAGCGACAGCTTCTACGATGAAAAGGGAACCTTCGTCGTTGGCGAAAAGGACCTGGAGCTCGCCGAAAAGCTCTGCCGGGCGGGAGCGGACCACCGCAAATTCATGAGGCAGATCTTTGTCTCCGCGGACATCACCGCGCCGTTTTACTGGTGGAAGGAGTTCGACACCTACAAGGTGGCGACCGTCTCGAATTCCACCAGCACCATGCACCGCATCCATAAGGAGCCGTTTTCCGCGGAGCAGTTTAGCACCGACCATATGACGGAGCCGACCAGGAAAAAACTGGACGAACTGCTTGCTTACCTTGAGACCCTGCGGGTCCGCTTCAACGAAACGAAGGACAAGCGCTACTGGTACGACATTATCGAGCTTCTGCCTTCCGCCTACAATCAGATGCGAACCTGCACGATGAACTACGAAACGCTCGCCAATATTTACCGCGCCCGGCGCGACCACAAGCTGGACGAATGGCACGTTTTCTGCGCGTGGATTTCCTCGCTGCCGTACGCGGGGAACCTGATTACATTATAAAAGCAGGCGCTCCGGGTGAAAACACCGGGCGCCTGCTTTTTATTTCTAACTCTTTTTTTCGGATGGCTCCGGCGTTTCTTCCATTGGCTCCGGCTCGTCGGGATCCGGAGAACCGAGCCGGTTTTTCACGGCTTCCCGAAGCAGGACATAGAGGACGGAACAGATCGGAACGTTGATGATCATGCCGAGGATTCCGGCGGCGTTGCCGCCGATTGTGACGGCCACCAGAACCCAGAGCGCCGGCAGCCCGACCCGGTAGCCCACCACGCGCGGGTAAATCAGGTTGCCCTCAAGCTGCTGGAGCACGACGAAGAACACGATGTACCACAGCGCCAGAATCGGGCTGACGATCAGAATGAGCAGCGCGCCGATCACCGTGCTGAGGAACGAGCCGAGAATCGGGATCAGCGCCATGCAGGCAACAAACACGGAGATGAGCAGCGCGTAGGGGAAATGAAAGATATTCATCCCGATAAAGCACAGCGTACCGAGGATGCAGGCTTCCGTGCAGGTGCCGGCGATGAAGTTGTAAAACGCGCGGTTCGTCAGGTGGCAGACGCGGTAAATGGGGTCGGCGAACCGGACCGGAACAAAGGCGTACAGAACCCGCTTTGCCTGCCGGGTCAGCGTTTCCTTCTGCGCCAGCGCGTTGATGGAAATGACAAAGGTCAGGACAAGGGAAATGGCGCCGTGGAAAAGGCTGGTGGTGGCCGTTACGGTCGAGTTGAGCAGGGTGCTGGCATATTTCTGCAGGGCGCCCGCGAGCATCTGGCTTACGCTGGCCCAGTCGATGTTTACGTTTTTGAAATATCCGGTGATCTCCGGGTGTTTCCGGCTCAGCTTTGTAAGATCATCCTGCGTCTTGTTGAAGAAGGGCGGGATGTTGTTGGCCAGATTTGTTACGGTGTGCCCGAGCTCCGGAAGAATGATCAGCAGGACGAGCGAGATCAGGCCGAGGACGATCAGCAGTGTCAGGAAGATGCTGACCATCCGCCGTACCTTCGGCCAGATTTTTTTGCAGCGGCGGTTCAGTGGAGCGAAAAGCCGGGATTCAACCTGCACCAGCAGCACGTTCAGAACGAACGCCATCGCGAAGCCGGCCAGAACCGGCCCCAGAATGGCGGCCGTGTCATTCAGCAGGCCGGGCAGCAGATACAGATTTTTCAGGACGATGTACAGTCCGACGCCGAAGGCAATCAGAAGCATGATTTTTTTAACGTTGTTTTTGTTGAGTTCCATTTTTATTTCCTTCCCGGCGGTGATTCCGGCACTCCCGGATATGGCTATTCTTGGCAGTTCCCCTGCGTCTATGCGGCTTGCTTCCGCGCCGCATACGGGAGGAAACGCATGACAGATTCTTTTCCTTTATTATAGCGAAAAGTACGCCGCGGCACAAGCACCGGAAATTTCTCTTTTTGGGTGCAGGCACTTCCTTTTTAAAGTATGTTATATTATAATATAATATTATATAAGATACGAACGGAGCGTGATCATGGATCAGGAAGATTTGTCCGTTGGGGAACATCTGAAAGAGATCCGGCAGAACCGGGGCCTTACGCTGGAGGACGCCGCGCGTCTTACGGGGGTCAGCAAACCCATGCTCGGCCAGATCGAGCGGGGAAGATCCTCGCCCACGGTGAACACCCTGTGGAAAATTTCGACGGGCCTGAAGGTTCCGCTGTCTGCTTTTTTGAAGCGGGAGGCTGCGGAGTACGAGGTGGCGGACGGAGCGGGAAACGGTGAAATCCGGGAAAGCGACGGAAAAATGCGCGCCTGGCCGGTCTTTGCGTTCGACCCGGTGCGAAGCGTTGAGATTTTCCGCATTGAATTCGACCCCGGCTGCGTTCACGATTCCCAGAAGCATCTGGACGGCGTGGAGGAGTACGTGCTTGTCGAGCAGGGAAACCTTGATCTGGTGCTGGGCGGCCGCACGGTTTCCCTCGGCGAGGGTCAGGCGATCCGGTTTCGGGCGGATGTTCCTCACTCCTACCGCAATCCGTACGAATCGCTCTGCAAGGTGACCAATCTGATTTTTTACCCCGCACAATAGAGGAAAAAGGGAGAGAAACAAGATGTATGAACTCATTCGGGCCGGAGCAAAGAGCTGGTATATCAACTGCCCCGCCAAAATCGGAATCTATCAGGCGGATGAGGAGAATGTCTACCTGATCGACAGCGGCAACGACAAGGACGCGGGCCGGAAGGTCCGGAAAATTCTGGACGAAAAGGACTGGGTGCTCCGGGGCATCCTCAACACGCATTCGAACGCCGACCACATCGGCGGCAACCGGTATCTTCAGCAGAACACAGGCTGCAAGGCCTTTACGGACGGAATCGAAGCCGCCTTCACGGAGCATCCGATCCTCGAAACCTCGTTCCTCTACGGCGGCTACCCCTGCGCCGACCTGCGGCATAAATTCCTGATGGCCGCCGAAAGCGAAGTCTCCGGATTTTCGGACCCTGATTTTCCGAAGGAGGTGGAGGTGATCCCCCTGCCGGGGCACTTTTTCGACATGGTCGGGTTCCGTATCCCCGACGGCACGGTGTTCCTTGCGGACTGCCTCAGCAGCCGGAGCACGCTGGAAAAATATCAGGTTTCCTTCATCTACGACGTGGACGCCTACCTGAAAACGCTCGACCGTGTGAAGGCAATGCAGGCGGACCTTTTCGTCCCGGCGCACGCCGAGGCGGGCAGGGACCTGAGCGGCCTGATCGATTTCAACCGCCGGAAGGTTCTGGAGGTTGCGGACAAGCTGCTTTCCTTCTGCGAAAGCCCCGCGATTTTCGAGGACGTTCTTCAGAAGGTTTTTCAGGAGTACGGGCTGGAAATGAATTTTGAACAGTATGTTTTGGTTGGCAGCACCGTGCGTTCCTACCTTTCCTGGCTGAAGGATACGGGGAAGCTCGGCGTCTCGTTCGCGGACGGCCGGCTCCTTTGGAAACGCGTCTGACCGTTCAGCCTTCCGGGTGGGAAAGGTCTACAAACGGACAGTCGGGCAGGGATTCCCTCAAAACGGCCCGCCCGAGATTCACCCAGCTTTTACAGCGGCCGAGGATTACCGAATCCCCGGTCGCTGCGTTTTCCTGTTGAGATAGCAGCCCGTCAACGTGCGGCTCTGTGCGGGAAATTACCGCAAAGGGCTCCTCGGCGAGCAGTTCCCGCACCCGTTGCGCGAGACTGCCCGCGTTGGAAACCGGCGCGTCAAAATAGAATTCAGCCGCCGCGACGGAACGCCTATTCAGGGCGGCGCCGATCATACGGATCGCCTCATCGGTCTCGGCGATCATCCGGTAGGAACCGTGCAGACCGGCAAGGTCGCGCACAACGTCGTCCATGCACAGAAGCAGTGTCCCTTCGGAAAGAGCGATTTCCAGCGGAATGATCAGGTTGAAGCCGTCAATCCGAATCGTTTCCCCGGCAGGCAGTTCGCAGCGCCTGCGTTCCCGGCGGGCTTGCAGGTCACGGTCCGAAGCGGTTGCGCGCATCAGGGCCATGCGCTGCCGGGAACTGAGTTGGTAGTGGTCTCCGACAAATGCGGTGCAGTGTCCAACCTCATACCCGCGGTTCAGCAGGCAGGCGAGATCCCCCTGCGCACGCCTGAGCAGAGGCAGGCTTTCCGCCGAAAATTCCCGCACGTCGTTCGGTACGAATCCGCGCCGTGCCTGTTCCTGCATAGTTATCTCCTTTCGCCTATAACTGCGTATCTCCGGCTTCCGCCCGGAGCACTGCATGGTCGTAGGCACTTTTTGTATCCGGGTCGAAGCAGACCATTGTCACCGATTCCACGGTTTTGGCCTGCCGCAGAAAGTCAAGAATGGTGCGAACGGCAATTTCCGCCGCACGGGGGAGGGGGAACCGGTAAACCCCGGTGCTGATGGAGGGAAACGCCACGCTTTTGCACCCGTATTCTTCCGCGAGCCCGAGGCAGGACCGGTAACAGCTTTCCAGCAGTGCTTCCTCTCCGGCTCCGCCGCCCCGCCAGACCGGGCCGGGGGTGTGGATCACATACCGGGCGGGCAGCCGGTAGGCCCGGGTGATTTTCGCTTTGCCGGTTTCACACCCGCCGAGCGTGCGGCATTCCGCCAGAAGTTCCGGTCCGGCCGCGCGGTGAATGGCGCCGTCGACGCCCCCGCCGCCCAGCAGTGTGGTGTTGGCGGCGTTGACGACCGCGTCGGCGGAAATGCTGGTGATATCTCCCTGAATCACGGTGAGCCGCATGCGCTCAGCCCCTTTTCGCTTTTTCTTTCAGTATAGCGGGAATACGCCGAAAAGCAAGTGCCGCCGGGGTCAATGAGGGGAGAGCCCGGCCCCGTTTTCCGGAGAAACGGGCGGCTTCGGACGGTTACAGTTTTGATACTGTATTTTTAAGCGGTTTATGCTATAATAAATTTGACTATAATTAGTAGAAAATACAACCGGAACGGAGGAACGCGCATGAAGCTGAAAGCGGCCGCGCTGGCGCTGATTCTGGCGCTCGCGACGGCGCTGTCCGGCTGTTCGTTCGCCGGGCTGGATGCCCAGACGCTCATGCACGCGCCCAGACCGACCGGCGACAACGAAGCCGACATCCAGACCCTGCTGGAAAGCGCCGGCTCCGGTGATATGACGCTCAAGTACCCGAACAGCGGCGACAACCGCTCCGCGATTATCACCCACAACCTGTGCGGTGACAAGAGCAGCGAGGCGATGGCCTTTTATGAAAAGGGCGACGACGCCGTCGGGATCAGCGTCATGTTCATGACAAAGGATGCAAAAGACGGAAAATGGAAGAGCATGGGCTCGTTCACGAATCCCGCTTCGCAGGTGGACCGGGTCTGCTTCGGCGATCTGGACGGGGACGGCACGGACGAGGTGATCGTCGGCTGGGGCAGCGGAATCAACAATACCGGAAGCATCTGCGTTTATTATTATAAAAACGGGAAAATGAACGAGCTGAAGCTGAACCAGAGCTACACAGAAATGGCCGTGATGGATTTTGACGGCGACGGGAAGGACGAGATTTTCACCGCGAACGTCACGCAGGGAGATCAACCGGCGGCTGCGCGGCTGATCCGCATCCGGAACGGGGCGATTGAGCTGATGGGAGCGGCTCCTCTGGACGCCGGAGTGACGAAGTATACCTCTGTGAAAACGGGGCTGGTCAACGAGAAGCAGACGGGCATCGTGCTGGACGGAGCCAAGGCCGCCAACTCGATGGTGACCGAGCTTTTGTACTGGGATAAAAAAAGCAAAACGCTGAAGGCTCCGTTCTATGTTCCGGCCGCGAAGGGCGCGAAAAACACCGAGCGGAGCACCTCGGTCGTATCGCGCGACATCAACGGCGACAAGATTATCGAAATTCCAATCGTGACGCAGATGCCGGGCTACAGCGGGGCGGTCATCGACGACGCGGCGTACCTCACCACCTGGCAGCGGTACGAAACGGAGACAAACACGTTTGTGCGCGTCATGAACATGGTGATCGATTACTCGGACGGGTACTGGTTTTCCATCCCGGATCTCTGGAGGGGAAAAACGACGACCAAGACGGACGTTCCCTCCCGCACGCTCACGTTTTACGAATGGATTGCCGGGCCGAAGGGCACGGCCGGAAAAATCGCGCTGCCCCTTTTGAAGATTCAGGCGTTTACGCCGAAGGAGTGGGCGGCCGGAACGGAAACGAAAGGCTTCTTTAAGCTGGGCGTAAGCGAAGACATGGTGTTCGCCGCCGAGCTGCCCTCACCGGATGAGCCCCTCTCCATGACGGAGGAGGAGGTCCGGGATTCGTTCCAGCTGATTACTCAGGATTAGGTCCGTTCAAGGTATGGTCGGGAGGTTTTTTATGAAAACAATTTTGGTGGCGGAAGACGAACAGGCAATTCGGGAGTTCGTCGTCATCAATCTGAAACGCGCGGGCTATGAGACGCTGGAGGCCTCCAGCGGCGACGAAGCCCTGCACATCTATGACCGCGAGGGCCCCAATGTGGACATCGCCCTGCTGGATATCATGATGCCCGGTCAGCTCGACGGGCTTGCGGTCTGCAAGGAGCTTCGCCGCCGCAGCGGCTCCATCGGGATTATTCTGCTGACGGCGAAAACTCAGGAGATGGATAAGGTGAGCGGCCTCATGATGGGGGCCGACGATTATGTGACAAAGCCGTTTTCCCCGAGCGAACTGGTTGCCCGGGTGGACGCCGTTTACCGCCGCGTGGCGCTTGAGCAGGTGCGCGACCGCAATAATTTCAGCGAGGAGATCCATTCGGGCGAGTTCGTTCTCAATCTGCGCAACCGCACGCTTTTAAAATCCGGCGCACCGATCGAGCTGACGCAGGTTGAGTTTCAGATCATGGAGTATTTCTTCTCCAGCCCCGGAACGGCCCTTGACCGCACCGAAATTTTGAAGCACGTGTGGGGCGAGGCCTATTACGGCGAGGAGAAAATCGTGGACGTCAACATCCGCCGCCTGCGCATGAAGGTGGAGGATGAACCCTCCAGCCCCAAGCATATCGTCACGGTCTGGGGCCTCGGCTACAAGTGGGAAACTTAACTTTTCTTTTCGTAAAGAAAAGTTAAGGTCAAAAGAAACGTAGTCTTCATTCAGAGGGAATTCCGAAGTGCGAACGCTGGGCTGTTGAACTGAATTCAGCCGAAGCCGTGTCCGCCGGAGACGAGAGCGGCGCTTGCGCCCGGAAAGAAGTTAAAGCCAAAAGAAACGAAAGTTCTGACTAAAAAATTTAAGCCTGAAAGTAATTTGCATGATAGGGGCAGGGAGGAGCAGAGAACAGCATGATCAGAAGGGGGAGCATTACAAGGCGCTGGCTTTTAAACAGTCTGGGCGTCATTCTGCTCGTTATGATCACGCTGATCGCGACTCTTTCCCTTGTGGTGCAGGGCTATGTTTACAATGGGATTCAGTGGGCTCTGAACGGGCGCTCGGAGGAGCTGACCAACATGTTCGCGGGCTACGGGCGCAAGTCCCCTTCGGATTTCAGCGACGCCGCGGGCAGCTATGTGCAGGATTTTCCCGACAAGGAGCGCATGGAGCTAATGGTGTTCAATTCCTCGGGCCGGATTACGGTGACCTCCATCGGATTTGCGCCGGACCAGACTCAGCCGGTGCCGGATTACAAGACCGCCCTGGCGGATAAAAACGGATACGGTACCTGGACGGGGAGACTGACGAGCGGCGAAAAGGTGATGGCGGTTACGCGCGTGGTTCACAGCGACGGCGGCACCCCCATCGGCGCGGTGCGCTACGTGGTGTCTCTGGAAGAGGCCGACCGGCAGATTATACTGATTATCGGCGCGCTCGGCGCGGCGGGCATTCTCATCATCCTGTTCGTGATTTTCTCCAGCTACTATTTCATGCGGTCCATCATCACCCCGATCAAGCGGATCGGGGCGACGGCAAGCCTGATCGCACAGGGGGATTTCAACGCCCGCATCGAGAAGTCCAACGACGACGAGATCGGCCAGCTCTGCGACACCATCAACGATATGGCGGTGGAGCTCGGCCAGAGCGAGAAGATGAAGAATGACTTCATTTCCTCCGTTTCCCATGAACTCCGCACGCCGCTGACGGCCATCAAGGGCTGGGCGGAGACCATCGAGGCCGGCGAGACCGACCAGAAGACCTTCGAGCGCGGCATGAACATCATCGTGCGCGAATCGGAGCGTCTTTCCGGCATCGTGGAGGAGCTGCTCGACTTTTCCCGCATGCAGAGCGGCCGCATGACCCTCACCATGGATAAGATCGACATTCTCGCGGAGCTTGGCGAAGCGGTTTACATGTTCAGCGAACGGGCAAAAACAGAGTGCAAGTTTCTTCTTTACGACGAGCCCGCGAACCTTCCGCCGGTGCTGGGCGACATCAACCGCCTGCGTCAGGTGTTTGTGAACGTGCTTGACAACGCCCTGAAATACACCAGCGAGGGCGGCACGATCAGCGTGACCGCCGATGAGGAAAACGGATTTATCCGCGTCGTCATCAGCGACAACGGGTGCGGCATCCCGGAGGAGCATCTGCCGAACGTCAAAAAGAAGTTTTACAAAGCAAATCAGACCGTGCGCGGTTCGGGCATTGGGCTCGCGCTGGCCGACGAGATCATGAACCTCCATTCCGGGAGCCTTGAAATCGAAAGCCACGAAAACGTCGGCACGGCTGTCACCATACGGATCCCGACCTTCGAACATCTGGAAAACGGGGTCAGGGAAACCATCTGACCAAACGGGAAATAAACCGGTAGAGAAAGGAATTCCGAAAGAATGCCAAGGGAAAAAACAGCCTGCATTACATCCATCGGGGGGCAGGCCCTGATAGAGGGAATCATGATGATGGGGCCGAAGAAAACGGTTATGGCCGTTCGGAACTCGGACGGCTCGATCGAAACTGAGGAGCTGACTGCGGGGGGGCTGCGGAAGAAATATCCGATTTTCGGCTGGCCCGTTCTGCGCGGCATCGCCGCATTCATCGATTCGCTGACCATCGGATACCGAGCCCTTTCAAGATCCGCCGAAAAATCGATGCCGGAGGACGAAGCCGGGGCGGAGGAAAGCAAATTCGATAAGTGGGTGGAGGAAAAGCTCGGCGACAAAATGACGGGCGTACTTACGGGCACGGGGGCTGTGCTCGGCGTCGCGATTGCCGTGGCGCTGTTTCTGGTTCTGCCCACCTGGCTTTACAACCTGATTACGGCTTCGGCCGGGCCGGCGGCGGCAGGATGGCGTTCCCCGGCGGAGGGCGCGATGCGCATCACCATTTTCATCGGCTATGTTGCGCTCTGCTCTCAGATGAAGGACGTGCACCGGCTTTTTGAATACCACGGCGCGGAACATAAAACGATTTTCTGCTATGAAAACAACGAGGAACTGACGGTGGAAAACGTCCGCCGCCACCAGCGCTTTCATCCGCGCTGCGGCACCAGTTTCATGGTGCTGATGCTCCTTATCGGGATCTTAGTCGGCTTTTTTATCCCGTTTACCAACCCGTTTCTCCGTTCGGCGGTCAAACTGCTCTGCATCCCGCTGGTGGTGGGCATCGGCTATGAGCTGATCCGCTACTGCGGCCGTAACGAGAACCTTCTGACCCGCATCATTTCGGCGCCGGGGCTTTGGGTGCAGCGCATTACGAC